>JAYUPC010000159.1:0-2729 GCA_043760355.1 Sphingomonadales bacterium
AGATGTCGTGCAAACAGCGCCGACCACCAAAGGAGTGTCCCATTTGCAAAAGTTCAAAATCTTCCGGAATCAGACACCCAAAGCCGAAACCGGCGTTCCAGCCCGCGTCCTGTCCGGTGATCCGCAAACGCGAAGCTGGAATCATACGACCGACCTGAATGACCGCTTATTTACTGGCATCTGGGAAGCAAGCCCGGGATCATGGTCGGTAACTTATGATGAATGGGAGTTTTGCCACATCCTGTCGGGCCGCGCAGTGATCCGCGACGATATAGGGAACGAAATAGAGATTGGAACAGGCGATGCGTTTGTAATCGAGCCAGGTTTTGCCGGAACATGGACGGTAAGCGAGACGTTGCAAAAGCATTATGTAATCTTGATGTCGGAGTGAGAGTGCTATTGAAATATGAGAAATTTTAGGTTATACCAAAAGTATGAAAGTAGCAGTATCCATCCCCGATGATATTTTCGAAGAAGGCGAAGCATTGGCTCGCAGCCTTAAATCGTCGCGGAGTAAAATCTATTCCCGAGCGCTGCAAGAGTTTGCATCACGGCACAATCCGGACACGCTGACGCATGAAATTGATGAAGCCCTACTCGCTGCTGGCGATGATGATTCTTCTTTTGCCAAAGAAGCTGCGCGTCGCATTCTCGTTCAGACCGAATGGTAAAATGATCGCGTGACGGGTGCTATTCGGCAGGGCGACATTGTTTGGATCGATTATGGCGATCCGATTGGTTCAGAGCCAGGGTTTCGGCGGCCAGCAATCGTCATTCAATCCGATGAATTCAATGCAAGCCGCATTGGAACGATTATATGTATTCCACTAACTTCAAATCTGCACATAGCAAACGTTCCGGGCAACTTGCTCTTACGAAAATCCGAAACCGGCCTCGATAAAGACTCGGTTGCCAACGTCGTCCAGATCGGTGCGCTCGACCGAAGCCGGATTGATGAGCAGTTAGGCTCTATCTCGGATCGTCAGCTGCAGTTGATTTTTAACGGGGTAGATTTGGTGTTGGGACGGTAATATTTAAAGTTACCTTTTGCTCATTTTATTTACAACACGACGATTGATCTGAAGGCGCTTGTTAGCTTGATTTACGCTCAAATTTTTCTTGAGCGCCGTACTGATCAGAAAGCAAAATTCCCAATCATTTATCCAATCTTTACTTAGAGCATAATCGGCTGCACTTGTGTTCAATGCTTTGTTTTCATCCTTGGAAACACGCTTAATTCCATCAAATATGATTTTGGATGGAATTCCTAAAAATTTGTTTACGCATACATTGCCAACTTCAGCCGAAGCACAGTTGATACGGTTTCTCAAAACGCAAACCTCAATAATTGGTCGGTGGCCGCAGAGACATGTTTCAGGCTCATCTTCGGCAAAATAGATTTCGCTCAAGTACCATTCAGATCGAGCGGAGGCCCAATCTTTGGAGTTGCTCAGAGAAATAATTCTTTCTGCCAATCGGTATTCATTATGACTTACCATCGTCCCTCCTTTCAACCCCCACACGCCGCAAACAACCCCAATGTCAGCTCTTTCGCCAAATCCGCGCTTGGTTGATGGTAATCCTTGCGCCGGTCCGAGTTAAACCCGTGGTTCGCGTCATAGACGAATATCTGCGCGGTTGGATGCTCCTTGGCAATCAATGCCTCCACGCCTTCCAGCGGGATGCCCGTATCATACCGTCCGAAATGCGCGATGGCAGCGCATTTGGGGGCAGGGTCGATAAACATCGTTGGCACCATACTGCCATAATAGGACGAACATGCTGCAAGATCATCCGACAGCTGCGCGCACCGCCAGCTGACCGATCCGCCGTAACAATAGCCGGTGATGAATACCGGACTTTTTGCTTTTAGCGCATCAATGCATGTCAGTGCATCGGCAACCGATTGTTGGAATGGATGCAGTTGACGCGCAAGTTCCACGGCGCGGTCGAAATCAACGCCAGTATAGTCGGCCTCGAACCCGGGATGCTCGCGGTCGAATAAGGCCGGGCTAAGAACCTCATAACCGTCCGCAGCATATTCGTCGCAGAGTTCGCGAATATGATCGGTAACGCCGAAGATTTCCTGAATGAGGACAAGGCCGCCTTTGCGTGTCCCCTCGGGCTGCGCGTGATAGACAGCGATTTCGGCTCCGTCAGACATTTTCATACTGGTCATTTGGCCCATATTCATTCCTCCCAATATTACCGTCATCCTGAACTTGTTTCAGAGTCCATCTAACCGCAAAGGCGAACCTGATTGGTGCGATAGATGCTGAAACAAGTTCAGCATGACGCGACATATATAACAAGCATGAAATCCCCATCTTGCATCGCAGCAATTCCAGTGCTAGGCGCGCCGCGACAATGCGAAGAAGGTGACACTTCATACCGCCCGTCACCAAAGCATCTCCAGTCTGTTCAAGGGCAATCATACGTGGATAATTCCGGCGGCATATCAGCTAGTTTGGCGGGGCGTTACGCAACCGCTCTCTTTGCACTCGCGCAAGAGAAAAAGGTTGTAGCCATAGTTGAAGCTAGCCTGTCCAAGATAGTAAATGCGCTTGGCGAATCGAATGACCTGCGTGCTCTGACTACAAGCCCTGTTTTGTCGCGCACTGATGCCAAGTCCGCCATCGCTGCCGTTGCCAAAGCGATGAAGCTAGATACGCTGACCGCAAACACACTCGGCGTGCTTGCCGACAACCGCCGACTGTCTGAAACCGCAG
>JAYUPC010000160.1:0-7568 GCA_043760355.1 Sphingomonadales bacterium
GCTGTAGCCAACTGCCATGTTTTGTTCGTCACCTGAACAGGCGTGTTAGCAGTTACAGAAGATCCCGTAACAAGCGTCCCGCCCAAACCGGTGCCTTGCAGTAGCGCAATCGTTCCTGTCCCTGTAAGCCGATCACGCGATGAAAAATAGCCTGATATCGTATAAGTTGCACTGTTAGTGGAAGCACCGTTGCTGCAAAATGGCACTGTGAAAGACTGATAAAAGCTAGCTGAACTGCCATTGATATCCAAATAATGACGGATAACGCCAGCGCCCGATGCAGACGCATCAGATTGCGGACCACTCTCTACAGGGTTGCCATATGCGACACCACCTGGTCCGTCTACTTTAACAACATTGGTGCCGCCGCCAGTTAATATCCATGGCGTAACTGAATAGCCAAGGTTGTTGCCGAGCGAGGTCGGTGGATTACTTTCAAATCCAGGGTTAGCAAGAATATTTTGTGCATTTGCTGCCGAGATAGTGAGCGCGCCAGAAGCGCAAATAAACATTGCGAGCACGCGCAACCACAGTTTGAAATTTGCCATTTTGTCATTGCCACTCGATGTTGATGCCGAGAGTGCAGTTGTGCGCAGACGACGAACTAAGCGCTGCGTTCGCTTATGCGCATTGATAGTACGTAATAGCAAAAACGTGTTTGAATTTATAAAATGTACAATCAAAGAATGAAAAAATGAAATAAGATACAATCTACTAATCCTCAAAAAGTTCTTTGATCCTACAAACAAGTTCGGAATGTGAGGGAACATATACGCAATAACGGTATATAAAAAATAAGCCAGTTGTAAACATTAGCAAATTTACGCTTAAGATTGCTGATCAGACGACACGCCTGATTTGTTTAGCGCCCCTATGCTTTTCGCTCACCAAAATCATGATGAAGCTTTTACCACTCGTTACAAATGTCGATCAACCAATGGACTAAGAAATTTCGATTAACTGTTACATTGTAAGCGGTGCCAACAATGAATGCAGGATGAGTTTTGGATGCACCAGCAAGAGCTTAAACAGCACTTTTGTAAGCGATTACCAAGTTTTGATTTGTAACGGTTTGGTTCCGGTCAATTGAGATTATATACCTCATTCAAGGAGACGAGCCATTTCGATTGCGCACGCAAAATATCCCGATGATCCACTCAAGGCGTCAGGTAACAGGATCTCTGGGACACAGGTGCGGAACAGCCAAGCCCATCGGGTTCGCGACATCACGCAGAAACAGGTTTTGCAACACGATAGTCGATCTCGCTAGGCCGTGTTGACAAAAAACTTCAACCCTAATCTTGCGGCGGCGAGGTTAGCGCTGATCGGAGTGGCGAGGATTGAACAGATCTACAGCTCGATGCTCGTCACAAGCTGACTTGCCCGATCGACCTATCTTGTCGGCAGAACCAGAGTTTGCCTAGTCTGGTTACGCGACACCTCGATATTGATGTTTTCGCGCCATTTACGCCCGCGATAAACACCTTCGAACTGCGCGGCGTTGGCAGTCGTTTCGGCCGGACTGAACTGATCCGCGAGGATCTGTAAGATCACATCGCCGGGTTTGAGCCCTGCGCGAGCGGCCTGCGAGCCTCGTGTCACTGACAGCACAAGCACGCCTTCAGGTTTGGCCAGACCCGCAGCCGATTGCTCACCCAGCGTGGTCACAGATTTGAAGGTCATACCGACCGCTTCGTGAACCGTATCGCTCGCCATTCCTTCGCCGGTTACCAGCTTGGGGATTTTCGGCTGTTCGGCCTTCGCCCGCAAATGTTCGCTCGTCACACCGAAGTCAGTCATGCTGAAATTGCGAAATCCAATCGCTTCGGTTGCGGCGCTGGGGCGCACCGTAAAATCACCGTTTGCAGGATCGACAAACTCAACAGCCGCGGCAACCGAATTCTTGTCTATTCCGATATCCTGCGCGCGCGCAAGAGCTGCCGCATTGGGGAGAAGATTGTGTTCGACCGACTTGCCCCAATGCTCCATCAGAATCGGTTGATAACCGGTCAGCACGATGTTGCGCTCGAACACATCCCCACTGTCCTTGAACCAGACGTGTGGATGAAACGTGTTGTTGATCATGATGTTGTTCCGCGCAGTGCGATGGAAACCCTCGCGGAATTTCAGCCCACCTGACAACATGAGATTATCTTCGATGATATAGTTGCTCGAACCATCGTCGAGATCGATGTCCCATCCGTGTTCGCACTGAAAACGGTTATGCTGGATAAGGATTGGCTCGATCACATCGAGCAACGGCAAGCCCGGCTCTGCTGCCACACGCCGGTTCATCTCGTCCCGATCCGGATGCCAAAAGCGGTCGCGCCCCCAACTATTGAAGGCACCATGATCCCCTGTCACCGTTACAGTCTCAAACACATCGTTGTTCGTGATTCGGTGCCCCCCCCATGTTCCCTCGCTGATGTTGATGCCAGCGCGCGGGACACGATAAATGCTGTTGTGGTCGATCGTAACCCGCGCCGCCATGGAAATTTCGACACCGGCCGCCTGAAGATCGATTTGGCCAATGTCGTGAATGAGATTGTCGGAAGCCAGGCTATCCGAAGGATAATCAGGGCCTTTTGGCCCCGGCGTGCGATCGATCGCTTCGAGCGGCTGCCCTTGATGATACTCAAACAGCGGCGAACGCACGGCTGACGGACGGCCGACAAAGGCGATGGCTGTCCCGCCAATCTGCGAAATCTCGTTCTCCGAAACCGTAACATTCCGGCCATAGCCGCTCACAACTACCGCATTTCCGCCGAGCTCGCTAAATGTACTTTGACGCACGGTGATGCGTTCGCCACCTTCGATCAGAACTGCACCTGACCTGCTGAACTGCCAATCGGATCGAAGCAATGGCTCCGTAGCCTTCAGGAAGCTCGGCTCGCTATTCTCGAAATGGATGTTGTTCAAGACAACATCGTGCACAGGGTTGGAGGATGTGCCCCGTACTTCGATGATATTCTCGAATCTACTGGCAACAAACCCGGCGGATGGAGGGCGACCTTCTGTGGTCGGCATGAGATAGAGCAATCCACCCCTCCGGTCGAAATACCATTCGCCTGGTGCGTCGAGCTCCTCAAAAATGTTTTCGACAAAGCGGTCGGTCTCGCTTGGCCCCATTTTGTTGGTGCGATTGTTGCCAGTCGCAACGCCAAGATCGAGCGTACCGTCTGCTTTCTTGCCAAGGATCGGCACTTGCATCCCGCCCCAACGTGCATTGTGCAGCGCATGGATCACGCCGCCCGCCGGGTTGGACCATGTGACGACACGCTGCGGTGAAGTCGCTTCTACTGAGGTGCCGCCGAGCAGGGCAGCGTTAGCATCAAAGTTGGGATATCGCGCGCGGATCAAACGACCATCGCCGCGCCACAACATAGAGAATGACGGCCCCCTGACCTTCGTTCGCCATATGCCGTTGCGCCAAACCTTCCACTTGAGCTTACTCAATTGGCGGCCGCCACTCAGCCTGGTCACATTTTCTGTGGCACCGCGAATTTCGAATGGGGCAGCAGGGGTCCCTGAATGGGCAGGCGTGAGAATGAGTGGGGCTGCGAGATAATGCCTACCTGCCGACAGTCGGATCACGATCGGTTCGCTCGGCTTCTTGGCCCTCAACACTCGTGCACGTTTGATTGCGGAATTGAGATTGTCGCCTCGACCGACGACAATGGTTGTCTGCGCCAGCGCCGGTTGAAGACTTAGCACGATAGCCGCGAGGCCGACACCTGCCATCTTAATTCCATTTTTCATAGTCTCTCGCCCTCCACGGCCTGCCCGGTTCGAACTCGTCGCAGCTTGCACTAATGTCGAATTTCACTCGACCGAACCGATACCTAAGTTTATTTCATATGCGCGTCAAAATTTTATATTTGAAATTGATGCAAAAGGAGGATGCTAAAAGGGGAAAATCGAGATTTCCTGCGGTTAGGGTCACTGAGATTTTGCGACCTGATTGCAGGGCCTCAAAAGTCCAAGCTGGTCATGGTGGATGCAATGTGAGCCTGATTCTACGATACTCGTTAGTCTTTCGGTGATTGATTCGACGACCATCGGATCTTCGGCTTGGCAAATTATGCCATCGCTACTTTCTCATCTGGCGGTTTACCTAATTCCGGACTCTAGCCAGGCACCCACTTTCCGGCCCGTCATTTAGCAACACGTATGAACTGTTCGCCAGAAACACTGCGTTCCACAATGCTGGGGCGTTCTAAAGGTGTTCCGCCAGCAGCTGAGAAGCTGCCTGACGTCGAAGGACAGAGCAAAGTAAGTTACCTTCTGCCATACTAACAAATGTGGCTACGCACAGGCGAGATTCAATCACCCCAGATTTGATAATATCCTGTTATTTAAGACTCTGGTACCCCAAAGCCGAGGAAATCTCGATAGCTGCTTGAACCAAACATTTGCGAACCATGCCTAGTTCGCTCTCGTTATCTTTGTCGATTCGATGAAGGAACGGTATTACGAGTGCCGCAGCTATTGATCCGTCGTGATCGGTGATAGGGGTTCCAACGTCGATGATCCCGTCAACCTGCTGACTGGGCAGCTCGATGTAGGATTGCTCGTCGAGCGATCGAGCAATGTCGTCTGTCTCGACCACCTCCACAGTGCCGACCTCCTCTTCCCGAATTCGCTCGAGCAAAGTTTCGCGAGTGACTGAATCCGCAAGCGTAAAAAATATCAGGCCCGAACAGGATGAGAGTAACGGCGATTCTGCACCCATTCTCAACACAAAGCTGCGATCCTTATAGCTGTCTTGCCGAGCAACTACAAAAGTCCGCGATCCCGACATTATGCTTAGGTGGCAGGATTGCCCGGTCTGCAATGCTAAACGGCGCATTGGTGCCGACGCGGCATTTGTCAAACGGTTGATGGGAAGGTGCCAGTGGGCCAGTCGAAAAAGCTTCATCGTCAGTTGGTAGCGTTCGCTGCCTTCGCCGGTCCCAACATATCCGCGCTGTTCCAATACGGCCAACATTCTAAATATCTCGCCTACTGAACGGCCCACCCCATCAGCGATCTCCTTCAAATTGAGAGGCTCTGGTTCAATCGCCAGCAGTTCGAGAATATCAAGCCCCTTTTCAAGAGCGGGCGCGGCATATTGCTTGCGCCGCGTCACCTTGCTCACTGCAGTTTCAGTCATACGCGTTGCCTTCATCATGCAATCCCATTTCATTCCTAAAAGGAGGCATCTTTGCTGAAATGAACGACGTGTCCAGCTAAATTATGATTGCATATATGCAATAATCTTTTATATATGAGGAGAAAGGAGTTTCGAATGAGCGAGCCGTGTATCGAAAAATTGCCCAAACTTGGCCTTGGCTGCGCTTCGCTGGGCAACCTTTATCGCGCTATCGATCACGATCAGGCCTTTGCCACTGTCAATGCGGCGTGGGATGCACAGATGCGGTATTTCGATACGGCACCTTATTATGGCTTGGGTCTTTCGGAGCGAAGGCTTGGCGATGCGCTGCGCGGACGACCTCGGGCGGACTATTTACTTTCGACAAAGGTTGGCCGCCTGCTTGATCCCGACACAGCTTCAGAGTTTCCTGAAGAACGCTACGGGTTTGTGACCCGGATGCCGTTTAAGGTTCGCTATGACTATTCATACGATGGCATCATGCGGTCGCACGAGGCAAGCGTTCAGCGCCTCGGTCTTGCTCGGATCGATATCCTGCTGGTTCATGACATCGGTGTGGCCACACACGGTGAGGCCAATGCCATCCACTTCGCCGCCTTAGCGGACAGCGGCTATCGCGCGCTCGACGAACTCCGTCGCGCAGGTGACATTTCGGCCATCGGACTGGGCGTAAACGAATGGCAGGTTTGCGCTGAAGCCATGGCAATAGGTCAATGGGACTGCTTCCTGCTGGCAGGCCGTTACACGCTGCTGGAACAAGAGCCGCTGCATAGCTTCCTTCCAAAGTGTCAAGCTCATGGAGCCAAGATTATCCTCGGCGGTTCCTATAATAGCGGAATCCTGGCTACCGGCACCCGTAAGGGCGGGGTTATACATTACAATTATGAACCAGCCCCTGCAGTTATTGTTGAGCGTGTGGCGCGGATCGAGGCGATTTGCGACCAATATGGTGTTACGCTCGCTGCGGCAGCGTTGCAGTTCCCTTTGGCGCATCCGGTGGTACAATGCGTCATACCCGGGATAGGAGAGCCGCGCCGCGTGCACCAGACGCAGCACTTGATGGAACAGGTCATTCCGCCGGCCTTCTGGGCTCAGCTGGTCTCCGAAGGTTTGCTCGACGCTGACGCACCGGTCCCGGAAGTGAGGTAGTCGATGCGGCTCGATACCCATCAGCATTTCTGGAACCTTGCCAATCCGTTCACGACCTGGCCGACACCAGACCTTGCCCCCATTCATCGCGACTTTGGCGCCGACGATCTGGAGCCATTGCTGCTGGATCACAACATCGACGGAACCGTGCTGATTCAAGCAGCGCCAAGTCTTGAAGAAACTCGCTATTGTCTCGATTTGGCCGAACGTTTGCGATTCGTCAAAGCTGTGGTTGGTTGGATCGACTTCGAAGCTGACGATGCACTTGAGCAACTCGCTTCCATCGCAAGCAGCCCCTTGCTTAAGGGCTTGCGGCCCATGGTGCAGTCGATCGCGGAACCGGGCTGGCTGCTACAGAATTCGCTTGAACCAGTATTCCGGGAAATGGAAAAACGCGAACTGCGCTTTGATGCCTTGGTGCTCGGCCATCAACTGGTGGATTTGGTCGCATTCGCGGATCGCTATTCAAGGCTTGCCATCGTACTTGATCATGCCGGCAAGCCGCCGATCGCAAACGGTTCGAATGAAGGGTGGCGACGGGATATTACCCAGCTTGCGCAACGTCCGTCAGTCTATTGCAAACTTTCCGGCCTGTGGACTGAAGCGGGTGACGATCACTCGATCGATATGATCCAGCCTTATGTCGATCACCTATTGGCTACGTTTGGGCCCGATCGCCTGATGTGGGGCAGTGATTGGCCGGTGATCAATCTTACCGGAACCTACGGCGGCTGGCTCGCGCAATGCGAGGCCATGCTGACCGCTCTCGATGAAAATCAGAAGGCCGCCGTATTCGGCGGCAACGGAGCGCGATTTTATGACATTGATTGAGCCGAAGAGGCAGTCGGAGGCGTCCGGGCAGTTTATCTTGCTCCATGAGCAGGACAACATTCTCGTCTGTGCGAGGAAAGGACGTGCTGGAGAGGCCACGATTATCGACGGTCGGTCAGTTGTGCTGACCAGTGACATCGAGCTTGGTCACAAGATTGCGCGCGTGACGCTCGCGGAGGGCGACAAGGTCTCTCGCTATGGCATAGCGATCGGCTCGATGACCTCGCCAGCCAAGGCTGGTGACCACATCCACAGCCATAACCTCAAGAGCGACTATATCGCGGCGCACGGCCGGGATGCCGCGCGCATCAGGGAAATCCGGTCATGACAAATCCTCTCTCTTGGTCCGGCTTTCTGCGTGCCGACGGTCGTCTTGGCATCCGCAACAATGTGCTGGTGATTTACCTTGTCGAATGCGCCCATCATGTGGCGCGGG
>JAYUPC010000161.1:0-23148 GCA_043760355.1 Sphingomonadales bacterium
TATAGATAAGGCGATAGCTGCATTTGCGGTCCTTGCGCGGTTTCAGATCGGCAACGCTCAATTGCCGCAGGGTATTATCCTGCGACAAACGGCTGCTGCTCGGTGTTGTGACTGCGGTGGATTGATAGATGATCTGTGGCGCGCCTCCCGGCATCGTTTTGCCGAGTGTCAGCGTAGCATCGAAATCATACTCGTCATGGCACGCGCCGCGCCGCTTTTTATCATCCGCCTCATTAAAGCAAGCGCGGATCATTTTGTGACCCGATAGCGGAACATCCAGTATTGTGCCGAAATTTATCGGGTCGGGCATGCTGCCATCTAAATTTGGCCCTAGCTGGTATAATTGCAACGACGTTGATTGCGCACCTCCACCGGAATAGCCTGTACTCTGCCCTAATTCGATGCCGATACTGATGGTTTCGTTGAGCTTCAACCCGTCGGTGCGCAAAGTTGGTTGACGGATGATGCTGGGCCATATCTGCACCGAGGCGCTTTCACCATCACCGACCATATTACTAACAGGATAAGTGCCGACATCCCGGGCATAACTTCGCCCGTCTTTGATAAGCGGAGGCAATTGGCCGTTATAGATGTTAAGTGTCGTGGTGTTCAGATCGACATCACGCGACAGAAACGCACACCAGCGTTTGTCCTTCGTACACAGCGTATCGGGCGAAACGCGGTCAGGACTATTGGTAGCTTGGGTGGTTGTCGACACCGCGATCAACGGCTCCATACGCGGAATTTCTTGAGGCGCGGGTGCGGCGGAAAGGGCGGCGACGAGGAATAGCATCGGGTTATGATCCAGCACGCCAATGATCCCGCAAAAATACGGTCAAATCATTGGTCTCTGGCATGTTGGGTATCTGGTATAGCATATCACTCACCAAGCCGCGGTGACAGGTTCCGTGGTTGACCAGATGCAGGATAATATCTTGCCGCGTCATCCGCCCTTTCCCGCCGCCGACATATTCGAAATCGATAAATGTACGCATATCGTCGGGTGTTTGTGTTGCTGCAAAATCTGCATACCAGACATCTATTTCCCGTTGCCGCTCCCATATCGCTTCAACACTCAGGCGTTCTTCGACATTGCGAAAAGCATAGCTATGCGCGCGGCCTTCCAAATGATGCTTGAAGATATCATCCACTACCCAAACATGACTTAGGGTATAGGCAATACTTTCCCACCGCGTCGCCCGGTGGCGAGAAGCCTCGTCAGGTGCAAGCGCAAGAACCGTTTCGAAGGTTAGAGAATTTGCCCAGCGTTTGTATGCAAGCAGCATATTAAGCGTATCGATCACTTGGGCTCCTGCGCATCCGACAACCAGTCCTCACAACGAAGGCCATCGACGCGCCGGAAATCTGATAAATCGCTGGTAATCAGTTTCAGGCCAAGACTGCGCGCATGTCCGGCAATCAGCATGTCATTGACACCAATCAACGCACCACGGCGTTGGAGATCAGCACGGATATTCGTAGCATGACTAGCGGCAGCCATATCAAAATCTTTTACTTCCAATCGTGCGGCCAATTCCTCGATAAGCTTGATTTGAAAATCTCGCCTTGCGGCAAGCTCTGCTCCAACAAGCAATTCGTACACCACGATAGTGGACAAACACAACTTGTCCGATTGTTCGGCAAGCCAAGCTCGAACATCGTCACCTGCGGCCCGCATTGCCCGAATGCAGACATTTGAATCGAGCATAGCCTCCATGCTTATAGCGGCTCGATCATATCGGTCGGCGGCGGGTCATCGGGCAGGACAAAATCATCGTCTGCTGGCAGCATAGCGAAAAAATCGCTCCATTTCTTCGCTACCGGCGTGACAATCAGCGATCCCCCGGAGCGACGTATGATGACGTCTTTTATATCGTCAGGAAATGCCAAGTCCTTAGGAATTCGCATAGCCTGACTGCGATTGAGCCTGAACAGCTTTGTGCTATATTCAAATTTAGAAGGGGCGTTCATTGGAATTTGTTAGCTTTGTGCGCGGGATATGTCAATGGGATATACATTTTTAATGCTCTCAAATTAAGCTACCCTGTTTATCCGCATCGCCCACCGCAGCAGCCGACTTCACCGCATCGGGTCGAGCCATCGGCAGGTTCAGCCTGTCGCCGCGCAGGATTTCGGCGACGGTGATAACTTGTAATCGGTCATCTTCGCGGTCGAGCATAGGGTGTTTATATTTCCCGGCTGCTGTAATTTCATCCCGCATTGCTTTAGTCGGCATATCCATCGTACTGAGAAAACCGAACTCGGCTTTCTCGCGTTGCCTGTCACTATTCAAAGTGGCTAATGTTGCCCGATTTGAACCGCCCGATTTGACCTGAAAAATCGCCTTGCCGTTGGTTTCTTTATCAATCAGGAAATACGCAATCCCGTCAACTCCGCCGTCGGCACCTTTCTTCTCATTGATACGTGCTTGGTTCTTTGAATAGGTAAGCACTGCCCATTTCTCGAATTCCTTGCGAGTCTTGTCATCCTTGCGGTTGGCAAGGGCGATGGCAGACTCCTTATCACGAGGTACGCCATCAAGGATGATATTGTCTTCGATCAAAGGCCAGTCAGCAGAGTATTTGTCTTCAAGGCGTTTGAGGATGAGCGAGATGGATTGATAGGTGATGTCGATGCCGATCCACTTTCGATTGAGGCGTTGGGCAACAGCAACGGTTGTGCCGCAGCCGCAATAGGCATCGAGAACAGTATCGCCCTCATTCGACGAGGCCTTGATGATCCGTTCGAGCAGGGCTTCGGGTTTTTGCGTGGGATAGCCCATTCTTTCGCGATTATTTCTAAATAGTGCATCAATTTCCCAAGTATCGCGAGCCGTAACATAGCGATATTTTCCACCCTCATCCCTTTGCATTCCAAGCCGTTTGCCTGACGGAGTATGCGGCTCTGGCAACGTGGCTATATAAGATTTGTCCTCTTGCGGGTTAAAAGTATATTGGCTGCTGACTTTAGCATAAAAGAACAAGCAGTCATGTTTTCTTCCCCACCAACGCTTGCTAACGCCACCAGTTTTATAACTCCAAATAATCTCATTAAGAAAGTCCCCACCTTGGCTGCAGAATACTGCATCAAGTACAAGCTTCAAATAATGCGAGGCGGTGGGATCGCAGTGAAGGTAAAAGCTACCCGTCGGTTTCAGCACACGGTGAATTTCGACGATGCGCAGCGTCATATGAACCAGATAGGCAAGCAACGCTCCTCGCTTTAATACCTTCTCCAATCCTTTAATAAGTTCGACAGTCTGTTCGGTCAGCTTGCCGTTTTGCAACTGTGCGATGTCCGTGATCCATTCAATTCCCTCTATCGCCTCATTGCCCCATTCCCATGTATCGACAAAGGCCTGCGCCTGCGCCCTATCCTCGCCGCCTTGGTTGTTGTAAATCTGGAAATAATTGCGTTTGGAATTGAACGGCGGGTCTATGTAGCAAAGATCAACGCTTTCGTTAGGAAGTTTACGAAGTATATCGAGATTATCGCCATAAAAGAGTTTGTTTTTGGCAGGCGCTAAATTATTTTGTTGGCTGTTGGCTGTTGGCTGTTGGCTGTTGGCTGTTGGCTGTTGGCTGTTGGCGTCATGTCTTATCTCCAAGAAAAACAAGCGCTAATTATTGTTTACGCCGTTTTTGACGAATAACAGCTACAAAATTTATTACAACTCCCGCACATCACATAACCGTCCTGTCACCGTCGCCGCTGCTGCCATTGCTGGACTGACCAGATGCGTGCGGCTGCCCGGCCCCTGCCGCCCCACAAAGTTGCGGTTGCTGGTTGAGGCACATCGTTCACCCGCTGGTACTTTGTCGGGGTTCATGCCCAGACACGCCGAACATCCCGGTTCGCGCCATTCCAGACCTGCGTCTATGAAGATACGGTCAAGGCCCTCGGCTTCGGCTTGCGCCTTCACCAATCCGCTGCCCGGCACGACGATGGCCCATTTGACGTTCGCCGCCCTATGCCGCCCCTTCAAAACAGCGGCGGCAGCGCGGAGGTCTTCGATCCGGCTGTTGGTGCAGCTGCCAATGAAGATATTCTGTACCTCAACATCCACCATCCGCGTGCCAGCCGAAAGCCCCATATAATCAAGGCTTTTTTGCGCGGCGATTTGCTTGGATGGATCGGCAAAGCTCATCGGGTCGGGCACAACGCCAGTGATAGGCAATACGTCTTCAGGACTGGTGCCCCATGTAACACAGGGTGCTATGTCCGCCGCATCGATTACGACCACCTTATCGTAGACTGCGCCAACATCGGTGGCGAGGCTGCGCCAATACGCCACCGCTGCGTCCCAATCCGCGCCTTTGGGGGCTAGCGGACGGCCCTTCAAATACGCAAACGTCAAATCATCCGCCGCGATCAGGCCGGCGCGCGCACCGTGTTCAATCGCCATGTTGCTGACCGTCAATCGCCCCTCGACACTCAGCGCACGGATGGCCGAGCCGGTATATTCGATCACATGCGCTGTGCCCCCAGAGGCACCCAACACACCGGTGATATGCAGCACAATATCCTTGGCGGTAACGCCCGGACCAATCTGGCCCTCAACGCGAACCTCCATGCTTTTGGAACGCGCCAGTTGCAACGTCTGCGTGGCAAGCACATGTTCGACCTCGGATGTGCCAATACCAAACGCCAGCGCGCCAAGGCCGCCGTGACACGCCGTGTGGCTATCGCCGCAAACGATGGTGGTGCCGGGCAGGGAAAACCCCTGTTCCGGGCCGACGACATGGACAATCCCCTGATTGGCATCTGTGGCCTCGATATAGCGGATACCAAAAGCGGGTGCATTGGCCTCCAACGCTGCCAATTGCTGCGCGCTTTCGGGATCGGCAATGGGAATCCGGTTGCCGCTCGCATCGCGGCGTGCGGTCGTCGGCAGATTATGGTCGGGAACCGACAACGTTAGATCGGGCCGCCGCACAGTGCGTCCCGCAACCCGAAGCCCCTCAAAAGCCTGTGGACTGGTCACCTCATGCACCAGATGCCGGTCAATAAAGATCAGACACGTGCCATCAACCCGCGTCTCGACAACATGGGCATTCCAGATTTTTTCGTACAGCGTTAAAGCTTTTGACATGCGGCTGATTTAATCGGCTTTGCAGTTTATGCAAGCAATCACCCCTTCAAATACCCGCATTTAAGGTCTATCGCACAATAATGAGCTTTCTCGTTATCATTCTTATCATCCTAGCAACTGTCTTTGTGATGGAATGGATAGCATGGGCGTCACATAAATATATCATGCACGGATGGGGATGGGCATGGCACCGCGATCATCATGAACCGCATGATAACCCTCTTGAAAAGAACGATCTTTATGGCATCGCCGGTGCGGTCACGAGCATATCGTTTTTCGCAATTGGCAGCCCGATGATAATGGGGGAAAGCGCATGGGAACCCGGCACGTGGATCGGGCTTGGCGTTCTGTTGTATGGGATTATTTATACACTTGTACATGATGGACTGGTCCATCAACGCTATTTCAAATTTGTGCCAAAGCGCGGTTACGCAAAACGTTTAGTGCAAGCGCACAAGCTGCATCACGCAACCATCGGTAAAGAGGGCGGGGTTAGCTTTAGCTTTGTGTTCGCGCGAGATCCTCTGGTGTTGAAACAGGAGTTAAAGGCACAACGGGAAGCCGGGATTGCGATTGTGCGCGATGCTCTTGGCTGAGCAATATCCGAGCCGATGAAAATGTTTGCTTGATATAGATGAGGACCAAAATAGCCCCGACGATGCCAAGTCCGATATCGAAGCCGGTAAAGTCCAGCCAAACTCTGTTTTTTTGCCCTACCACCAACATAATTAATGTCATAACAACCAGCGCAATACGCAATTCTGTCGGACCTGCAGAGGCATAGGATAGCCGGAACTCCCCCATCACCTTCGCTGCCAAAAAGGTATGGATGGACAGCAGCAAATAGCCCGCCAACCCGAATAGGGCGACATCTAGGTCGACATAAGGGCTAAGCCCGATGCTGGAGACCAGAATGACATTGGCAAGCGAGTCGGTGCTATGGTCGATGAAATAGCCGTAATCGGGCCGCTCAATCTTGCGAAAGCGTGCAAGGCTGCCATCGAGGGAATCGCCGAACCAGTTAATGAAATAACCGGCAATAGCGGCCCATAACCAAATTGCGGACCAGTTGCTTAGAATATAACCTGTCGCTGTTATGCACGTTCCGGAAAAGCCGGTTAAGGTGAGTTGATCGGGCGTCATCCGCGCTGGAAGCCGCGGACAAATCCAGTTTAGAAGGCGGCGCTCGGACGACGCCAACAGGTTCTGCTGAATGCGAGTAACGGGAGTCATTGGAACTTAGACGCCAGAGTTGATGCAATCCCGCATACAAAAACAAGCGAAACGTAAAGAGCTATATCCCGCGCGGGAAGGCAGCGACGTTGTTGATTACAGAAAATCGTTATTCCTAGCCATATTCCAAAAGGAAATTATTGCACTAATATGACACGATATCGCGCCAAAGACAAGTAACAAGGTCTCTTGGAATCCCGCTCTAATGCTGGTGCACGGCTTTTGTCACATAATAGCTATCGAGACCCTCTGGCCCACCTTCGCTGCCAAATCCGCTTTCTTTTACACCGCCAAACGGGGCGTCGGGATTGGAAATGACGAAGGTGTTGAGGCCAACCATGCCGGTATCAAGCGCATCGCTGACCAGATTGGCCTGGCGACCATTTTCGGTAAAGGCATAGGCCGCTAATCCGAACGGCAGGCGGTTGGCTTGTTCGACCGCTTCATCAAAGGTTGCAAACGGACGGATGAGCGCGACCGGACCAAAGGGTTCATTATCCATGACATCGGCGTTCAGGGGTACATCGGCAAGGACCGTTGGCTGGAAGAAAAAGCCCTGATTACCGCGCTCTCCGCCGGTCAGAACACGCGCGCCTTTGGCACGTGCGTCATCGACCAAAGCGCTAATCGCCGAGGGGCGGCGACCATTTGCAAGCGGTCCCATGATTGTGCCGGCATCCAGGCCATTGCCAACTTGGATCTTCTGTGTCCGCGCGGCAAAGCCCTCGACAAAGCGGTTATAAATACCTTGCTGAACGTAAAAGCGCGTCGGCGAAATGCACACTTGACCTGCATTGCGGAACTTTGTTGTCGCTGCAAGGTCAAGGGTTTTTTCAAGGTTGCAATCATCGAACACTATTACCGGTGCGTGGCCGCCCAGTTCCATCGTCGTGCGCTTGACACCATCAGCACATAGTTTGAGCAAATGTTTGCCAACGGGCACCGAACCCGTGAAGCTGACCTTGCGGATGATAGGCGATGCGATCAAATGTCGGCTGACCATATCGGGCACGCCGTAAACGAGCTGAGCTACATCGCCGGGAACGCCGCCATCGACTACGCAGGCCATGATGGCATTGGTGCAGGCCGGGGTTTCTTCGGGCGGTTTTGCAATGATCGAACAACCCGCAGCAAGGGCCGCCGCCATTTTCTTGCACATCAGGTTGACCGGGAAGTTCCAAGGCGAAAACGCGGCAACGGGGCCAACGGGCTGTTTCAGCACCAGTGCGCGTTGACCAGTGGGGCGAACAAGCACACGGCCATAGCTGCGCTTGGCTTCCTCGGCGAAATAATCGAACTGTGCGGCGCAGGACAAAACCTCCGTGCGCGCTTCGGCGAGTGGCTTGCCCTGTTCTATGGTAAGCAGTGTCGCGATATCTTCGGCGCGGTCGCGGATTAGCCCTGCGACTTTGTGCAATATAGCCGCGCGTTCATTCACGTCGACCTTGCGCCAGGTAGCAAACCCCTGCGCAGTTGCGGCAAGCGCTTCATCAAGGTCCGCTGCTGTGGCGAGGGGAAGCTGTGCTAAGGTCTCACCAGTAGCCGGGTTAATAACGCCGTGATGGTCACGACCTTCGCCGCTTCTCCAGCTGCCGTTGATAAAGAGTTTGAGGTCGTTCGTGTAGGAGAGTGTCATTTTGAAGTTCCCTCATGAAATTATTATGCACCTTATTTAGGCGTTGCCCTGCACCTTTGTAACCCCCGTTCTGGCAAATTTCATAATTCCATAAACCGGCAAACCCGCCACAAGCAGCGCACAACCCCAGCCCAATGCCTCCCAACCCGCGCCGTAAATTGTCCAGAGCGAATAAAGTGCCGCAAGGAAAAGGATCGCGGTAAATTTGACCGAGCCCTGCATTTCGCGCTTGGTAATCAAACGAACAGCCGCCGCAACGCAGCCCAGATACATGACCAGCACGATCGCAGTGGTCAGGATAATCAGAAATTCAAACATTCCGGACATCGACCTGTTACTGTTCATCAATATCACCATGGTCAGCAACGAAGTCGTGAAAAAATGCGCATTACGCGGCGTACCATTGGCGGCGGCTTTGGCAAGGAACGCCGGGAATAGTCCGTCACGGGCCATGGCGGCGGGCAGCTCACCCTGTACCAATATCCAGCCGTTGAGTGCTCCAAGGGCGCTGATCGCAGCAAAAACGGCAATAGCTGTCCCTGTATTTGTGCCAACATAGATTTCGACAAATTCGGCAAATGGAGCGGGTGATGCTGCTGTAATAGCGGCGGGTAACATGAGAACGACAGCCGAGCACACCAAAATATAGATTAAGCCGGTACCCGCCGTTCCATACATAGTGGCGCGTGATATGGTCTTTTCCGGATTTGCCACTTTGTCCGCCGGAACCGTTGCGGTTTCCAAACCAAGCATAGCCCATAATGTCAGGATTGTTGCTGTGGAGATGCTGCTCAGGGAAATCTCTGCGGCAACAAAGGGCCGTAATGTGGCAGTGCCCTGGGAGGCCAAGATATAAGCGGCAAGACCAATAACCGCGATTAAGGGCAGCAGCTTTATTATTGTCCAAACAACCTGCATTTGCCCCGCCAACCTAGTGCCGCATATGTTAACTAGTGTGAAGAACCAGACAATTGCGATTGTGAGAGCGGCGGATATCCCTGGTTCACCAACAATAGGAAAAATCTTGCTAAGTGCGCTTACCGCACCTGTCGCAATCGCCGCATTACCGACCCACATCGAAATCCAGTAAGCCCAGGCAATCGCAAATCCCGCGCCATCACCAAAAGCGGCCCTTGTATAAGCATAAGGCCCGCCCGCCTTGGGCATCACTCGCGCTAGTGCCGCAAACACCGCCGCCACACACAGCGCGCCAGCAACGGTAATCAGCCAGCCAAACACAGAATTCCACCCAAGCGGCGCTAAGCTCGCGGGAAGCAGAAATACGCCTGATCCGATCATGCTGCCCATGACAAGCGCAAGCGCCATCCAAATCCCCATCGGTCGCCCGTTACGTAATGCTTCGTCATCCATGGTGATTTCCTCCCTAAAAATGCAGACTGCCACGTTGTGCAGAGGATTGCGAATCCTAGGTCACCGGCTCATAAAATCGCTCATGGGTTTTGCGCATAATGACGCATATCTGCCAATATGCCCTGTAAGCCCCGTAAAGGCCTCTTAAAGCGAAGCGGACTGCATTTGACTAGTTGGGTAGCGGAGAGGTAATTATACGCCTGTACGGTACCTTAAAATCCTTTTTAGAGCCTATATGGTTATAACTACATCCTCGTTTGGTTATTTTTATGAGCCGGTGACCCTAGGTAACCAGTTCACGTTCGATTTCGCGCCAGCCGATATCGCGGCGGCAAAATCCGGTTTCAAAACTGATAGCATCAACGGCTTGATATGCGGCAGATTGCGCCTCCGTGACGGTATCGCCCGTCGCCGTCACATTAAGTACACGTCCGCCATTTGCCACAAGATGCCCGTCTGCCATCGTGGTTCCGGCATGAAATACCTTCGCGCCATTTGCTTCTGCTTGTGGCAGCCCGGCAATGACTCCGCCTTTTTCAGGCGTGCCGGGATATCCATTTGCTGCCATCACCACGGTAAGCGAAGCTTTACCGGAGAAGCGCGGCAGTGCAGCTTGATCCAATTCACCTTGCGCAATGGCCAGCAATAGCGCGGCAAGATCGCCTTCAAAACGCGTCATCAGCACCTGACATTCGGGGTCGCCAAAACGGCAATTATACTCGATCAGCTTTGGACCCGTATCGGTCAGCATCAATCCGGCAAACAATACACCTTTATATGGCATTCCGGCTTCACGCATTGCTTCGACCGTCGGGTGGATAATCTCCGCCATTACCCGCGCTTCCAGTTCCGGTGTCAAAACACGCGCCGGAGAATACGCCCCCATTCCGCCAGTATTCGGGCCAGTATCGCCTTGCCCGACGCGCTTGTGATCCTGCGCAGAACCAAAAGCGACCACCGTGCTTCCATCGGTCAGCGCGAAGAAGCTTGCCTCCTCGCCGGTCATAAAATCCTCAATAACAACAGCTGCCCCAGCATCCCCAAATCCGCCGCCAAACATATCTTCAAGAGCTGACAAAGCCTCTTGGTGCGTCTCGGCAATGATCACGCCCTTGCCAGCCGCCAGACCATCAGCCTTGATTACATAAGGCGCGGTAAAATCGGCCAAGCCAGTAATCGCGTCTGCTTTGATGGTATATTTCTCATACGCTGCCGTTGGAATAGCTGCGGCTGAACACAATTCTTTGGTGAATCCCTTTGATCCCTCCAATTGCGCGGCTTTCTTGCTGGGGCCAAATACCGGCACCCAAGCAGCATCCAAGCTATCGGCAAGCCCGTCGACAAGAGGCGTTTCGGGACCTATGACAACTAGGCCGATATCATGACCGGCACAAAAACGGACGACAGCAATGTGGTCGCTTACATCAAGTTCAACCAACTCCGCTTCTTCCGCAATCCCGGGGTTGCCCGGCGCGGCATATAGGGTATCACAGAGCGGAGACTGCCTCAGCTTCCAGGCAAGAGCATGTTCGCGACCGCCAGAACCCAAGAGCAAGATATTCATGAATGACTTTCCATATAATGCAGATGATGATGCCGAAGGCAGGTTGTTAGCGCAGGGACACCCCGGCGACAATGCCGAACCGTTAAGCGTAAGCGCGCTATCCTCAGCCCTTAAACGCACGGTTGAGGACCGCTTTGGTTATGTCCGTGTTCGCGGTGAGCTAACGGGGTGTAAGCGAGCGGCGTCGGGCCATTTCTATTTCGGGCTTAAAGATGATGGTGCAAAGCTTGACGGTATTATGTGGAAAGGCAGCACGGCGCGGCTGGCGTTCGCGCCCGAAGACGGGCTGGAGGTGATCGCGACGGGTAAGCTGACCACCTATGCGGGCCGGTCATCTTACCAGATTGTGGCAGAACGGCTTGAGCTGGCGGGTGAAGGCGCGTTGATGTTGCTGTTTGAGAAATTGAAAGCGCGGTTAGCGGGTGAAGGGTTATTTGATCCGGCACGCAAACGGACGCTTCCGCATCTGCCCCGCGTCATCGGTATTGTGACGTCGCCGACGGGAGCGGTCATCCGCGATATATTACACAGGTTGGCGGACCGCTTCCCGAGCCATGTGATTGTCTGGCCGGTGCTGGTGCAGGGTGAGGCTGCACCTGCGCAGATTGCAGCGGCAATAAACGGCTTTTCGTGCCTGCCCGGTGATGGGCAAGTACCCAAGCCCGACCTGTTGATCGTCGCGCGTGGCGGCGGTTCGATCGAAGACCTGTGGGCGTTTAATGACGAAGCCGTTGTCCGCGCGGTTGCCGGGTGCAGTATTCCGGTGATCTCCGCAGTTGGCCATGAAACCGATACGACACTCTGCGATTTTGCCGCCGATCTGCGTGCACCAACGCCAACCGCTGCTGCTGAAATGGCCGTGCCGGTGCGCAGCGAATTGCTCGACCGTTTGGGGCAGATTGGCTTGCGCTCTGACCGTGCGATCCGGCGGCAGATCGCCCATGCAGGCGAACGGCTTGAGGCGCAGCGCCGACTGCTGCCAAAGCTCACCGAACTTTCAGCTCCGCATCAGCAACGCACCGACGAACTTGGCGAGCGATTGTCTCGTGGGCTGGAGCGGCGGGTGTCGGGTGCCACTTTGGCGTTTGCGGGTCCCTCGAATATGCTCAATCCGCGTTTGCTGGCGCGGCTGGTGGGGGAGAAAGCCAACCGCTTGGCAGCGACTCGGATCCCGGCCAGCACGCTTCTCAACCGTTTCAGCCAAGCACAGCAGCGCCTTGATGCGGCTGGACGTTTGGCGGATAGCTTGCATCCCGAAGCTCCCCTAAAACGGGGCTTTGCGCGGGTAACCGGGGTCGATGGCAAAACCATCAGCACCAGCAAAGCCGCGATAACAGCAGGTCATGTCGGTTTGCGCTTTGCCGACGGCGAAGTTGGCGCGACAGTCGACGGCGCGGCAACCGCATCACGTTCTGGTCCGTCATCTGGCCCGGCATCTGGCCCAGTACAAGACAAAGTTACGGCCAAACCCATAAGTCCCTCTCAAACCGTAAACCAAGGTAATTTGTTCGGCGAATGAAGCACCCGTCATTGCCTGTTCAGCGAGTTTGGGGCATAACGGTCAAATGTTGATGCGAAATAACAATCAAGCGGCCAAGCTGCATTATATGGCCAATGGCTTCCGCATATTGTCAAACGGCGATCATGTGCTGTGCGGACTAACAGGGGAACGTATAGCGCTTGATGATTTGCGCTATTGGAGTGTGCTGACGCAGCAGCCTTATGCCAGTGCCGAAATAGCTACGCACGCACTGAATACATAGTTCCAGAGATATGAAAATTTCGCTCAGCACCACCTTTGCTATGGTCTTGATAAGCTTTGCCAGCTGCACCGCCACATCCGCACCGGCCCCCAAGGCCAAACCCAAATCGCCTGTGACAGCTCCGGCACCCATGCCCGCACCCCTCTCAAATCGACTAGCTCCCCCCCAATCCACGCTCACCGATTTTTGGTTGGACCGTGTTCCGGTGCAGGGCGGATTGGTGAAATTGCGCGTACCTGCGGGGGCACAGTCGGTTACGCTTGATGGCAATATTGTGCCGTTTGACGCGCAGGGAATGTCCATAATCGGCTTTGACCGGGATGCAGCGGACAGTGCCACGCTGATTGCCAGTCTTGTGAGTGGCAAAATGGTTCAGCGGCGTTTGACTATTTCACCCACTGCTTGGCGCATTGAAAACGTCAATACCCGCAAAAGCGGTGGGGCGGCGAACGATGCCGAATTTGAAGCACGGCGCGGTCCCGAACTCGCGCGTATTGCTACCGCGCGGCGGATACAGTCGATCAGCACAGGCTGGCAGCAGAATTTTATCTGGCCATTGCGTGGCCGGATATCCGGCTTGTTCGGGGCGCAACGTGTCTATCAGGGTGTTCCGGGGTCTCCCCATGGCGGCATGGATATTGCGGGGATTACCGGCACGCCGTTCGTTGCGCCAGCTGACGGCGTTGTTATCCTGGCTGCACAGCAACCCTTTACACTCGAAGGACATTTGCTGATGATCGATCACGGCAACGGATTGAACAGCGCGTTTCTGCACTGTTCTGCATTGCTCGTCAAAGAAGGCGATATAGTTAAGCAGGGGCAGGTGATTGGCAAAGTCGGCATGACCGGCCGCGCATCAGGACCGCATCTGCACTGGGGGATGAAATGGAACGCGGCACGTATTGATCCCAAAATGTTGGTGCCTGTCCTTTAGATCAAGGTCTAAATTGATGGTGCCAAACCACTCATTATATTGCGAGTATATATGCGCCTCCGTAATTTCAACATCGAAGCTTTCCTAAGTGACTATTGGCAGCAGCGGCCTTTGCTCATCAAAAATCCATGGGGGGATTGGACCAATCCGCTTGACCCTGATGCACTCGCCGGGCTGGCATGTGAGGAGGGCGTTGAATCGCGCCTGATCGAAGCAGTGCGGGGCACATGGACGTTGGAAAACGGGCCGGTGCCGCAGGATAGATTTGGGACACTTGGCAAAACGCCGTGGACTTTGCTGGTTCAGGCCGTTGATACGCACGTGCCAAGCGTCGCCGATCTGCTCACCTCGTTCCGTTTCATACCCAATTGGCGGATCGACGATGTCATGGTCAGCTATGCCAGCGACGGCGGGGGCGTGGGACCGCATTTTGACCAATATGACGTTTTCCTGATTCAGGGGCTGGGCACGCGGCGATGGCAAGTGGGAGCCTTATGTGACAGTTCCACTGCCTTGATGCCGCATGATGATTTGCGGTTGCTTAGCGGTTTTGAAGCTACGCAAGAATGGCTGCTCGAACCCGGTGATATCCTTTATATCCCGCCACGCATCGCGCATAACGGCGTTGCGGTTGGTGATGACTGCATGACCTATTCCATAGGTTTTCGCGCGCCATCGCGGGGGGAATTGACTGCGGATTATGCCGATGATCTGGTTGCGGAAATGGACGATGATGATCGTTACGGCGATCCCGGACTTAAGCTGCAACATAATCCGGGGGAGATATCAGCAGAGGCGCTCGATGCACTGCATGCGATGGTGACCGAGAAACTGGCCGACCGCGCCGCCTTTGCCCGCTGGTTCGGTACATATAACAGCACGCGTAAATATGCGGATATCGATTTCACCCCGGATGACAGGGTCGGGGAAGAAGATGTGTGCGCCATGATCGGCCAAAGCACCCCCCTATGCCGCAATCCCGCCAGCCGGTTTTCGTTTATCCGTGGCGAAGGGCAAGAGGTAAACTTGTTCATCGACGGCGAATGCTTTGAATGCGGCGGCGAAACGGCGGTGTTTGCCGAAACGCTTTGCGCGCAAGACACCGTGATCGTTGATGCCGAACTGTTGAAATCCAAGCCAGCCGTTACGCTCATAGCCAAGCTCATCAACCAAGGCAGTGCCGCGTTTGAGGAGGAAGATTGAAAATATGCGCACAAAGTTTTCCATTATCCTCCATTCCGTTTCCCCGAGCGAAGACGAGGGGCTGCTTCGAGCGTAGCCGAGAAGTCTCAACGTTGAACCTTCGGCTAAGCTCGGTAATGCCCCTCTTCTTCGCTCGGGGAGACGGAAAATCAACATATCTGCCATATCAGGACTTAAAAATGCGCACACGCCAAAGCATCTGCATCAAAAAGGCGCGCTATGCGACGAAAGCTGATGCGTTGGAAATCGCCCAGCGTGCCGGTTTTCCGTTACACCCCTATTGCTGCGACCGGTGCGGGGCGTTTCACCTGACCAGCCAGACCAAGGGGAGAAGGGTAGAGCGGCCTGTTGGATGAGTATAGCTCGGGGTTTGTAGTAGTAGTTAATTTGTTGAGAGATAAGCGAATAGCCTGGGAACGTATGACTTTGATGTTAGTTATCCTCCCGCCACTCTCCCACACCCAAACCTTGCAAACTCCACTCCCCGATCTCCCAACGCACAAGCCGCAAGGTCGGAAATCCGGCTGCCGCTGTCATTCGCCGCACCTGCCGGTTCTTGCCCTCACGAATGGTAAGTTTTATCCAGCAATCAGGAACACTTAGCCGAACGCGGATCGGCGGGTCGCGGGGCCATAGGTCAGGAGTTTCGATACGTTCGGCTTGTGCAGGAAGGGTCATGCCGTCTTTGAGCGACACACCGCTGCGCAACACTGTCAGCGCATCCTCGCTCACAACGCCCTCAACCTGCACCAGATAGGTTTTGGGCATCTTGAACTTCGGATCGGCAATCCGCGCCTGCAAAGCGCCGTCGTCGGTCAGCAGCATCAGCCCCTCGCTGTCCATATCAAGCCGCCCGGCCGGGTACACACCGGGAATATCGATATAATCGGACAGTGTGGGACGCGGCGACCCCGCAGTTCCACTATCTGTAAATTGCGGCAGCACGCCATAAGGTTTGTTGAACAGGATCAGCCTTGGCATTGCGCAATATCCTCTGGAATCGAATTATGGGGAAATGCCAAACTGTGTGGAGGCCCGACCGAGAATCGAACTCGGGTGCAAGGATTTGCAGTCCTCTGCGTCACCACTCCGCCATCGGGCCTCACATAATCGCTGGATTAAGCGATGCTGGAGCGGTTCCCTAACGGCTTGCTGGCGACTATGCAATTGCGAATATTGTGTCCTTTGGTAGCTAATGTGACAAATTAATGCTGTTTGCGGCGTTAAATCCGGTCTTTGTCTGAATCTTGCTTGGCACTTGGTCTGGCGCTGGCTAGATACTAAAGTTGAAAACTGTGTTGTAATACTAACACAGTTCTGCAATTATAGTTTCGGTACTGAGAGTTTATAATGGTTTCTCCTGATTTTTCAGCAATGCGCCGTGCAATGATCGACAGCCAGCTGCGCACCAGCGGCGTTAGTGAGCCGTGGATCGTTGCGGCAATGGCAGCGTTGCCGCGTGAGTTATTTGTGCCAACGGACCGCTGGGCCACAGCGTATATGGACCGCTCGATACCCTTGGCATCAGGACGCGCGCTTAATCCGCCGCTTGCAACCGGGCTGATGCTGGGCGCAGCTGAAGTCAAGGCGGATGATAATGTGCTGCTGATCGGGGCGGGAACGGGCTATGTAGCAAGCTTGATTGCTGGTCGGGTCATGTCGGTGACGGC
Source organism: Sphingomonadales bacterium (assembly GCA_043760355.1). GTDB lineage: Bacteria > Pseudomonadota > Alphaproteobacteria > Sphingomonadales > Sphingomonadaceae > Sphingorhabdus_B. Next base: position 16,467 of record JAYUPC010000161.1, read on the forward strand.
GCTGGAGCAATCTGGTGCAATATTGGAACTTCTGCGCCGTAATCTGGCAGTGTTTGATAATGTTACTCTGGTTGAAGGACCGCTTAACGCGGGTGTTGCAGACAAGGCGCCCTACTCGCTTATCATCATTGATGGAGCAATCACCGAATTGTCCGGCACCATTATTGAGCAACTTGCAGAGGGCGGGCGTGTCGTGACGGGATTGAGCGAAGGTGCGGTTAGCCGTCTGGCTATTGGATATAAACGCGGTGGAGCCATTGTTTTAAGGCCCATTGCTGATTGCGAAATTGCTGTACTTCCCGGCTTTGAATCAGCCAAAGAATTTGTGTTTTGAAAGCCCGAGCTATGAAATTATCGAAATATAACGCCGCGACTTTGGTTGCGACAGGGGTGCTGATATGGGCGGCAACTGCGCCGGTTTATGCTGACACCCTTCGCGAGGCGCTGACACAGGCCTATGAAACCAATCCAAACCTGACGGCGGCGCGTGCAGGTCAAAGAGCGACCGACGAAGGTGTGCCCATTGCCAAATCTGATGCTCTGCCTGATGCGTCGGCAACGCTAAGCTATTCGGAAAACTTCCCGCGCTCAGATGGTATCAATTTTAATGCTGACCGGACATTTGGCGGCAGCATCGATAGCAGTGTTCCCATCTACGCCGGCGGATCGGTTAAAAATGCTATCCTTGCCGCAAAGAACCGAGTGCAAGCAGGCGTCGCCAATTTACGGGCAACCGAAAGTTCCTTATTTTCCGGTGTTGTTGGCGCATATATGGATGTGATCCGCGATGAATCAGTGGTTGACCTCAACCGCGCGCAGGTCGGTGTGCTGCAAGTTAATCTGGAGGCAACCAAGGACCGTTTCCAGATAGGCGACCTGACCCGTACCGATGTTGCCCAATCCGAAGCGCGGTTGGCGCAATCGATTAGCCAAATGGAGTCCGCTCGGGCCAATTTGATCCGTTCAAAAGAAATCTATATCCAATTGGTGGGTAAAGCGCCCGGCGATCTTGAGGCACCCCCGCCACTTCCCAACCTGCCTGCTTCCCCCGATGACGCCGTATCGATTGCGATCAACAACAATCCCGACTTGTTGTCCGCAAAGGAGCAGCGTGAAGCGGCGCTTTATGACCGCAAAAGTGCCAATGGCCAACTTCTTCCGCGCGTTTCGGGCTTTGGTTCCAGCAATTACAGCAATAATTTTGGGTCGATTGACACCGGCAATATTCCGGCAGGCAGCAACAGCCGCCGGTCAGCCCAGATTGGCGTACGAGCAAGTATTCCCCTTTATCAAGGCGGACGGCCATCGGCGGTAATCCGTCAGGCGCAGGCACGTTTGGGCCAGGCACAAGAGCTTGAAATTGCAGCTGAACGCGATACAATTGCACAAACCCGCGCATCCTATGCAAGTTGGAAAGCCAGTCAGGAAGTCATCATTTCGTCCGAGCGTGCAGTTGCAGCTAACGAGCTTTCATTAGAAGGTGTGCGCGCCGAAAATAGCGTCGGGAATCGCACTATTCTCGATATTCTGAATGCTGAACAGGAATTGTTGAACAGCAAGGTGCAGCTGGTTACGGCACGGCGTAATTCCTATGTCGCCGGGTTCAGCTTGCTCGCCGCTATGGGTCGCGCAGAGGCTCGCGATCTGGGGCTTGAGGGCGGACCTTTATATGATCCGGCGGTCAATTATGATGCCGTCAAAAATGATTGGACCGATTGGTCATCGCGCCCCGATCCTGCGACACAAGCGACCCGCACAGTTGACACACCGGCACAAAAGGCCGAAATAGAGGCACTTCCTAAATATTAGGGTGGCGAATCAGGGTTTAATACGGGGCGGATGAATATGGCAGAGGGCCGGAGCGAACCTTCAATGGACGAAATATTATCGTCAATTAAGCGCATCATCGCCGATGAAGATCGGGCCAAAACGACTACGCCAAAAAAAGCCAAAGCCACCGTAGCGGTCGAAGAAGACCCTGAAGAAGAGGTGCTGGAACTTACCCAGAGCGTTGCCGAGGCAGAAGAAACAGAAATATTGCTCGACGATAATAAAGCCCAGAGCCTACGCCATAGCTTTTCGACCTTGCAAACCCTTTCAGAACCTGGTGCGCCGCCGCAAATAGTGCGATCGGGTGAAACTTCGCTTGAGGGGCTGGTGCGCGAAATGCTTAAACCAATGCTCAAAGACTGGTTAGACACCAATTTGCCGCCGATCGTTGAAGCCATGGTCGACCGCGAAATTACCCGCATTACCAAAAAGGGCTGATGCTCAGGCAGATTCTGTTCGCATGTGCGGCCTTTATGGCAAGCCCGTTATTTGCGGGCGATCTCTATATCAAAACTGGACGTCTGATTGATGTAACCGCTGGAACGGTGCTGACCGGCCAGTGCATAACCGTGTCGGGTGAACGCATAACTGCCGTGACGAAATGCGCGAATGCTCCCAAAGGCATGGCTAAGCTCGATTGGTCCGCTTACACCGTGCTCCCCGGTCTCATCGACTTACACACCCATCTGGCCGATACCGGGCAGAGCGCTGACTTAGCGCTCCCGCTTAAAACATCGCCAGCTGCTACCGCCTTAATCGGGGCGCGTAACGCAAGGCTTACGTTACAGGCAGGCTTTACCGCGGTTCGTGACGTTGGCACCTATCGCGGGTTAACCGATGTCGCACTGCGCGATGCGATCAATGCAGGACAGGTACCGGGGCCACGGATGTTTGTCGCCGGGGCCTATATCACGATCCCAAAAGGCGGCGGCGAACTGAATGGGGTCGTACCCAATGAGCAGCTACCCGCCGATATGCGGCTGGGTGTTGCAAAAGATGTTGCAGAGGCCCGCACTAAGGCGGAGTATTTGTTCGATCAAAGGGTCGACTTCCTAAAGCTGATTGCAACCGGCGCCGTTCTTGCCATTGGAACCGAACCGGGCGAACCCGAACTGAGCGAAGCGCAAATGCGTGCAGCCGTTGATGTTGCCAAGGTGCATGGTAGCTTCGCCACAGCCCATGCTCACGGCGCAGAGGGAATCAAAAACGCCATCCGTGCCGGCGTCCGTTCAATCGAACATGCCAGCCTGATCGATGACGAAGCGCTCAAACTCGCCAAAGACAAAGATGTCTGGCTGGTTATGGATATCTATAATGGCGATTACATAAATGACATTGGCGCGAAAGAGGGTTGGCCAGAAGAATATCTGCGCAAGAACCGGGAGACCACCGATTTGCAGCGTGAGGGCTTTAGCAAGGCCGTGAAGCTGGGAGTAAAGCTAGCTTACGGCACCGACAGCGGCGTTTATCCTCACGGGTTCAATGCGCGACAATTTGCGTATATGGTTAAATACGGGATGACCCCGATGCAGGCGATCCAGGCCGCCACCGTCGAGGCAGCACAGGTCATGGGTAAAGAGGCTGAGATCGGCAGCATCGCACCAGGCCATTTTGCCGATCTGATCGCGGTAAAGGGCGATCCGCTGGTCGATGTCCGCTTGCTGGAGAAAGTCGAGGCGGTCATCAAAAGCGGAGTTCTGATCGACTAAACATTCTTCCAAATGGCGACATCGGCGGCGGTTATTTGATCGGTTCCGACAAGCAATTTGGCATTTTCAATCAACGGCGCTTGCTGGGGCTGCGTTCCGTAGTTGAACGCGTAAACCAGATTGCCATTCCGCCGGATTCGGATGTCTTCGTGCATAGTTATAGCCGTTAAGCCCGCTTCAATTGCCATTCGGCCAAACACCGTTTTCAAGAGCGGGGTATCGACACAGGCGGCCAGATAGCGCACGCTGCCGTTGCGGTAGCAAATGCCTTTCCCGCTGTCAGTCGACCATTCGGCCGAAAGACTGGTTTCGATCTGTTCCAGCCACTGGCTAACGCTGCCGTCGCCAACAGCTTCGTTCAACGCTGGACGCAATGATTCGACGCGGGTCACTGTTAGCGGAAGTAGCGACTGCAATGGGCCTGGAGGAAGATCGGCGGGAATCGCAAAGTCAGCAGTTTTGCTGCCACTGCGCGGGCCGACTAGCACTTGGCCTGTGAACGCCGTTAGTTGGTCAACCAACGCGTCGGGGATGATCGGGATGCAGGGAACTACAACTATCGCATAACCATCTAGGCTGCGCCCCGGCGCGACTATGTCTATGTTCAGCCCCAGTTGCCGCAGTGCCGAATAAAACTCAAACGCCTGACGCAGCGCGCTGAAGCCCTTTCCTTGTGGCTGAATGTCAGTGACCCAGTCGCTTGGATAATCAAACAGCAGAGCAATCTGTTTCACTGGCTCGCCAGCATCACCAACCAGCGCCGCAATCTCCGCCGATGCTTGCTTAACTTCGGCCACCGCAACATCGTCTTTGCTATCGGGACGCAACAACCCTGCGTGCATTTGTTCCTGCGCAAACGGCACTTGCCGCCAGCGGAAATAGCTGACCATTTCGGCGCCATGCGCCATCGCCTCCAGCGTCCACAATCGGACCATGCCGGGCAAAGGAGCGGGGTTGTATCGCGCCCAGTTTACAGGCCCGGGTTGTTGTTCCATCACCGACCAGCGGCCATTGGGATGAAGCCCGCGATAGAGATCATGGTGGAACGCCGCAATATCGGGATGGCCTTGGCGCGCGTAACGCAGCGTTTGGGCATCGGTGAACCAGAACTGTTCGAGGAAACCCAAAGGATAGCTATCCCAGCTGGCTACATCCAAATCCGCCGCAACCGCATGATGATCAAATTGTGTGAAAAAGCCCATATAGTTGTGGATCAGATCGCGCCCGGGCGACTTTTTGCGCAGGATAGCGACTTGCCGCCGGTTAAAAGCCACGACCTGATCCGAGGAGAAGCGGCGGAAGTCGAGCCAGTGCGCAGGGTTCGCTTCGGTTACTGTCAAATTGGGCAATTCTACTTCGGCAAAGGAACGGTATTCCATTGACCAAAACACATTGCCCCATGCCGCGTTCAGAGCGGCAATGGTCATGTATTTAGCCGCTAGCCAATCGCGAAATCCATCACGCGCAGCACCGGAAAAACTGACGGCAGTGTCGTGGCAACCATATTCATTGTCAGTCTGCCACGCGACAATTGCGGGGTGTTCTCCATAGCGTTCGGCCATTGCCGCAACGATCCGGTCGCATTCCTTGGCATAGCCGCTGTGCGAAAAACAATAATGCCGCCGCGAACCAAATCCACGTGCGCGGCCCTTTTCGTCCAAAGCGACCATATCCGGCAATTGTTCCACCAGCCATTTGGGCGGCGTTGCAGTCGGCGTGCCCATGATGATGCCTAGCCCCGCGTTATGCAGAATATCCACTGCGCGGTCGAGCCAGCCCCAATCATACCGCTCCGGTTCAGGCTCTATCCTGCTCCAACAAAACTCGCCGATACGCACGCGCGTCAGGCCAAGCTCCGCCATCCGGCGCGCATCATCGGGCCAGACCGCTTCGGGCCAATGTTCGGGATAATAGCAAACGCCCAATTTCATTGTGTCGGATTCTCGTTCGGGTTGCGGTTCGACATTCTATGCGCCACACTCCAAAAAAAAGGGAGAGGGAAATGGGTGCGGGTCTGTCAGCCGGTTGGCTGCAAGCGACGGTCTTTGTTGCGATTATAGTACTGATGGGGTTGCTGACTTGGGCGAAGGTGCGCAGCGGCCCAAATGAACATGACGGGTCGGGCAAAGATGTGTTTTTGGCAGGCGGCGGGCTTAGCTGGCTGTACGTCGCTGGTTCGATCACGATTACCAACCTGTCGACCGAGCAGCTCGTCGGCATGAACGGCGGCCAAATGTTGCTGCTGGCATGGTGGGAAATTTCCGGTTTCGTCGGGCTGATGATTCTGGCGTTCGTGTTTGTGCCGATTTATTATCGTAACAAATGCACGACAGTGACTGAGCTGCTCGAACGCCGCTATGATGGCGGCAGCATTCGCACAGTGATTTCGGCGCTGTTTCTGATCGGCAATATCCTGATCTATCTGCCCGCGTCTTTGTATAGCGGCAGCTTGTTTTTGAAATCGATGTTCGGGCTTGATTGGCCTTTGCTGTATTTTGCGGTGCCGATGGCTGTGATTGCCGCGATTTACACGATCACTGGCGGGCTAAAGGCTGTGGCGGTCGTCGATACGTTTTCAGGCATCGGTATGCTGGCCATGGCATTGCTGGTGGTTGTGCTCGCGCTTAACGCGATCAACTGGGACTTTTCTGGCATCCCGGCAGAACGGTTGACAATGGTCGGGTCCAGCGATTCGCAAATTCCTTTCCACACCTTGTTCACCGGCATGTTGTTTATCCAGATATTTTATTGGTCCACCAACCAGAATATCACGCAAAAAGCGATGACAGCGCCGACCGTGAAAGAGGCGCAGAAGGGCGTGCTTGCCGCCGCTAGTATCCGTATCCTCGTCATCCCGTTGATCGTCGCAGTGCCAGGCGTCATTGCCTATAAATTGTTCGGGCCGATTGGTGACAAAAGCTATGGGCGGATCGTCGCGCATGTTTTGCCCGCATGGCTATCAGGCGCATTTGCATCGCTAATGACGGCGGCGGTTATCGCACACACAGCGGCGATCCTGAATTCATCCGTTGCGCTCTATTCAGTCGATTTCCACGACAAGTTCATTGCCAAGGTGAAAGATCATTGGCGGCTGGCAACAACGGTCAGCATCGTTTTGACGATCAGTTCTATTTTCATGATCC
>JAYUPC010000162.1:0-2676 GCA_043760355.1 Sphingomonadales bacterium
CACACCAAGGCCGGTCGCGTTCACGTCTATCGCTGCGCCCTTGGTCGACGTGACACTCGCCGCCGTCACCGCAACACCGCCCGTGCCATTGGTAGTGGCTGCCAAACCACCGCCAGTACCAAGATTGATAATTGCGCCCTTACCCTGATAGATGGCATCGCCACCCGATGCAGTCACATTGACTGCTGCCGTGCCGCCTGACACGGGTGCATTCCCGGCGTCGACCTGCACTATCCCGTCATTAGTAAATGTTGCGCCGCCCGTACCAGAGTTCGATAGGGCCAAGCCGTTTTTGCTGACCGTCGTTCCCGTTGCTACCGAGACCGTCGCGGTAGCTGCGGTATTGACTGATTGCTGCCTGTCGCTTGATGGGTTGTTGGCGCCGTTTACATTAGCTGTATCTGTAGTTTGTGTGTTTGCATTGCAGGTTGCCGAGGTTGCCGCCGTCACACATTGTGCCCACGCCTCTCCCGCCGCGAGCATATTGATCCCGCTAACCGCGACAAAACCAATGGTTGCGCGCAGTGCTAGGCGACTCGCTTGATTGCGATGTTGTCTCCGGAGAGCGCCTATGCCGCCGCCAGATTGATCGGAAAATGTAACAAAAACTGGTTCGCTTGTGTCGTACGTCATTATCATGGTCCCCATGGCAATAATCCGGTGCGACCCAGTGCGTAGTGCTTTATGCTCTTTTCGTAATTATCTATACCGCCTAACTTTGTCAACGCGCGTAGACGCCAGACTGCGCTAACTTTCAATAAGCCCTGCCAAGGCAATTCCCGCGAGCAGTTCAGGCAAATATTGTGTCGCAACCGCCGTGATTTGTTCAGCGCCTGCCACCGCCGCACCATCTTTATTGAATGTCAGCTGCCCCCCAAGCGCTGCGGCTTTGAGCAGGTCGATCAACGCTGTATGATCGCGCGTGCCATCCATCGCCGGGAGCAATATCCGCGCGGCGGCATCAATTGTCACGGTCTCATGCCGCTGGTTTGTGGTCAACGCCTCGCCGTCCGCCGCATCGGCGCGGGCGAGTAGCATTGCGCAAGGCTTATCACTAACGGTCGGCAACATCGCGACTGGCTCGCTCATCACGTGAACCATCCCAGCGATCATCATCTGATACATTGCGTCCTGAATTTGCGCGCGCGCAGTATCGTCGACCCCTTGCGTCAGATCGTCGAGGCTGGATGAGGCCGGGAACCGAACAATGAACCGCCCGATGCCCTCAATCACCGCCTTGATGTCGGACGTCAGCGTACGCCCTGCGGCATCGATCACCGATGCCTTCTTGCCATTTTGTTCAATCCGCAATCCGGCAATGGCCAAAAAATGCAGGCTCTCGGTCCGATCTGGTGACAAAGCGCGGTTAACATCGGCCATGCGATCATCGGCAACCAACAGCGACTGCCGGAAAGTGCGGCCCGATAACAGGTCGAGATATTGTTCCGATTCAACCAGATCATTTTTTGATCGTGCACGCACCTGTTGTGCAACTTCGTGCCCATAATTGTCGAGGATCATCGAAGATAATTCGCATTCGCCCAGATAGCCAAGCCCATGCCGTGCCGCCGATCCGGTAAATTCACGCAAGGTGCTCGGTGAATTCGTTTCCTCCAGAAATTCATGCGCGATATAATCGTCAGGCAGTGATGAAAGCCGCTCTGCCCAACTGCGGATCATATCCCCATACGGCCCATTATCGGGAGAGGCATCTTTCAGGAAGTTCAACAATTCCCGCGCTTGCGCCACGCGCCCCAGCGAATCGACATGATCAGGAATTTGTAGCAGGAACGCATCACGGAGCGGCTGCATCATTCGCCAGCCCGGCAAAACGTTGTAACTGACGCACGCAATGCCGACAGGCGACAACCGCGCGCAGATAATCCGGAAAATAGCGTTTTGCACGATCGCGGGCACCCAGCTGTAGACACCGTGGCAGATGATGTAATCGAAACTGCCAAGTGTATCGTCAATCTCGGTAAAGCTTTGGCATAATATCTCTATGTTCGACAGACCAAGCTTGGCGATGCGGGCGCGGCCTGCTGCGACTTGCGTTCGTGCCAGATCTACCCCAATAAATTTCGCGCCGGGATAACGCATGGCATGGGGAATGATATTGCCACCCGACGCACAGCCCAGTTCAAGCACCCGCGCGTTTTCCATTGGTGAGGCATCAAGCGTAAAGAGCTTTGCAACAGCGCCGAGCCGTGCCGGTTGGCTCTGCGCAAAGGGCTTAGATTGATAAGGCAGCAAATCATATTTAAGCGCAGTGCGCGCAATGATTGCCTCGATGTCGTTTGCCATCACTAATGTGGTCATATCAGCTCCTCCTGAAACAGCTGATAGGATTTGCGGACCTCTTGCGCAATCGAGTTCGCAAGAGGCCAGGCGCGGCGGCAGCGTTAGAACGTGATTAGCCCAAAATCTCCCGATCTAAGCCAACAGCACTTTCTACTAAATCTTGACGGTAATGGGGTATAATTGGTTGCGGGGTTAGGATTTACTGGATTCGCCAGTTGGTCTCCGCGCTTTGTGGTTACGGCTGGCCTCGACGTTCTTCATCAGGATCAGATTTATCATGTGTGTGCCCAGCATCCTCGCATGGAGTTCAAGGCGAAAATCTTGCCCGTGCTGGCAATTGAGGAACATGCCAGACCAGCTTGCCGCATTGCTTTT
>JAYUPC010000163.1:0-2670 GCA_043760355.1 Sphingomonadales bacterium
CCAATTATTCGATGAAGAACAGTTTTTGCAAGGTTGCGGCTAGGCATAAGATGCTTCAGTATCGATTAAATGCTTTTATACGCTTCTGGAACCTTAGCCGTTATTTTTCTGGCACCGCGCACACCCGTTGATTATGATGGTCATGCAAAAGCATGCCGCAATCATGGGCAGCTATGGCTATGAACAAGACCCCTGTCATACCATCTGGCCGTATCGTCATCCTGTTCCTCGTCATGTTGGTAGCAGCGGCAGGCAATACCGCAATGCAATCCACACTGCCCGCAATAGCCAGCAAGTTGAAAATCGCAGATGTCTGGGTCAGCCTAGCCTTTAGCTGGTCGGCATTATTATGGGTTATAACCGCACCCAAATGGGCAAGATTGTCTGACCAACGCGGACGCAAATCGTTGATGAGTGTCGGCATGATCGGTTTCATCCTGTCAATGGGCATGTGCGGGGCGATATTGTGGTTGGGCTTAGCAGGCATAGTAACCCCGGTTGTTACATTCATCGTATTTGCCCTGTTCCGCAGCCTGTACGGCGGTTTTGGATCCGCCGCTCCGCCTGCCGTACAAGCTTATGTCGCCGCACGCACCGAGCGAGCAGAACGCACCAAAGCATTATCCCTGCTTGCATCCTCTTTTGGTCTGGGCACTGTTATAGGACCTGCGGTGGCGCATTTTCTGGTCTTTTATCCCTTGGGTTTGGCCGGGCCGCTCATCATGTTTGCGCTCTTTGGGATCGGCGTGATGGGTGCACTGCATCTGCGGCTACCCAGTGATACTCCCCGGTTTGAAGCACGCGGTGCTGTTGCCGATTATCCTTCGTCCGCCGCCATGGCGCAGCCCGAAACGCAGGATGAAGGAACCACAGATGCGCCTGTAACTGTTCGCCTAAAGTGGCGAGATCCCCGCATTGTCGATTGGCTGGTTGCGGGGCTTATTGGTGGCCATGCGCAAGCGATCATGCTTGGCGTTGTTGGCTTCATGGTACGTGATCGATTGGGTTTGCAGGATCAACCAGGAGCTGCCGTACAGGCGATCGGATCGGTAATGTTCATTGGCGCAATGGCGACCTTGTTGGCGCAGTGGGGGCTAATTCCAATACTCTCCCCTCAGCCGTCTTCATCGGTGTTATGGGGCGCATTACTCGCCTTGGTCGGGGTCGTGATTACCGGGGCAAGCTATGACTACTACGGGATCAGCATGGGCTATGCGATATCGTCATTAGGGTTCGGCCTATTCCGGCCCGGTTTTACTGCGGGTTCATCCCTTGCGGTTAGCAGACACGAACAAGGCGATGTTGCTGGCAAGATCGCATCGATAAATGGAGCTGCTTATATCTTCGCACCTGCGGTAGGAGTAGCGCTATTCAACATTTGGGCGCCGATGACATTTATGTTGATTGCGCTATCTTTGGTGTTCCTGATTCTCTGGGGCCGCAAGGCGCTTATTGACGAAATATAGGGAAACTAGGCAAAAAAAAGGGCTGGCACGTAGCCAGCCCGAAAAAAGTCTTTAGGAGAGGATGCCTAAAAGGCTCATATTTTATCTCTTAAATAGTTTTATTGTGCAAGTGCGAACAAAACAATTAGAGTTGCAAATTTTGCAATTACTGCTAAAAATAAAATTATAGTATCTTTGGAGAGATTCGATGCGCCGTTTACCCCCTTTACGTTCACTCGAAGCCTTTGTTCGGGTCGCAAAATTGGGGTCTGCAAAGGCTGCGGCAAGCGAACTTTCCCTCTCTCCCCCGGCACTGAGCCGTCGAATCAAGGCGCTAGAGGACTTTATGGGCAAGTCGCTGTTCGACCGGCGTTCGCAAGCCATGATATTGAATAATGAGGGCGTTACGCTGCTTGCGGCAATCGAGCCAGCTCTTGATGCGATGGCCGAGGCAGTCGAGGAATTGAGCGGACGTGGCGGTGAACATCGCTTACGACTTGGTGTTTTGCCGCTATTTGGCTCTCAGCGCCTGATCCCGCGCCTGCCTGAACTGCGCAAACTCTTTCCCAAGCTGCACATTGATGTCGACACGTCGGCCCATGCAGAAAACCTGCTCGGAGATGTGGTCGATGCCGCGATCATCATTGCGGCAGAAGTTGATCCCAAGCTGTACAGCGTGCGTTTGGACCGAAACACCGTCTATGCGATTGCTTCAGAACAAATGGCACGCGAGCAAAATATCAAAAAACCCGCTGATTTAGCGCAGCATACCGTGATGGTACACAGCGACATGCCGCTGATCTATGACGCATGGCGTCAGGCCATGGACATGCCCAAACTGAAACCGGCGGCCATCGATCAAATGGATAGCGGCCCACTTATGCTGGAGGCCGCGGCAAATGGCCTTGGCGTTGCGATCATGCACGGCAGCCATTTTTCCGATGCCAAAGACCCGCGACTGACACGGCTTTTCGATAGCGAAGTTGAAAGCCCGTATAGTTATTGGTTTGTATGTCGGCCACGTGCGCTGAACCAACGCGCCGTGAAGATTTTCCATGACTGGTTGTTAAAGGCCGAGGTTTAGGACGGGATGACACCCAAATTAGTTCATGGAATTATTTTTAAGCCTCGCACACTCTAAAACCAGCAGAAATGCTTGCAAGTTCACAGTCAAATGATGCTTGATTGATAGATTACACCGGCCTCATTTAGCGACCCCTTCGTG
>JAYUPC010000164.1:0-22932 GCA_043760355.1 Sphingomonadales bacterium
TGCATCCGGTTATAGGTTGCCGTCACACATTTCTTGAGAGCAATTGCTTCAAAAATCAGCTTGTTCATATCCATATGAATAGATTGAACAAGCGGAGAAAAATGTCCAGTAAATTGTGCGATGCAGCATTATTTTACAAGGTCACCAAACCCGATCGCCACTTATCAATGCGGTCGGTGCGACCAAATCAATCCGGGCTTTTGCGTCCTGTAATCCTTTGCGCACATGCTGTGCTGCTGCTCCGTCAACCGTTGCCCCGCGATAGATATTACGGGCAATGGCGTCATCAAGTCCCTCAGCACTGTCACGAAATGCCGTCAGCCGCCCGCCAAGTGACGCCATCATCCGGCCGATATGTTTGCCAACCACCATATCACCGATTCCGATTTCGCGGAGCTGGGCATCCATATCATTCACAAAAACCTCGGTGAGATAGACTGATTCTTGCGCGAGTGCGGGATCATCCTCAAGCCGCAGCAGCACCAATGCCAATATTGCCGCCAGCATATCAAATCGACCATCAACGCTGTCAGGGACTTGGCCTTGCTCATACCAATGGGCTTCGCGGGCCTTTGCAACGATTTGTGTATAAAGCGGGCGCAATGCTTCACGCGGATGGGCTTCATCTTGGCCAAACAGACGTTTCAAAAAGGACATTGCTAAATTGCTCCATATTCCAGGCAGTGATCGGCCAAATCGGCTAACGCTGCGTTCATTTTGCAATGCTTATTGATCTTCGACCTTAAAGGATGCAATGGCAAAGTCAGTGAATTCGAAAATGCCGGAGAATAATATGCCCAGCCCACTCATTAAACGGCCATCGGCCCGGATCATGAGCTTAACCGCGCTTGCTGGATTAGCTTTGCTCTCCTCCGGTTGCACACGGCTGCGTGCACATCAGGGCTATGTTGGCGATACCGCGCTGCTACAATCGGTTCAGCCTGGTGTTGATAATAAACAATCGGTCGAAGCATCGCTTGGCCGGCCGACATTTATTGGTCAGTTCGACAGCAACGACTGGTATTATTATGCTCGCGATACCAAACAGCTTGCGTTTGCACAGCCTAGTGCATCATCGCAATTCATGCTGCATGTGCGTTTTGATCCAGCGGGTAACGTTGCGGCGGTAAAGCAGACCGGTATGGAAAATATCGCACGGATCAGTCCAGAAAGCGATAAAACGCCAACGCTTGGCCGGAACAAAAGTTTCTTTGAAGAAATTTTTGGCAATATCGGATCGGTTGGTGCGCCAGGTACAGGCGGTGGTGGCCAAGGCAGCAGTGGACCAAACGGTTAACCTGCCGGTTCAAGAATCGGTTCCGTGCGTTGCATTTTGGGCCGGATTAAACCTTCCTTTGTCCTATCTACTCGACCACACCGGCCGCTGCTAATACTGCAAGCGTCACCAGTTCCGACGCGCTTGATGACATCGTGGCAATCTGCACAGGACGTTCGATACCCACCAGCATAGGGCCGATTACCCGGTCTCCGCCCAGTTCGCGCAAGAGCTTAGCACTCAAATTGGCTGATTGCAGGCCGGGCATGACCAGCACATTGGCGGGGCCAGAAAGCCTGCAAAACGGATAACGCGCCATCATTGCCGGATTGAGCGCGACGTCAGGGGGCATATCGCCTTCATATTCAAAATTGGGCTTCTTCGCGTCAAGGATCGCTACCGCTTCACGGATATTGTCGAGCCAGTTGCCGTGCGGATTGCCGAAAGTAGAAAACGACAAGAATGCCACGCGGGGCTCATGTCCCATGCGCCGCGCCACGGCGGCTGTCTGTTCGGCAATATCGGCAAGTTCAACCGCACTTGGCCGTTCATTGACGGTGGTGTCGGCGATGAAGACTGTATGGCTTTTGCCGACCATCAAATGAATACCAAAAGGCGTGCGGCCTTTTTTGGCGTCAAGCACATGGCGCAGTTCCCGGAATGTCTGGCCAAAGGTTCGGGTGACGCCGGTAATCATCGCATCGGCCTGATCCATTGCCAGCAGACTTGCGCCAAAGATATTGCGATCCCGGTTGATCATCCGCTGTACATCGCGGCGCAGGAAACCCCGGCGTTGCAGGCGGGCATAAAGCCGTTCGACCATCGATTCTACTAACGGACTGGAAACGCTGTTATGGATTTCAAAGCTTTCGGGATTTTCGACGCCGAGTTCCTTGAGCTTTGCCAGCACCGCGGCATCGCGGCCAACCAGTACTGGCACGCCGTACCCATCCTGCGCAAATTGCACGGCTGCGCGTAAGACAACATCTTCCTCGGCCTCGGCGAAAATAACGCGCTTGGGTTTGGCACGTGCCGATTCGTACACGCGGGTAAGTACCGATGTCGTCGGGTTTTGCCGTGCGCGCAATTCGGCACGGTACACGTCCATATCGGCAATCGGTTTCTGAGCGACACCAGATTTCATGGCGGCTTCGGCCACGGCAGACGCAACGACCTCCATCAAGCGAGGATCAAAGGGGGATGGGATAATATAATCACGGCCAAATTTATGTGTAGTGCCGCCATAAGCAGCCGCTACATCTTCATGCACAGTTTCACGCGCCAATTGGGCCAGCGCGTTCGCCGCTGCAATCTTCATCGGTTCGTTGATCGTGGTGGCACGCACATCAAGCGCGCCGCGGAACAGGAACGGGAAACACAGGACATTGTTGACCTGATTGGGAAAATCCGACCGGCCTGTGGCAATGATCGCATCGGGACGGGCTTCCCGCGCAACCGGTGGCGAGATTTCGGGGTCGGGATTGGCCATCGCAAAGATGATCGGCTGATCGGCCATTTGCTTGACCATATCGGCTGACAGGGCATTTGCTGCCGATAATCCCAAGAAAATATCTGCGCCCACAATTGCTTCGGCCAGCGTGCGCGCTTGTGTTGGCACGGCATGTGCCGATTTCCATTGATCCATCCCGTCGTGACGCCCTTGGTAAATTACGCCCGTACGGTCGCACATGATGACGTTTGCGTGCGGCACACCCATTGCCTTGATAAGTTCGGTGCACGCAATTGCGGCGGCACCTGCTCCGTTGCAAACGACCTTCACGTCTTTCAGGCTGCGTCCGGTAAGGTCGCACGCATTGATAAGTCCGGCGGCGGCAATGATCGCGGTGCCGTGCTGGTCATCATGGAACACCGGAATGTTCATCTTTTCCCGCAAAGTCTGTTCAATGATGAAGCATTCGGGCGCAGCGATATCCTCCAAATTGATGCCGCCAAAGGTTGGCTCCAGCAATTCAACGCATTCGATAAAACGCTGTGTATCGGTGGTATCAACCTCGATATCGATCGAATCGACATCGGCAAAGCGTTTGAACAGAACCGCCTTGCCCTCCATCACCGGTTTGGAAGCAAGTGCACCCAGATTGCCCATGCCAAGGATCGCGGTGCCATTTGAAATGACCGCAACAAGGTTGCCCTTGGCCGTGTAATCATATGCGGTGCTGGGATCATCGGCGATTGCTTGTACCGGCACGGCGACGCCGGGCGAATAAGCCAGGCTCAGGTCGCGTTGTGTCGCCATTGGTTTGGTCGCAATAATTTCGATCTTGCCGGGGCGGCCCTGCGCATGGAAATTCAGCGCTTCTTCGGCGGTAAACTGGACGTCGCTGTCATTCATGGGGTCGCTCGGGCTTTCCTGGGATTGTAGTAGCTTCTAACTCTAGCCAAAATCCGTAACGGCAACTGTGCATAAGAGCAAGTGGGGGCTGGCAAGGGGTGTCTGGCTCGGCTATCGCTGGCTATATGGCGGGGACAGCAAAAAACGCGGTGAAGCAATTGGCGGGGCCAACACCGATGATGGTGCAATATCTGGCATTGAAAGCCAAGGCAGCCGACTGTCTGCTTTTCTACCGCATGGGTGATTTTTTCGAACTGTTTTTTGATGACGCAAGGGCGGCGTCGGCGACACTTGATATCGCGCTTACGTCACGCGGCGAACATGACGGGAAACCGATCCCGATGTGCGGGGTTCCGGTGCACGCCGCCGAAGGCTATCTGGCGCGACTGATTAAGGCGGGTCACCGGGTGGCTATTGCCGAACAGACCGAAACGCCAGAGGCCGCCAAAGCGCGGGGCGGCAAAACTTTGGTATCGCGCGATATCATCCGTTTTGTAACAGCAGGGACACTGACCGAGGATAGCCTGCTCGACAGTTGGGCGCAAAATATGCTGGTCGCGCTGGCCCAGGTTGGCGACGATATCGGTATCGCAGCAGCAGATATTTCAACTGGCTATTTTGAAGTGGTGACGGTCAAGCGTGGCGCACTCGAGGCCGAACTTGCAAGGCTGAGCGCCAGCGAGTTGGTAGCACCGGAAGGATTTGAAGCCGCACCCTATGGAGCGATTGAGCGGCCCCGTAGAGACTTTGAAAGCGCAAGCGGTGAGGAAGCCCTGAAACGCCATTTCGCGGTTGCAAGTCTTGACGGCTTTGGCGAGATATCGCGAGCAGAATGTGCCGCAGCAGGAGGCCTTGTCGCGTATCTTGCCCATGCCGGCCAAGGCAAAATGCCGTTCCTGAAAACCCCATTACGGCGCCAACGCGGCGCACATCTGCTGATCGATCAAGCGACCCGGGACAGTTTGGAAATAACCGCTGCCCAGCGCGGCGGACGGGCAGGGTCGTTATTGCAAGAGGTTGACCGGACGATCACGGGTGCCGGTGCACGAGCCTTAGCGGCGGATCTGGCGGCTCCCTTGATGGATAGGCGCGCTATCGAACAGCGCCTCGAATTCGTCGCATGGTTCCATGACACGCCGTATCTGCGCGACGGTGTTCGTGCTGCATTGCGCCAATTGCCCGACATTGCCCGCGCACTTGGCCGGATTGTTGCGGGGCGGGGCAGCCCGCGTGATCTGGGGCAACTGCGCGATGGCCTTGATGCAGGGCGTGCATTGCGGGAGCGTTTGGGCGCGATGGCGGCGCGGCCCGTGTTACTCGACGCGTTATTGCCAGCACTTGATGGTCACGGGACAATGGTTGATCTGTTCACCCGGGCTTTGGTTCCAACCCCGCCGACCGAGGCGGGCCAGGGCGGTTATATTGCCGAAGGCTATGACGCAGCGCTCGACAGTTTACGCCTTGCTGGCCGCGACGGTAGGCAGGCAATAGCCGTGCTGGAGGCAGGTTACCGCGACCGCACGGGTATTTCCGCGCTCAAAATCCGGCATAACGGCGTGCTCGGCTATTTTGTCGAGGTACCGGCAAAGAACGGCGATGTTTTAATGGCGGCGGGGTCAGGCTTTACCCACCGGCAGACTATGGCAGGAGCAGTGCGGTTTAACTCGCCAGAACTCCATGAAGAAGCACAGCGTATCATGCAGGCGAGCGGCCATGCTCTCGCCGCTGAGGCTGCGCATCTGGAGGAACTGATCGAGGCTGTGTTGGCGCGCCGGGATGCGATTGCGCTGAGTGCCGATACCCTTGCCCGGATTGATGTTGCCGCTGCCCTAGCCGAACGCGCTGCTGAAAGTGGATGGTGTCATCCTTCCTTCGTCGATACGCCCTGTCTGGAGATTGTCGGTGGACGTCATCCCGTGGTTGAAACCGCGCTCGCCAAATCGGGTGACCGGTTCATCTCGAACGATTGCACACTCGCGCCAGAGACACGTTTGTGGTTGGTGTCGGGTCCGAATATGGGCGGTAAATCCACCTTCCTGCGGCAAAACGCGCTCATCGTCCTGCTTGCCCAAGCCGGGAGTTTTGTGCCTGCGACATCGGCAAGGCTCGGTATCGTCGACCGTCTGTTCAGCCGCGTTGGCGCGTCGGATAATCTTGCCCGCGGGCGTTCGACTTTCATGGTCGAGATGGTGGAGACGGCGGCAATTTTGGCGCAGGCAACCGAGCACAGCTTCGTTATCCTTGACGAGGTTGGGCGCGGCACATCAACCTATGACGGTCTGGCGCTGGCTTGGGCGGTGGTTGAGGGTATTCATGAAAACAACCGGTGCCGGTGCCTGTTCGCAACGCATTATCACGAACTGAGCCGACTTGCTGATACGCTTGATGCGCTTTCGCTCCACCATGTGCGGGCAAAGGAATATAAGGGCGATCTGGTGTTATTGCACGAGGTTACAACCGGCCCCGCCGACCGTAGTTACGGGATAGCGGTGGCAAAGCTTGCAGGGCTTCCGCCACAGGTACTGGTGCGCGCGCAAGGCGTACTCGATAGGCTTGAAAAGGGTCGTGCCGAAACAGGTGGTTTGGCGGCGGGTTTAGGAGATCTGCCGCTGTTCAGCGCCGCCTTGGATGCCGCTGAAGCCAAAGTGGACCGGTTGCGTGAAAAGCTAACCGGGCTGGATATTGATGCGCTTAGTCCAAAGGCAGCCCTTGATCTGCTGTATGAATTGAAAAGTGCGGCTGGCGAAAACCCCTAACGCCCCAGCAGCACCCGTGCCTGTCCGGCGATCTGCGCGAGCATGGCAGGCGTTGGCATCCCGCCCATTCTGGCACGATCAACAACGGCTTTGAAGCTCCGCACCCGGGCCGCGTTGTCCGTGATCCAACTCTGCGCTGTCTCGATGGGTTTCTTGCCGCCATGACGGCGCAGGAAATCGAGCCGCATCGCCTGAAAATCACGTGCCAAGCCTGCAACAAGCAGGCGTTCCCAGGGGTCTTGCGGATCAAGCTGCATCGCCACGCCCTGCGCCCAACCAATGCCCAAAGCATCGCCGAGTGCGGTAAAGGCCATCGTTAGTGCCTTTACATCCACTTTTTGTGCGGTTGCCAGTGCCGCTATCCCGATTGCCCCGTCAAGTTGCGCCAAACGCACAAGTTGATCGGCAATTTTACGCGGCGCGCCCTGTGCCATCAAACGCGCACCAAAAGCTTCGGTTTGCAAGCGCACGTCATTTGGTAACAAAGTATCGCGTCCGTCCGACAGTATTTTGATGACCGGGGTATAGAGCAAAACCGCTTCTGATACGATGCGTCCTTCAACCGCGTTGCGGATAATGTCGGCCATATGCGCCCGCATTTCGACCGCAACTTGTGCGAACAGCATCAGCCGTGTGCCTTCGGCCATTTCGCCTTCGTCAATCGTCTGCCACAGGCTTGCCGCATCATATACCTGTTCAGCAACGGCAAAGGCCCCCGCCACATCGGACATTGTACAACCTTCCTCTTCGGCGAGTTCAAAAGGGTGCAGCATTCCCAGCCGGTTTATCATCCGGTTGGCAAGTTTGGTGGCTATGATTTCTTTGCGTAGCCGGTGGCCAAGGATCGCCGCCTTATGCGGTTTGACCATCGCGGGCGGGAATGCGGCGAGCAGCTCATCTTCAAACGTCGGGTCAGCCGTAAGTTCGCCATGTTCAACACCGTCCTGCGCCGCCAGTTTTGCCGTTGCGATCAGGACCGATAGCTCGGGCCGGGTAAGTCCCTTGCCCTCTGACATACGGCGCATCAGATCATCATTCGCGCCAATTCCCTCGACTGCGCGGTCAAGCTTGCCTGTGCTTTCAAGTGTCTCGATCAGGCGCAGATAAGCAGGCAAGTCGCTGACACCGCCGGTTTCGGCAACCGAGAGAGCGAGCGTTTGCAGGCGATTATCTTCGAGCACCAATGCGCCTACTGCGTCGGTCATGCTCGCAAGCAAGATGTTGCGCGCTGCTTCTTTCAGTTTACCCGCCGCCATATCGGCGTTCAGCGCAATTTTGATGTTTACCTCATTATCCGAACAATCGACACCCGCCGAATTGTCGATAAAGTCGGTATTGATCCGCCCGCCGTTCAGCGCATAGCCAATCCGTCCGGCCTGCGTCACGCCAAGGTTAGCACCTTCACCGATAACCTTTGCACGAACATCAACGCCGTTTACACGGATTGCATCATTGGCGGGATCGCCCACCTCGCTATTCGCCTGGGTCTTGTCCTTGATATAGGTGCCGATACCGCCAAACCAGAGCAGCTGTACATCGCTTTTCAGGATCGCGGTCATCAATACTGCTGGTTCGATTTCCTTGGCATCGATGCCCAGAAGCTGACGCATTTCGTTGGTTAGTTTGACGCTCTTTTCCGTCCGCGCAAATAATCCGCCGCCTTTGGAAATCAGCTTGGGATTATAATCAACCCAGCTGGACCGGGGCAGAGCAAACATCCGCTTACGTTCTTTCCAGCTGATCGCCGGATCGGGATCGGGATCGATAAAAATATGCCTATGGTCAAAGGCCGCGACCAGTTTGAGGCTTTTCGAGAGCAACATTCCGTTGCCAAATACGTCGCCCGACATATCGCCGACACCAGCCACGCGCACGGGTTCTTTCTGCACATCTATGCCCATTTCGGCAAAGTGGCGCTTTACCGAAATCCAGCCGCCCTTGGCTGTGATGCCCATTGCCTTATGGTCATAGCCAACTGATCCGCCGCTCGCGAATGCATCGCCCAGCCAGAAGCCACGTTCAATCGCAATAGCATTGGCGGTATCGGAAAATGTTGCTGTGCCTTTATCGGCAGCAACTACGAAATAGGGATCTTCGCCGTCGTGGATGACGACACCGGTGGGGTGAATGATCTTACCGTTCACGATGTTATCAGTGATCGACAGCAAAGTGCGGATAAAGATGCGGTAGCTCTGCGTTCCTTCGGCAAACCACGCATCGCGGTCGATCCGCATATCAGGCAAGCGTTTGGGATAAAAACCGCCCTTGGCCCCTGTTGGCACAATCACGGCATTTTTCACGCGCTGCGCCTTCATCAGGCCCAGGACCTCGGTGCGGAAATCGTCGCGGCGATCGGACCAACGCAGGCCGCCGCGTGCAACCGGGCCAGCGCGCAAATGGATGCCTTCAACACGCGGCGAATACACCCATATTTCGCGCCAAGGAAGCGGTGCGGGAAGGCCGGGCACTTTCGCGCTATCCAGCTTGAATGCCAGCGCTTCGATTCCGGCCATCGCAAAAGCATTGGTGCGCAGCGTGGCTGTCACGACGGCGCGGTAAAGGCGCAGGATGCGGTCTTCATCAATCGCCGATACCCCGACAAGGCCAGCGTCCACGGCCTTATAATGATTGGCAGCTTCTTTTGCGCGGTCACCGTTAAATTCCGGATCATGCAGCGCACCAAACAGCGCGATTACCGACCGGGTGATCCCGGCATTTTTAGCGAGCGCCGCAACCACATTGGGCATACCGTATGTCAGCCCGGTCTGGCGTAAATAGCGGTACCAAGCGCGCAGCCACACTACGGCTTGTGGATCAATCGCGGCAATCGTGACAAGCTGGTTAAACGGGTCATTCTCTGCCAAGCCATCAAGCACTTGCGACAAAGCTGCTTCAATAATCGCAGCACGCGGCATAACCGATGCGGCATCCATGCTGCCCGAAAGCGCCAGTTTGAAATCATGGATATACGCAAGCGTCCCGCCCGATAATGCGGTTGGCGATTCTTCGATCACGGCAAATCCGAAATTTTCAAGCACTGGTACAATATCGCTAAGCGGCATCGCTCCGCCCAGACTATATACCTTCAAACGTACAACGCCGGCATTCAGCGACAGCCGTGTCACCCGGCTATGATCGCGTTCCATCGCGAGCAATCCCAGCATATCCCTAGCGGCGTCTTGCGTTGAATAGGTACTGCGGTAATTGGCTGGGAACGACGCGCCGTAGCGCACCATCAGGGCAGCGGCACGTTTCTCATCCAATTCCAGAGCGAGTGCCGCTTCAACCGCAGGCTCCCAACCACGCACCATCAGTTCGAGCTTTGTGTCCAGCGCAGCGTCGTCAATCGTGACCGTCCGGTCCGGCAGGTCGAGCGTATAGCGCAGCAATGCAACGCCGCCATCTTCAAGGCTGATCGACCAGCCGAGCAAATCGGCCCCCGTTGCCTCCAGCAACATCGTCTCAATCGCCTTGCGTGTGCCGGTCGAAACATCGTCGCGCGGTAACCAGACAAAGATATAAAGATGCCGCCCCAGTGGTGATCGCACCGAGAGTAATTTGGGACGCGGCCGGTCGGTAAGCGACATCGCGGTTAGCGTAACGCGCTCCAAATCTTCGGGGCTTAACGCAACCAGCAAATCATGTGGCAAAGAGGTTAACGCATGCTCCATCGCCTTGCCCGCATGGCCCGATGGGTCAAAGCCGAAACGCGCCATCAGACTCGCCAAATGCGTGCGCAGGACGGGGATATGATCGGGAGCCGTAGCAAGCGCGGCGCTGGTCCATAACCCTGCGGTCAGCGCGATGCTCGTGATCTTTTTGCCCTCAGCTACTGGCACGAGCACCAGATCAAGCTGGACACCGCGGTGAACACTCGACACACGGTTAGCCTTCAGGATCAGCGGCGCTGCGCCGCCGCCTTCGAACCATTTGAAGGCAAGGCCAAGACTAATCTCCGACAGCATAAGCGCGTCGCTTGCCCGCGACAGCCCGAGCCGGCTGCTGCGCTCGCCTTTACGGTCAAGATGTTCGGCACCAAGCACGGTCATATTGCCGTCCTTAAACCAACGGATTAGTTCGGCGGCTTCCGCGTCGGTTGCATTACCCGCATCGCTTTCCATCGCGTCCTGCATCTTGCGCCAGTCCGTGACAGCGTGGCGGACATCATTCAGAACACCGTGCAGGCTAAGTTCCAAGGCCCGGCGTTCTTTTGCATCGATACGGTTGGTTTCGATATAGATAAAGGATTCGTGGGTAGCCGTATCTTTGCGGTTGCCATTGATCGCAATCAACCCCCCGGCACCGTCGCGGGTTACGCCGACTACCGGATGGATAAGGCGTTCTACATTCAGGCCATTTGCCGCAAGAGCAGCCGAAACCGAATCTACCAAAAACGGCATATCATCATTGTTGATCGCAATCCGCATCATCAGGCGGCCACGGCCATCGGCAAAGCTGTCAAGCGCAACTGCGGCCTTGCCCGGCTTTCGTGTTGCAGCCACATCCAGGGTAAAGCGCACGGCATCGCCGCAGGCCGATGTGTCAAAGCCTTCATTCTCGCCGGGCAATGCGCCTGCCGTGAATATATGCTGCATCTGCTTTAACAATTTAGGGTCGGTTTGCGGAGTTGCATTGCGGGTCTTTGCGACCTTGGCTGCAGCCATGACGTTTCTCTCTCTCAAAAGGATATTATTCCTATACGACATATGCGCCGCCCGGTTGAATCGCACAACCGTATAAGTTGCATGTGTTACCAGTTGATTGCTTGCGGCCAGTGCGTCCCTCGTCTAGCTTGAATGCAAATAACAAACTGGCGGGAGCAGGTCGTGGATAGAAAACTGACAATATGGATTCTGGCGGGGATGATCCTGGGGGTTGTCGTCGGCTATGCTGTGTATGTTGGACTGCCCGCCGATGGCAAAGCATTTGAATATCTCACCAAAAGTTTCAAGCTGCTCTCCGACATTTTTCTGGCGCTGATCAAAATGCTGGTCGCTCCGTTGATCTTGTCCACCATCGTCGTCGGCATTGCACATATGGGCGATAGTGCCGCCTTGGGCCGCATCGGTTTTCGTGCGATTACCTGGTTCATCATCGCGAGTTTGATCTCCATTGGCCTGGGTCTGTTGATGGTCAATCTGTTTGAACCAGGTGTTGGCGCCCCGATTCCAGAGGCGGCAAAAGCATTGGAAACCGTGGGCGAGATTAAAAAACTCGATGTGTTTGAATTCATCCTGTCGATCTTTCCCAAAAATGCGGTCGAGGCGCTTGCCACTAATAATATTTTACAGATACTGGTGTTCTCGCTCTTTGCCGGGGTGGCCTTGTCGGCGCTTGGGGAAAAAGGCGCGCCGCTGGTGCGCGGCGCCGATGCACTGGCTGAAATGATGTTGCAGGTCACGGGTTATGTGATGCGCTTTGCCCCCTTTGCCGTGTTCGGTGCACTCGCCAAAGTGGTGTCAGCAAATGGCCTCGCTATTTTGGGCACTTATGCAGAATTGGTGGGCGAATTCTATCTTTCGCTATTGCTATTATGGACTATCTTATTGTCCATCGGGGCACTGTTCCTGCGCGGCCGTATCTGGCAACTGATCCGCTATATCCGCGAACCATTGATGATCGCATTTTCCACCGCATCATCCGAAGCCGCCCTACCTAAACTGTTTGAACAGCTTGACCGTTTTGGCGTGCCCCGCCGGATATCGGGATTCATGCTGCCTTTAGGGTATAGTTTCAATCTTGATGGTTCGATGATGTATATGAGTTTTGCAACAATATTCATTGCGCAAGCTTACGGCATTGATCTTCCCGTTAGTACCCAGATTGCGATTTTGCTGACGCTGATGATCTCTTCCAAAGGGGTGGCGGCGGTGCCGCGCGCTTCGCTTGTGGTTATCACCGGCACGCTTGCCATGTTTGGCCTGCCGGTAGAGGGCGTAGCGCTGATCCTCGCTATCGACCAGTTTCTTGACATGGGACGCACAGCAACCAATGTTGTGGGTAATGCGGTTGCCACGTCGGTAATCACAAAATGGGAAGGGTTGTTGGAAGAACCTGAACCTGTCTTTGTCGAACACCCCCATGCGCCGGGGCATGCACCGGGGCACAAGGCTTAATTAGCGGCCTTACGCCCTATCAATGTGCCTTTCGCACCCGAGCAATCGAGCACAAAATCGATGTTGTGATGCTCACGTCGCCAGCGCCGTGCCACTACACGCTCGCCAAGTCGGGCCGCGTCGTCCAAAAGGATCATACCGCCTTGAGGGACCTTGGGGAATAATGAAGCCGCGCTTCCGCGTACATGCGGGTGGATCGCCCATGGCGGACCGTCGATGACGAGCAGGTCGATACTGTCTGGTAAATCGGACAATTGATACCAGTGCCCTGGCCAGCCATCCGGGGCAGGCCCAAGAGGTGCGTGACGGATGTCGGCGGACAGGCCGTTTTGTTCTAGCCAATTTTGGGTAAGTGCAGCAAAATCGGCATGCTGGTCAAAACTGGTCAGGGTGCCCTTACCCGCCAATTGCAAGGCACGGGCGATGACAAAACTTGATGCTCCGCAGCCAAGTTCAACGACATGGGCGGGCTTCAGAAGCTCAATGGCCGTTACAATATGTGATAGAAATGCGGTATCCGCCTTCCAGCTCCCCAGATTGGGCAGCGCATCATGGGGCAAATCAAGATGGTCGAGTAATGCGTTTTTGTCCGCCTTGCGTCCGCCGTGCAGGGACCGGAGCAACCATGGCCACTGAACCGCGCCGTAAGCAAACACCATTGCCCGGTCACTAAGGGATCGCTGCAAATCGACATCTTGCAGCGCGAGTAGTGCCGTTGCTTCACGAGTTGTCATAGTCGTAGCGTTGCCCTTTGAACGGGTGCAAAACAATGACAGCAGCAACCATTCACCGTATATACGAAACGCTTGGCGCGGTATAGGAATTTAAGGCGTTATCGTGATCGGAATGCCGTCGGGCACCAGCTTCCACAATTGCTCAATCCCTGCATTGCTCAACGCGATGCAGCCATCGGTCCAATCCCTGGAAATTGTTACGCCGCCCCATCCATTGGGCTGGCCATGAATAAAGATATCGCCACCCGACGGCTTGCCGTGTTTTTTTGCATATGTAACATCTGCTGCACTGGGATAGGATATGCGTAACGATAGATGATAACGGCTCCCGGGATTACGGCCGCTAATCCGGTATGTGCCTTCGGGTGTTTTTTCGTCCCCTTCGAAATGCTTGTGGCCGACCGGCGCATCGCCGAGTTTGAAATCGGTGTAACGCATGATTTCTTTATTGGCGCGGTAGAGGATCATTGTCCGGTCGCTTTTGTCGACCATGATGCGATCGGCTTTCACGCCTGCGACAACATAAGACGTTTTGGCATCGCTTTGCCCACAAGCTGTGAGCGCCAATAGCGCCGCAATGGGGGTTGCCTTAATCGGCAAAAGGATCACGCACCAATATTGTATCGTCACGCTGCGGCGATGTGGAGACGAGCGCCACGGGGCAATCAATCAGTTCCTCCACCCGTTTGACATATTTGATCGCCTGCGCTGGCAAATCGGCCCAGCTGCGTGCGCCAGCCGTGGTTTCCAGCCATCCGTCCATTTCTTCATAAATGGGGGTGACGGCTGCTTGATCGGCGGCATGGGCGGGGAAATAATCGAGGATCTGGTCACCGAGTTTATAGCCGGTGCAGATTTTGAGTGTTTCAAACCCGTCGAGCACGTCGAGCTTAGTCAGTGCAATGCCTGAAATCCCTGACACCGCAGCTGCTTTGCGCACCAGCACTGCATCGAACCAGCCGCAGCGCCGCTTTCGCCCTGTCACTGTGCCAAATTC
Organism: Sphingomonadales bacterium; assembly: GCA_043760355.1. GTDB lineage: Bacteria > Pseudomonadota > Alphaproteobacteria > Sphingomonadales > Sphingomonadaceae > Sphingorhabdus_B. Next base: position 14,233 of record JAYUPC010000164.1, read on the forward strand.
ATGGCCCCGCTCTCCCAGCCGCTGCCCGGTTTCGTCCTCCAGTTCGGTCGGGAAGGGTCCAGCTCCAACGCGCGTCGTATATGCCTTGACGATGCCGAGCACATAGCCCGTTGCACTGGGGCCAAGACCCGAGCCTGATGACGACGAACCCGCAACGGTATTTGACGATGTCACAAATGGATAAGTACCGTGATCGACATCGAGCAACATACCCTGCGCGCCTTCGAACAAGATACGCTTACCCGCCTTACGCAGCTCACTTAATGTATGCCACACTGGTTTGGTAAAAGGCAGGATATGCGGCGCGATTTCGGCGAGCTCCGCCTTTAACCGCGCCCGGTCTATCGGTGGTTCACCAAAGCCTGAACGCAGCGCATCATGATGCGCGCATAGCCGGTCGATCTGTGGATCAAGATCATCCAAATGCGCAAGATCGCATACCCGGATCGCGCGCCGTCCGACCTTGTCCTCATAAGCCGGGCCAATACCGCGTCTTGTGGTGCCGATCTTGAACTCGCTCGCATCCTCACGCAGGCCGTCAAGGTCGCGGTGGAAAGGCAGGATAAGCGGGCAATTGTCGGCAATCTGCAAATTATCCGGCGTAATCGTGACGCCTTGCCCCGCAAGCTTGGCAACCTCTTCGCGGAAATGCCATGGGTCTAGAACCACGCCGTTACCAATGACCGACAATGTCCCGCGCACAATACCCGATGGCAGGAGCGAGAGTTTATAGACATTATCGCCGACAACCAATGTATGCCCGGCATTATGTCCGCCCTGAAAACGTACGACAACATCAGCCCGGCTGGCGAGCCAATCGACGATCTTGCCCTTGCCCTCGTCACCCCATTGTGCGCCGATTACCGTTACGTTTGCCACTTTATTGTCCCTTTATATTTCCGCGCCGTGTCTAATTGGCGTGTGGAGATTCGTCCAGTAATACAATTAGAACGGCGTTGCCTTACCCTCGCTAAGGATATGGGCGCAATCCAGTGCCTTGGCATTATCATCCACACTAAGCGCTGCGACCGTAATCCAACCCTCAGCCCGCAGCCGAAGTGCCTTTGCGGGATCGGTACCGAGCGGCAGGAACAGGCGCTTGTTCTCGCCTTTATCAACTTCGCCGTCGACCAGTGGATCGGGATATAACGAGAAGCCGGCGGCAACCTCTTGGCTGCCGTCGGGCCGCGATATGGCATAGGTTCCCCCGCGTCCCAGCGCCGCGCTGTACCCTGCTGCAAACAACGTGAAGCCAAACCAGCTTTGATATTCAAAGCCGTGGCGTTCTGTCGGGTCAAGGGTTAGTTTTGCGCGGCCCTCTAACCGCGCCGCAATTTCTTCAAGGGCTGCGATCCGCGATGCCAAGCTACCGCCTGCATCAATCGCCTTTAACTTGCGCACCGCTTCTTCAAAAGGTCCGGTTGCCGCGAGCAGTGGTAGGTACGCATCCGCGCCGAGCGCCGCCAATCCGCCTGCATCTTTCATATCCAGTTCGGCGCGTACCGCTTCGATTTTGTCGGCGGATAGGGGCAGTGCTTCTGCGGCTAATGTCTCAACCAAATCGGGAAGCGTGAAATCGACGATAATGCCGGTTACGCCAGCGGCCTCCAGCGCCTCGATGGCGACTGCCACGATTTCAGCAGCAGCGGCAAGGCTGTCATTACCGATCAGCTCGGCACCGATTTGCGTAATTTCACGTTCGGGCCGCAAGGGTGCGGCGCGCAACCGAAGGACAGGACCGTGGTAGGACAGCCTAAGTGGCCGTGCCACATCGGAGAGCCGCGTCGTCGCTATCCGCCCAACTTGTACGGTCATATCGCCGCGTAACGCCAGCATATGTCCCGATACAGGGTCGGTAAAACGCAACAGGCGGTTTCGCATCGCACCACCGCTTCGCGCCGCCATCGTTGTTTCAAATTCGGCAATTGATGGCGCGACACGTGCGTAACCATGGCTTGACAGGACATCAAGCATGGCACGCGCGCATTTGGCCGCGACTTCGGCCTGGGGCGGCAAACGATCACGGAACCCTTCAGGCAGAAGGTCGGGCGGGATTTTAGTCATGCAAGTCCTTTAGACGAAAACGGCGCAACGGTAAGCCCTGTTTAGAATTTTAACGCCATTGCGCGCTTCACTCCGGGCAGATTGTGGATCGTTTCCAGCGTGTCCGCGCCCACCGGCGTATCAACCGAGAGCAATAATACCGCAACCCCGCCCGCTTCCTGGCGACCCAGATGGAAGGTACCGATATTGATCTTTTCCTCACCCAGCGTCGAACCCAGACGACCAATGAAACCGGGTGCATCTTCGTTGACGATATAGAGCATATCGCCCAACAGATCGGCTTCGACATTAACGCCGAACAGCTCGACCAGACGCGGGCTGTTATTTCCGAACAGTGTGCCCGCGACGCTACGTTCGCCACCTGCGGTTTGCACGGTAACACGGACCAGCGTGTGATACACACCTTCACGGTCATGGCGCACTTCGCTGACATCCAGTCCGCGTTCTTTGGCGAGGAAAGGCGCGTTGACCATGTTTACGGTATCTGAATAGCGGCGCATCAATCCGGCCAAAACTGCACCGGTAATCGGTTTGATATTAAGCTGGGCGGCTGCACCCTCAACCTCGATACTGATCCTGGTCAGATTATCATGCGCCAGCTGGCCAATGAGCGAACCCAGTTTTTCAGCAAGCGCCATATAGGGCTTCAATTTCGGCGCCTCTTCGGCTGAAAGCGAGGGCATGTTGAGCGCATTGGTGACGCCGCCATGAACCAGATAATCGGACAGTTGCTCGGCCACCTGTATCGCGACATTGACCTGTGCTTCGTCGGTAGACGCGCCAAGATGCGGAGTTGAGATAAAGTTGGCCGTGCCAAACAACGGCGATTCCTTTGCGGGTTCGGTTGCAAACACGTCGAGTGCAGCTCCGCCAACTTGACCGCTATCGAGCGCCGCCTTAAGCGCAACTTCGTCGATCAGGCCACCACGCGCACAATTGATGATCCGCACGCCCGGCTTGCACTTGGCGATGTTTTCCGCCGACAAGATATTGCGCGTCTGATCGGTTAGCGGCGTGTGCAGCGTGATGAAATCAGCCTTGCCAAGCAGCGTGTCGAGATCGGCCTTTTCAACACCCATTTCGATGGCACGTTCGGGTGTCAGGAACGGATCATAGGCAACCACCTTCATGCGAAGGCCAAGCGCACGGCTGGCAACAATCGCACCGATATTACCCGCACCGATCAGGCCCAACGTCTTGCCGGTGACTTCTACTCCCATGAAGCGGTTCTTTTCCCACTTACCAGCCTGTGTCGAAGCATCAGCCTCTGGCAATTGCCGCGCAAGCGCGAACATCAGCGCGATGGCGTGTTCAGCGGTGGTGATCGAGTTACCGAACGGCGTGTTCATCACGACAATGCCCTTGACCGAAGCAGCTGGGATGTCGATATTGTCGACGCCGATACCCGCGCGGCCAACAACCTTCAAATTGGTCGCGGCCTCGATCAGTTCTTTGGTCAGCTTAGTTGTCGACCGGATAGCAAGGCCATCATAGTTACCGATAATCGCTTTCAGTTCTTCGGGCGTTTTACCGGTGATGACGTCGACGTCACATCCGCGCTCCCGGAAAATCTGTTCGGCTTTTGGGTCCATCTGGTCGGAAATGAGTATTTTTGGTTTGGTCATGATTTGGTTCCTTTTTCCCTCTCCCCTTGCGGGAGAGGATACGAAGCCTTGGCGGTTCACCGCTTAGGCGAAGTTGGAGAGGGCCCTCTCCGCTGCGACTAATTCGCTTTGTTCATAAGTCTCGCTCCTCTCCCGTAAAGGGAGAGGAAATTAAGATCTCGCTTCGGCATAAGCCCAATCGAGCCATGGCTCCAGCGCTTCGATATCGGTGGTATCCACTGTCGCCCCGCACCATATGCGTAAACCCGGTGGCGCATCGCGGTATCCGGCAATATCATAGGCAGCATGTTCAGCTTCTAACAGCGAGGCCATTTTCTTAATCACCGCCTCATCGGCGCCCTCAACGGTCAAACAAACCGATGTTTTGGAGCGCGTAGCTTCGTCCGCCGCCAAATGGCCAAGCCATGAGCGTTCGGCGACAATCTTACCTAAAGCTTCGGCATTGGCGTTGCTGCGCGCCATCAGGCCAGAAAGCCCGCCAACCGATTTCGCCCATTCGAGCGCAAAGATCACGTCTTCTACCGCCAGCATCGACGGCGTGTTGATCGTCTCGCCCTTGAACACGCCTTCAGCGAGCGCGCCTTTGGAAACGAGTCGGAATATCTTGGGCAGTGGCCATGCGGGGGTGTAACTTTCCAGCCGCTCAACTGCGCGTGGGCCAAGGATGATGACCCCGTGCGCGCCTTCGCCACCGAGCACTTTCTGCCAGCTGAATGTTGTGACGTCTAACTTGTCCCAAGGCATGTCATAAGCAAACACGGCGCTGGTCGCGTCGTTGAAGGTCAGCCCTTCACGGCTGTCGCTGATCCAGTCGCCACCCGGAACACGCACGCCTGATGTTGTGCCGTTCCACGTGAACAGGACGTCGTGGCTTTGGTCGATGCTGGCCAGATCAGGTAGCTGGCCGTAATCGGCGCGCAATACGGTTGGCTCAATTTTAAGCTGTTTAACCGCATCGGTCACCCAACCTTCGCCAAAACTTTCCCATGCGCACGCTGTCACCGGGCGTACACCAAGCATCGTCCACATCGCCATTTCATACGCGCCAGTATCAGACGCCGGAACAATGCCAATGCGGTGCGTATTTGGCACCTGCAGCACTTCGCGCATCAGATCGATGGCCAGCTGCAAACGCGACTTACCAATCTTGGCCCGGTGCGAACGACCGAGCGATTCAGTGGCTAATTTGGACAGATCCCAGCCCGGCGGCTTTGCGCAGGGGCCAGAGGAAAAATACGGACGTGCCGGCTTAAAAGCCGGTTTACTCATAGTCATAAAGCATCTCCTTACAGAGAGCAGCGCGGCGTTGGGACCGCGTGGCCCGTTGCTGCCATTAGGGATATGCGGGCATCGGGGCAAGCAGAAGTTTATGAGGAATGGTTAAATCGGTTTACCTTCGGCGTCGAGCACCTCGATATTATAGGAGCAGCCATAGAGCGTTTTCTTTGGCAGCGTTGTTACGTTTGATATAGTGCGCGCAATCACAGTGTGGAATTGCATATTCAATTTCGCATCTTTTTCGGTGGTGTCGGTTAGTATTTTCTGGCCCAGAAACTTATTCGTCATGGGAATGTCTTTGATTTGTTCCGGGGTCAATTGCAGGTCACCAAACAACGCTGAAGGGTCGGCATAATTGGTAATACCTTCTGCTTTTGCAATTACATTCGGGTCGGCAAGATCAAGCACGGCCATCACTGCTGACGCCGAAAACGCGATGTGATTGGTCTGCATCCCTGCTACAGTGATGGCCTGTGATAGCAGATACTCATTCATAACAGGATTGGCAGATTTAATCTTTTTCCACCCACGTTTCTTTAAGTCCCCGCTGATCGAAATCGCCAAGCTGTTATAGGAAGGCGCATCAATCTTGCAGTTGATGGCATCGCTAATATCAATGCTCATGGGATCAAAGTTATCCTCCTCCTCCTGCGCCATTGCCGAAATCGAAAATGAGGCCAGTATGCACATCAGGACTTTACTATTCGTAATCATTCTTATTCCAATCGCTCCTGCGCCGTGCAGTTTGCCAAACATCTACAATTCGAGATAGCAAAATCCTTGAAAGATGGCTCCACCTATTGCCGTTAACATCTGATCCGCTATTACGGCTGCTATGGATAATAAAGATATTAAAGACCGCCGCTTTTATAAGGCTGAGCAAGAGGCCGGCTTTGCCGAACAGCAGCTTTCCACCCCGCAAACACAAAGTAAGTCCTATGCACTTGCCTTTCAGGACAATGAATTCCTGCTCCGTGAAGAATTGCGGCCGGTGCGGTTCCAGCTGGAGCTGTTAAAAACCGAGATGCTGTTGGATGAAGCGAAGATTGCCTCTACGCTTGTCATCTATGGTTCGGCGCGCATTCCCGAACCTGATAAAGCCGACGCGCTGATCGCGGCCGCAACTGACGATCGCAGCCGGACCATTGCGCAAAGGATGAAGGACAAATCCGCCTTTTACGAAGAGTCACGCAAACTCGCCCGGCTGGCGAGCAGCTGTAATATCGTCGACGGCGAAGGAAACCGGCATTTTGTGGTGTGTTCAGGCGGCGGCCCTTCGATCATGGAGGCCGCCAACCGCGGCGCGGATGATGTCGGTGCGGAATCAATTGGTCTTAACATCGTGCTGCCACATGAACAGGCGCCCAATCTGTTCGTTACGCCTAAGCTGAGTTTCCAGTTTCATTATTTTGCGCTGCGCAAAATGCACTTCCTATTGCGCGCGCGGGCCGTGGCAGTATTTCCGGGCGGGTTTGGCACGTTTGATGAATTTTTCGAACTTCTGACGCTTGTGCAAACGGGCAAAGTCAAGAAGATGCCGATTCTGTTATTCGGACGTCAATTTTGGGAACGGGTGATCGATTTTGAAGAATTGATGCTCGAAGGCGTAATCAGCCCACCCGATCTCGAATTGTTCCAGATGGTCGATAGTGCCGAGGACGCATGGCGTGCGATACAGGCGTTTTATGATTTGTCCGGTGACTGACGTTCAAAAACCGCCACGCATTACCCGCTATTGCGCAGCGCAGTTGCAATTGCGTTGATCGTCAATTGTATACCATCGCCAATGCGCGGGTCATCTTCGCCCGCACGGTGACGCTTCATTAAGGCGATCTGGAGGTGGTTTAGCGGCTCGATATAGGGTAGACGCAAACGTATCGAATTGCGCAGCGCAGGGCTTGCCTCAAGCAAAGCGGATTGCCCGCTGATATTGAGCACATTATCATGTGCCTGTATCCAGCTCGAACGGATATTGCCAAAGATACTATTCGCCAGGTCCTGGTCTTCAACCAATTCGGCATAGCGCCCGGCGATGCCCATATCCGATTTCGCCAGTACCATTTCCATATTGCCCAGGATCGTCTGAAAGAAAGGCCAGCTTTGCGCCATCGCCTTGAGCAACCCGGAATCGCCAAATCCGGCCAGCGCATGGCCTGCGCCGTACCAGCCCGGCAACATCACCCGCGCCTGTGCCCAGCTGAATACCCAGGGGATAGCGCGCAGATCCTCAATCCGTTCGCCTGCCTTGCGACTGGACGGGCGCGAACCGATTTTGAGTGTCGCAATCTCTGAGATCGGCGTCATTTGCCGGAAGAAAGTGTTAAAGCCGCCGGTTTCATAAACCAGCGTGCGATACGCGCTAAAAGCAGTCGCGGACAATTGCGTCATGGCTTCACCAAAACGTGCGGCATCGGCGGGCGACACCGGATCAGGAGCTAAGGTCGCGAGCAAAGTTGCCGAAACCATTGTTTCCAAATTTGTGACTGCATTATCAACTGTGCCGTATTTTGCCGCGATCACTTCACCTTGTTCGGTGATCCGTATGCGGCCCTGAACTGTGCCGCGTGGTTGTGCCTGAATAGCGCCAAAGGCCGAACCACCGCCCCGGCCAACCGCCCCGCCGCGCCCATGAAAGAGCTGCATGGCAATGCCGGCACTTTCAAATACTGGCGCTAACGCTTTGCTTGCCTCGTATAATTCCCATGTAGAGGTTAGATAGCCGCCATCCTTGTTCGAATCAGAATAGCCGATCATGACCTCTTGAAACCCGCGCTTTGCGCACATTTCGCCAAAACGGGGGAGCGCGAAAAATGCCTGCATTGTGACGGGCGCGCATTCAAGATCGCCGATGGTTTCAAACAATGGCACAACCATGATGGCGGCTGCTGCGCTGCCATCTTGTGCCACATGATATAGCCCGGCTTCTTTGAGGATCACATATACTTCGAGCAAATCGGAAACGCTGGTCGCTTTGCTGATGACATAGGTTGTGATGGCACCAGGGCCGTAAAGCAGGTGTGCGTGGGCAGCGGCGCGGGCGATGGCAAGTTCGCTTTTGGTTTCGTCAGTATAATCCTGCCAAGGGCCGGATAGCGGCCGGTTATGCGATAATTCACTAGCGAGTAATTGCGCGCGCGCGCTTTCATCAAGTGCCAGATAATCGGCTGTAACGCCTGCAACCTTCAGCAGCTCGGCGACAACGCGTTCATGGACATCGCTATTTTGGCGCATATCAAGCGTTGCCAGATGGAAACCGAATGTTTCGACAGCACGGATCAGGCGGCCAAGCGCACCGCCCGTGGCGAGCGCGCCGTCGCCGTCTTTGGCAAGTGCGCTGGCAAGGGTGACGAGATCGGTGCGAAACGCATCGGGGCTCGCATAGGCAGCACCCGAAAGCTTTGACGGGCGTGGCGGCGTTTGCCCTGTACACGTGTCATAGGTTGCACACAGGCGTGCATATATTCCCGATAGCGCCCGCCGGTACGGTTCGTTATCACGGCTGGGCGCGATATCACCGCTTGCTAGCGCCAGATCAAGCACAGCTTGCGGCACACTGGATTGTGATGAAGAGATAGAGAGTTCAGCCCCCAGGCCATGTACACCATCAAGATAATGCCCGATGACCGTTGCCGCCCCGCGACCAAGTGCTATTTTCATGGTGTCGGCGTTGACAAAAGGGTTGCCGTCCCGGTCCCCCCCGATCCAGCTGCCCAATCGCAGGAAAGCGGGCGGG
>JAYUPC010000165.1:0-55460 GCA_043760355.1 Sphingomonadales bacterium
GGCCGCGTATCAGGCCTTTGTCGCCAATGGCTGGGCGTCAATCAATGCGCCTGTCGAACATGGGGGGCAGGGGCTGCCTTATGCACTGGCGACCGTTGCGCTCGATTCGCTGGGTGCTGCTAACATGGCGTTTGCATTGTGCCCGATATTGTCGGTCGGTGCGATTGAGGCGATCAACCATCATGGTTCGGATGCGCAAAAGGCGACGTATCTGCCCAAGCTGTCGACCGGCGAGTGGACCGGAACGATGAATCTCACCGAACCGCAGGCGGGTTCGGATGTCGGTGCGCTGAAAAGCACTGCAACGCCGCGCGGCGACGGCACGTACCAGATCAAAGGCACCAAGATTTATATTAGCTTCGGCGACCATGATATGGCGGAAAACATTATTCATCTGGTACTCGCGCGGACGCCTGATGCGCCTGCAGGGACCAAGGGCATATCTCTTTTTCTTGTTCCCAAATATCGAGTCGCTCCCGATGGTAGCCTGGGCGATGCCAACGATATCAAGGTTTTATCAATCGAACATAAGATGGGAGTTAACGCGTCGCCAACCTGCGTCCTGGCCTTCGGCGATGAAGGCGGCTGCATCGGCGAACTGATTGGCGAGGAGTTCGGCGGCATTCGAGCGATGTTCACGATGATGAACAATGCGCGGCTGAATGTCGGCTTGCAAGGCGTACAGATCGCCGAAGGGGCAACGCAAAAAGCATTATGGTTTGCAAAGGAACGCACTCAATCGGCCCGCGCCGGAGGTAGCTCACGAGCATCTGTGGCGATTATCGAGCATCCAGATGTGCGCCGGATGTTATTGCGGATGAAGGCAGGGACACAAGCTATACGGGCGCTACTCTATTACGCATCGGGTCAGGTTGACCGGGCGGGTCTAGGCGACGAAGTTGCGCGTGAAACGGCTGATTTACTGACGCCGCTCGCCAAAACCTATGGCACCGATATGGGCAGCGAGATTGCCAGCCTTGGCATACAAATCCACGGCGGCATGGGATATTGCGAAGAAACCGGCGCGGCACAATATTACCGTGATATCCGCATTGCGCAGATTTATGAAGGCACCAACGGCATTCAGGCAGCGGATTTGGTCGGGCGTAAACTTGGGCTTCGCGGTGGCGACGTAGTGCGCGAACATCTGGCTCGGATCGGAGCAGCGGCGGTGGAATATCCGGCACTGCAGTCCCTTGCCGGGGCGTGTGCCGAGATTACCGAATGGATGATTGCGACAAACAATGTCGATGACCGGTTGGCGGGCAGCTATCCCTTTACGACGATGATGTCAGTAGTGACAGCTGGTTGGTTGATGGCAAAGCAATTAGATGCGGCACAGGCCGAACTGGCAACAGATGCAGGCGATGCGTTCTTGAAGGCCAAGGTTATCACATGCCGCTATTATCTCGAAGTTATGGTGCCCGAGGCCTTGGCACTAAAGGGCAGCGCGATGGCAGGGGCTGACTTGCTCTATGCGCTAAGTGCCGAAGAACTGGCGGCGTGACCGACGCGTTTCTGCAACGCATTGCCGAGGCGCTGGAACGGATTGCACCCGCCCCGGCACCCGGTGTCGACCTGTGCGCGCATCCTGCTTATCACTGGGACGGCAAGGCGCTTGCCGATATCGTGCGTTTCGATCCTTTGCCCCTGTCCCTGATTGTCGGCGTAGACCGGCAACGCGACGTTGCCCATGAAAACAGCCGCCGACATGCGCAGGGATTTGCTGCGCATGATGTTTTATTGTGGGGCGCACGCGGCATGGGCAAATCGGCCTTGGTCAAATCCGTGGTCGCCATTTTGCAAGCAGAGGAAATGCCTATCGCATTGGTCGAGGCGACCGCTGACAATATCGCCACGCTACCGGCTTTGTTCGCAAAACTGCGCACCGCAGAACGCAACTTCATCCTGTTCATTGACGATATCGCCTTTGATGACGATCAAACCGGCGCCCGGTTGCTGCGATCCATGCTGGAGGGCGGCGCAGAGGCACGGCCCGGTAATGTACGTCTTTACGTAACATCAAACCGGCGCAACATACTGGACCGGAAAATGGCCGCACAAAAAGATGCGATTAATGCACGTGATGTCGCCGATGACACGCTCGCACTTGCCGACCGGTTCGGGTTAAAACTGGGCTTCCAATACCCTGATCAGGACGCTTATCTGGCGATGGTTTCTGCCTATGCCGACCATTTTGGTCTGGCATGGGATCAGGGGGATGCGTTAAATTTCGCACATCTGCGCGGCGGACGCTCTGGCCGCATTGCATGGCATTATGCCGTCGAATTGGCCGGACGCGCAAGGCGGCGGATTTAATCCTATCCCTTGGTCACGCGCCAGACAACATTCCCCACATCGTCGCTGACGAGCAACGCTCCGCTCTTGTCCAGAAGTACCATCGTGGGCCGCCCCTTTGCTTTGCCATCCTTGGTTAGAAAGCCCGACAGCACATTCAACGGTTTAGCCATTGGCTGACCTTTTTCATTAAAAGGTACGAACACGACATCATAGCCAGAGGCAGGCTTTCGGTTCCATGATCCGTGCCGTCCGACAAATGCTCCGCTTGCATAAATATCGCCTAGCTTTGCCTTATCGGCAAACACCAGCCCCAAGGCAGCCACATGGGGGCCAAGCGCATAATCGGGACGGCGTTCATATTCGCGCTTGTCCTCGCGCATCGGCTTCACCCGGTAATCGGTATATCCGCCCCAATAATGCCAAGGCCAGCCGTAATCAGCACCAAATTGCACGAGAGCGAGATAATCGGGGACCAGATCCGATCCCAGCATATCACGCTCATTCACAGTAGCCCATAACCGTCCCTGGTTATCCCAGGCGAGTCCCGTCGGGTTGCGCATTCCGACCGAAAAGGGGATCATTTTGCGCGTGGTAAGATCAATTTCCTGCACCATGGCACGGCCGCGTTCAACCTCAAGCCCGTCTTCGCCAATATTGCTGTTCGAACCGATCGAAACATACAGCTTCTTGCCATCCGGGCTGGCCGCGAGATTACGGACCCAGTGCATATTGGGCGCTTTGGCGTTCAGGTTTTTGATGTTTACCGGCTTCTCGGTAATAACGGTATCGCCGTCCTTGTATGGCACCGCAACCACGCTGTCGGTATTGGCAATGTACAAACGGCCATCCACCAACGCCATTCCAAAAGGTGAATTTAGCCCCTTAACAAGCGTGCTCTTAAATTCCGCCACACCGTCCCCGTCAACGTCCCGCAACAAGGTGATCCGGTTGGCAGAGGGCACTGCACCCCCGGCTTTTGTCATCATCCGACGCGCAACCATGCCCTTGATACCACCACCTTGCGATGGGGGGGAATTGGTTTCGGCAACCAGGATATCGCCATTGGGCAACATGTACATGTTACGCGGATGATCGAGGCCACCTGCAAACCGCTCAACTTTTAATCCTAATGCCGGGGTTGGTTTCTCATCTGCTTTCCAGCGGTCAACTTCGGCCACATTGATTGTCGGAATAATCTGTTCGCGCGCTGCACCGATAACCGGCTTAACCCCGACCATCTGTTCTATTGGCACCTGGGCGATATCGGGCCTGCTCACATACCAGAACACCCCGATCCCCAGGACAATAAAAATAAGCGCCAGATTGCGAATATGTTTGAGCACCGATATTTCCTTAATTCTGTCGTTTGCGGTCAATGATCCAGACAAGACCTGCGGCTGCGATTCCCGCCGCCAATCCAACGACCATACCAATCGAGGGCTCGCCCATGAAGACTCCGATGATCGCACCGCCAAGCAGTCCGATCGCAATGAAGATACCGCCGCCAAGCGCATTTTGTTTGGGTTGTTGTTTATCCATAAAAGTTCCTTTGCCACCGATGCCGACCCCCACGCAAGCGGTTCTTGTTAGGCTTAATACGCCGGTAACCAATCGCCTTGACGCTTCGTCCATCCCGTTCTGCCATAAGTGTTTCAGCAGGCAGGCCATCACCCCGGTGCTGCCTGCGACCTGATCACTTTAAGCGAGAACCAGCCTTATGTATTTGCCACTTTATGTTGAACAACGCGACGTGGTGGCAGCCGAAGCTTTAATGTCGAAATTTGGCAAAGAAGCCGGACTTGAAGCCGCAGAGCGGGCTGAGGCGAGCCGCAATATCGGTAATTACCTGCAGTTTTGCCGCTGGCGCCAAATTGAACGGCTGATTATCATGCTCAGCGTTGAAGCGACACTTGGGACTATACACTGAACGTAAAAAGGCCGGTACTTTTCAGCACCGGCCTCTGCCCATAGGGCACTCTGGATAACGAAAGAAAGGTTCAGGGACTTGTCGCTATCCGGAATCTCTTAACTGCCGCTTAGCGACAGCGGCTGCTCGCTTTATCAAGCGCACGGCCGGCAAGCGCACCTACGGCTGCGCCAAGGATCGTGCCAGTTGTCTTGTCACCGCGGCGCGCAACTGTGTTACCGAGCAAGCCACCTGCGGCACCGCCGATAATCAGGCCGCCGGTGCCCTTGCTGCAACTGTTGCTGCGATAGTTGCGGTCATCACGGTAATTGCGGTCGTCACGATAGTCGCGGTCATTACGGTAATCGCGATTGTCATTATTGCTGTGATAATATCCGTCACGATCATAATAACCGCTATTGTCATGGTTGTGGCGCGCAGCGGCAGGCGCTGCTGAAAATCCGGTGATCGCTGTTGCGGCCAAAATCAGGCTTGCAATTGTCTTGTTCATTTTCATCGTCTGTCTCCACTGCTGGTTGAAATTACTGTCTCGATAAAATGGTTCTAGTTCATCCAAATTGAGTTTTTGCTGAACAAGGCCGTTATCTCATGTTCAGTATTGGGTTCCCCCGCGCGCGACGCTATGACAATCAATATGCTGTCAAAAACATTCAAGCTCTTGCTGCTTATCATATTGATGGGGCTGTCGATTGGCGGCGTGCGCCATACATTTCGTAACACCAGCCAATCCATCGCACTCAAACCACTGGCCTTTGATCCCGACCGGCCATCGATCAACCGTGTCGGGCAATTGCGGTTCTTAAAAGCATGGGAACTGGGCAGCGGTAATCAGGATTTTGGCGGAATATCAGCCTTAACAGCTTTGAGCGACGGGCGGTTCATCGGTGTCAGCGATGCAGGTACGCTTATCGGCTTTGGTCTGGCCAACGACATCCGCGCCGACCGCCCTTTTATAGCGCCGCTACCGGAAAGCTATGGCCCGGGCAAAACCTATAAAGACCGCGATAGCGAAGGCTTGGCCTATAACCCGGACACAGGGCAGTTCTGGGTGTCTTATGAAGTCAAGCATATGATTCGCCGGTTCACGTTCTCCTTTGCGCGGTCCGATTCGGTTGTTCGCCCCGCCATTATGCAATCTTGGCCCGGGAACAGAGGGGCGGAAACAATATTGCGTTTTCCAGATGGCCGCTTTGCGGTTTTTTCCGAAGGTGCCGAGCGCGCCGATGGCAGCTATCAGGCGCTGTTATTTTCAGGCGACCCTGTCGAGCCGGGAACAACCTCATTCACCTTTGGATACCGTCCACCGGGAGGTTATAAAGCGACCGACGCCAAAATGCTGCCCGACGGACGGATATTGATGCTCAACCGGCGGATCGGTTTTCCAGAAGGATTTAGCGCTATATTATCGGTTCTTGATCCCGCAGAAATAGCAAAGGATGTGACAGTTCAGAGTATACCGATAGCTGTGCTCAAATCGCCTCTACTCGTTGATAATATGGAAGGATTGGCGATAACACAGGAGGGTGCACAGACAATCATCTGGTTGATATCAGACAATAATTTCAACATATTCCAGCGCAATTTGCTGATGAAATTCGCGCTGATCACGCCCATAAAAAAACCGGAGACCGCCGCCCCCGGTTTTGATAGCTTGTAAAGAAGGGCGTTTTTTTAAGCGGCTTTCAGCTTCTTTGCGATTTCTTTTTTAACCTTGCGCGCGCTGGTGCTCAGCTTCTCGTCCTTGGTTTTCAGCAACCAGTTATCCAAACCGCCATTATGCTCGACACTGCGCAAACCGTGGGTTGAAACGCGGAACTTATATCCCTGCTCCATCGCATCCGACAGCAAGGTTACATTTTGCAGATTAGGCAAAAATGTACGCTTGGTCTTGTTATTGGCGTGGCTAACATTGTTGCCGACGAGACGACCTTTACCGGTCAGTTCGCAAATGCGCGACATGGGATCATTCCTGTATAAATTATCATGGACCGGAATCAGTGACGCCGGAAAGACGTTGCCATTAGGCAGGAAGCGCCAAAAGGTCAAGCAGTGGATATGGTCAAGCGGCAAAATGGCGGCTAAGACACTATATGCCCTTAACCCGTGCCCGTGAAATGATGGAAGAAGCCCTGAACCTGGCTCGCGCAGCTGCCCAAGCCGGTGAGGTCCCCGTTGGCGCGGTCGTCGTCAAGGATGGCCAGATCATTGGCCGCGGCGCAAACCGGCCTCTGGGCGATCATGACCCAACCGCCCACGCCGAAATCATCGCCATTAGGGAGGCTGCAAAGGCGCTGGGCAATGACCGCCTGACCGGATGCGACTTATGGGTAACTCTCGAACCCTGCGCGATGTGTGCCGGAGCGATAGCCCATGCCCGCATTGCCCGCCTGTATTACGGTGCCAGCGACCCCAAAGGCGGCGCTATCGAACATGGCCCAAAGCTGTTTGAACAGGCAACAGTGCACCACAAGCCGGAGGTTTACAGCGGGATTGGCGCGGATGAGGCAAGCGAGATGTTAAGGACCTTTTTCGAGGAGCGGCGTTAGGGGGATTTGTTGGGGAGTGCTGACTGTCGGGTTTTGAGCAGAGTTTTGGTAAAGCTGTCATTCGATTGAATTCAAATTGACCGGCATCAACCGCGCCGAATTGGACGTCGCTTGCAAACGAACAAAAGCGATCTGGGACGATTCAACGAAAAAGTAGTTAAGGCGTTTCGTGTGCGAGATAAGTTGCTGGTAAAATCTTGACTCTTTGGACTTACACGAAGATATTGATCTAAAGTCAATAATATCAATAAATCTACTTGTGGTTTTATTTATTGGACAATATTATATGCGTTTAGTTATTCTTTTTTTTGTGACAATTAGTATTTGCAGTTGTGCAACATCAATAGCGACAAATACAATGCCAGAATTGGCATTCAACCCATTTGATACCGCCGAAAGTCGTCCAGACATCTTCCTTACTGGCGGCCTCAGCGGCAAACTGTTTCGACAGGGCCAATGTATTATCATTGGATCTGCCACCGGCAAAGTAACGCCATTGTGGCCTCTTGGCACCCAGCTGATATCCTCAGGAGGACGCATAGTTGTCGAGCTTCCTGATAAACGCGGCAAGGCTCACCTTGGGCGAGTTGTCAAACTGAGCGGCAGCACTTTACCAAGAGATCAGGAACATCGCTTGCCGAAATCCACCGCGCAGCCATGTCCACGCACATATTTTGTAGTTTCGGGGGCAGAATAGCAGAAATAGTAAACGAGAGGATATTAAAATGAGGAAAACTTTAGGCATTGTGGCCTTTCTATTCGTTTATCCCGCGATGGCGCAGCCGGCTCCTACTGAAGACCCGACCGTGCAGTCTTATGCTACGTCTCAGAATATTACATACAGCGAAGCACAGTCCCGACTTTCTCGGCTCAATGATATCATTACAGTAGAAAAGGCCTTGCAAGACAAGTTTCCAAATCAGTTTGGCGGGCTATATGTAGTCCATAATCCTAGTTTCAAGGTTATCGTCAAGATGACTGGCGGCGGACAAGGCCTTTTGAAACAGATTACGAGCGATCCCATTTTTGTTGTTGAAAAAGCAGAAACACCAATCAATCAGTTACTACAATTAAAGAACAAAATCGCCCGAAAAGTCGGGGAATTGCAAGGTTTTCAATTTTCTGCGGAAATAAACGTCTTTGATGGCACGGTAGACCTGCGGTCACAGGATAGCGCAAAGATGCAATCACTTTTGTCCACAGACTTACAACAAAATAAAAATATCAGGCTGATACAAGTAGAGAACGTCAGCTCAAACACAGCAACGATATATGGGGGAAGGACATTGACTGGCACTCAACAATGTACAAGTGGGTTTAATGTCAAATACAAAAACACAGATGCCATTGTGACAACGGGACATTGTGACGACACAATGACGCTTTCTGGTGTGACATTCAAGCTGGTTGAACGCGCATATAGAGATAGCTATCAGTTCGGTCTCGATTTTCAGATTATGAGTGCTACTGGCACACATACCTATCCAAACGAAGTATTTGGTAGTCCAACTATGCGGGTTGTTATAAATTCTGCTCCAGATACATTGACTTATCCGATAGACTGGCCGATTTGTGTCTATGGTTCTACTACTAATGCGCAGCGCTGTGGAAAGATCAAAGCAAAAGGTGTAGCCCTTAAGGATAACAGAGGCATTACTAACGCCGTCAATAGAGCAGTATCGGATGACGGAAAGGCCTTTAACCAAGGCGGTGATAGTGGCGGTCCCGTTCTAGTTGGTACTACTGCAATAGGACTAATAAAGGCTAAGGGTTCAGCGATTGCTGATCTCTATTTCGTTGATCTTGCGGGACTAAATAACGCATAAGGTGGCCTTACTTATGTCGCGACAGTTAAGACGGGGCCATAGCTGTCATAAAGTCATGAACGCACCGCTGGCAATCAACATTGTGGGATGAGCAATGTGGTTATTTGGGTCGCAGCACGCTGTCCGCAAAATCAATGACTATGCTTTCTGTGAAGATTACCCATAGAAGGTCTAGAGCATCGCGCTGAAAAGTGGGAACCGGTTTTCAGCTTAAAGCGATGCGACCACAAGGATTTAGAGCATGATGCGTGATTCAGATTTCACGCATCATGCTCTAGCATCGCCAATGAATGGGCGAGAGCGTTTGAAATCTAATTGTTTGCCCTCGTACCCCTAAAACAGGTTGGAGCTCATCGTCATACGCCGCCATAGCGTCGATAGAAGCGCCTGCTGAATAATGGACCCGCAGCCTGCGCGGGTTGACGCCATTTCAGCGAACGGCAGGTTTCAGGATCGAAAAACGCTATCGAGAACGACGGAAAACTTATCGGAACCAGACATACTTATCTCCCCCTTGTAATGTTGGATTTCGTTTGTCAGCTTAGGTCATCACATCGTTATCAGCCATTTGTCTCAAAGCCACAAAGCCGCTTGATAAAGAGACAAAGGAGACAGTTTTAATCCGTCTGACCGTCTTTTTTGTCGCTTTAAGACACAAATATCCGCAAATGCAGGGAAAGCTTGCCCGGTGATTTGCAACAAGCGCAGATACCCCGCCGCGCATTTCCCCTTGCCCAAAAACCATATCCGACGCTACGGCACTCAATATGACTAAACTCTCCCATCTCATGCAACGCGGCACTGAATTCCTTGGCTGCGAAGTCGCTATTATGTGCGGCGCGATGTCATGGGTGTCGGAACGCAATCTGGTGTCGGCAATCTCTAACGCAGGCGGGTTTGGGGTGATTGCGTGCGGGGCGATGACGCCTGAATTGCTGGACGCCGAGATTGCCGCGACAAAGGCGCTCACCGACAAACCGTTCGGGGTGAACCTGATTACGATGCACCCGCAGATTATGGACCTGATTGCGGTGTGTGCAAAGCATCAGGTCAGTCATGTCGTCCTCGCCGGGGGCCTGCCACCTAAAGGCAGTATCGACGCAATTAAGGACTTTGGCGCCAAGGTCATCTGTTTTGCCCCCGCACTGACTTTGGCCAAGAAATTTGCGCGTTCGGGCGTCGATGCGCTGATTATCGAGGGCAGCGAGGCGGGTGGGCATATAGGGCCTGTCTCGACGTCGGTTCTGGCGCAGGAAATTCTGCCCGAACTGGGCGAGCAGCTCCCGATCTTTGTCGCGGGTGGGATTGCGCGTGGTGGATTGATGGCGAGCTATATGGAAATGGGTGCGGCGGGCGTTCAACTCGGCACGCGCTTTGTCTGCGCACATGAAAGCATCGCGCATCCTAATTTCAAAAAGGCGTTCCTGCGCGCCAATGCCCGTGACGCGGTGGCAAGTGTACAGATCGACCCGCGCCTGCCGGTCATCCCTGTCCGCGCGCTTAAGAACAAAGGCACCGAAGAATTCACCCGCAAACAGGTTGAAGTTGCCGCACTTTTGGATGCTGGAACAATCGACATGGAAACCGCCCAGCTCGAGATTGAAAAATATTGGGCAGGAGCCTTGCGCAGAGCAGTCATTGACGGTGACGTTGAATATGGCTCTGTCATGGCCGGGCAGTCGGTCGGTATGGTGCATGTAGAGCGGCCCGTGGCCGATATTATTGCCAAGCTGATTGGTGAGGCCGAAGAGGCGCTATCACGCTAACCTATATAAAACCGTCTTGCCAAGACAATACAGCCCGCGCATATCTGAGCATATGACTAACGATACACTGACCAAGCTTGATCCGCGCCATATCAATGTATCGCGCATTGCCGCCGTGATTACCGCCATCATCCCTGTCATTGTGGCGATTGTGATCGAGCTAAATAATGTTCTGCCCCGGGGGCTGGTGATCGCACCTGTCCTGATACTCGCCGCCTATTTTATCTTCGTCGTTCCGGCGCGCAAATACCGGCATTGGGGGTATGAAATGGGTGGCGACCGCATCCGTATACTGCGCGGCTATCTGTTCCATAGCGACACCGTGGTTCCCTTTGGCCGTATCCAGCATATCGATGTCAGCCAAGGACCAATACAGCGGCCACACGGCCTTGCGACGCTGACTGTGCATACGGCGGGCAATCACAATAGCTCGGTCAGCCTGCCCGGCCTGACACATGAAAATGCGATTGCGATGCGTGAGGATATCCGCGCGCACATCACGCGAGACACAATTTGATCGAGGCTGGGGTTTCCGACACCGCTGCCGAGGGGCAAAGGCTTCATCCGATCGGCCTGTTCGTCGGTTTCATCACCGGCCTTCCCCGGCTATTCTTTCCCATCATCGCCGGGTTTTTCGGATCGCAAAAAGCAGGCTTATCGCTTTATGCGCCGCTGATTATCTTGGCCATTATCTGTATCAGCTTGCTCTATCGCTGGATCGACTGGATGCGGTTTAGGTATTATTTCGACGCCGATGATATCCGGATTGAAAGCGGTGTTTTTGATCGCAACGCCCGGTCAATCCCCTATGACCGGATCCAGGATGTCAGCATCGAGCAGAAGCTGCTGCCGCGCCTTCTGGGCCTTGCCGAGGTTAAGTTCGAAACAGGTGGCGGGAAAGGTGATGAAGCAAAGCTCAGCTTTGTCACCGCCGCCGATGCAGAACGACTGCGCGAAGTGGTCCGCGCCCATAAATCGGGCATCACAAGTATAGGTGAAGCGCTGGAAACGAGCACAGAAGCAAACGCCACAGTTCACCCCCCGATATACGCGATGAACACAAAGCGGCTCGTTATCTTGGGTGTTTATTCATTCTCGCTCATCATTTTTGCAATCCTTTTCGGTGTTGCCCAACAATTCGATTTCCTGCTGCCCTTTGATTTTTGGGACATCCGCAGCTGGTTCGAAATCGCCAAAGAGCGCGGGATGCCAGTTGAGGATTTTGACAAGAGCGTACAAATTTTTGGCGTGTTAGCCGGGCTGTTCGCGCTTATCATATTGGGAACACTTAGCGGCATTGTTAAAACTGTCCTGCGCGATTACGGTTTTCGCCTCGATCGCACTGACAAAGGCTTTCGCAGACGGCGGGGGCTGCTGACGCTGACCGATGTTGTTATGCCGATCCACCGTGTTCAGGCGATCTCCATCCAAACCGGCCCGATCCGCAAACGCAGCGGTTGGTATGCGCTGAAATTTATCAGTCTGGCAAATGATGCAGACGCGGAAAAGCAGGAAAAGGACCATGTGGTCGCGCCGCTTGCTACACTGGAGGAGATTTGGGCCGTTGCCAGGGAAGCCGGTGTAGCGGCACCCGCGCCCGATCTGAAATTCACACCGTCACATCTTGCTGCATGGCTGGATGGGTATTTGATTTTGCTTGTTCTTGCAGCCATATGCGCATTGGGGCTTGCAGTGTTTAGCTCTGCGGGGGCAAAAGCGGCTTTGCCGTTCGTTATCACTTTACCCCTCGCCCCATTTTTGTGGTTCAGTTGGCGCAATAGCAGGAGCGCGATGGATGACGATCAGCTGTTCGTGCGCCAAGGCTGGTGGCGTGAACGTATGACCATCGCTGCACAGGCGAAAGTGCAATCGGTGGAAATCAGCCAAGGGCCGCTGGCAAAACTGCGCGGCCTTGCCTCTGTGCAATTTGGTATATCGGGCGGCACACTGGCGATACAAACAATACCGCTCGCAACGGCACAGTCGATCAGGGACGGAGTGCTGGAACGGGTTGTTGCGGTTGATTATTCCGCACTGACTGCAAAAACCTAGCTGAAAAACCAGGTCCCCAGTAACCTGCCAAACGGGAAAGTGAAGAAGCCGGCTATTAATAATGCGCCGATAACAAACCCCCGCGCTTGCCCACGATGCCGCGCAATATCGCGTCGCCGCGCTGAAAGGACTAACACCGGGACACCGACAACGACGATGACCGACAGGATGTGGATGATGCTAAATTTGCCATTCGTCATCACAAAACTAATCACCGCCGCCAACAGCATACAAAATGACCAAATCCAGCCCAATAACCGGTGCCAATCATCGCCGCGCTTACGCCACAGCATGATCGGGGTCAGAGCGAGGACGATGATAAGCGAGATCAAATGCACCCACACCGTCCCGGGAATTTCGTCCCATTGCGCACGGCCCTTAAAGACTGCAACAGCAACGCAACCAAGCAGGGTGAGTGCCAGACCCCCACAAATCTTCTCCAGCATATCGGGTGTGCGGGGCCGGATATAGCGCGTCCCTGTTTTACCGAAAAAATCGTTTATCTTGCTGGCCAAAATGGTGCCCCCTGCTTAAACCTATGCCCAATCAATATCTGCGGGGGAAGAGGATCATGCGCAAGTTGTTTTTAAGTGTAGCGGCGATCGCGCTGTCATTTTCATGCGCCGCCCATGCCGATCAGGCAAGTGATCTGAAAACATTGGTCGACAGCTATTGGGCCGATGTCCTTAAAGAAGCGCCCATTTATGCAAGCTCGCTGGGCGTCGATACCTATGCCAATGAAGCGGGCGATTACACCCTTGCAGCACTTGACCGGCAGGCGGCATCAGCGGCGAGTTTCCTCAAAAAACTACAAGCCATTTCCGCTGCTGATTTATCCAGCGCGGAAAAAATCGAATATGGTATTCTCGAACGTACCTTGCGGGAGACGATTGAAAGCAATAATTATGGCCAACGCAGTATCAATTTTACCAGCCGGTCAGGGTGGCACCAGAATTTTGCCGAGATGGCGAACAACCTGCCGTTCAAAACCCCTGCTGATTTCCAAAGCTATAACAACCGCCTCAAACAATATGCCCGCGTCAATGACGAGTCCATTGCCGTTGCAAACATCGCGATTAAGGGAAAATATACCCTGCCTTGTGTTTCGCTTGACGGCTATGAAAAAAGTATCTCCGGCCTGATTGCCTCCGATGAGCGCCAGTCCCGTTTCTTTGCGCCTTATTCAGGAAAGCGCCCCGATGGTGTCGGCGAAGAGGCGTTTAACGGCTATGCCGCGCAGGCAATCGCCACGATCAATGCGGTCATCAATCCTGCACTTAAAAAACATCTCAATTGGTATCTGAAAAGCTACAAACCCGCCTGCGCCAAATTACCCGGCGTGTCGGCGCAAGCCGGCGGTGCCGCATATTACAATTTTCGCATTCGCCAGCAAACTACGACCAATTTAACCGCCGAACAAATCCATGCAATTGGCCTGTCCGAGGTTAAACGCATCCGCAGCGATATGGTGGATGTCGCAACCAATGCTGGCTATCCTTCGCGTGAGGCTTTTATCGCGGAACTGCATAGCAACCCGAAATATTATGCCAAAACGCCAGAGGAATTGATGGAAAAGGTCGCACGGGTGACCAAGATTATCGATGGCAAAATGCCGACCCTGTTCAACAAACTCCCCCGCCTGCCTTACGGTATTAAGGAAATCCCAGCCGAGATGGCAGAGGGCACAACTACAGCATATTACCAACCCGGATCACCCAATATTGGCGTTGCCGGTAATTATTACGTCAACACATCGAAACTCGACCAGCGGCCTTTCTGGGAAATTCCCGCACTGTCTTTGCACGAGGCCGTGCCGGGCCATCACAATCAGATAGCGCTTAATCAGGAACTACCGCTATCCGAATTCCGCAAAAATGGCGTCAGCTTCACTGCCTTTGTCGAAGGATGGGGCCTATATTCCGAAAGCCTTGGCATCGAAATAGGGCTTTATGATACGCCTGCAAAAAACATGGGCCGCCTGTCATATGAAATGTGGCGAGCGTGCCGTTTGGTGGTCGATACCGGCATTCACGCCAAAGGTTGGTCCAAGGAACAGGCCACCGCCTTTATGAAGGACAACACAGCCCTGTCAAAAGCCAATATCGAGGCGGAGGTAAACCGTTATATCAGCTGGCCGGGTCAGGCGCTCGCCTATAAATTGGGCGAGTTAAAGATTAAGGAACTGCGCCGCTTTGCTTCAAAAGAACTGGGTGCAAAATTTGATCTTTCCGCATTCCATGACAGTGTGATCGGCCAGGGCGCGGTGCCGCTTGATGTGCTGGAGATGCAAGTGAAGGATTGGGTCAGCGCGCAGAAAGAAAAGGGTTAAAGCAGGATAATTTGCCTATTTGGGTTTTGGCCCTATTTGGGTTCTGGCCCTATTTGGGTTCTGGCAATGTGCCTGAATCGAACGGTGGATCATTGACAGCACTTCCCTCGGCCGCCTGCTTGGCTTCTTTATCAGCGCGGTCCTTTTCAAACTGCTTAACGCGTTCTTCGACTTCGGCTGATTCAGCATCAATGCCGGCAAGCCGTTTCTTGCGTTCTGCCGCAATCAAACGGCCAAAACTGATGCCGGGATCGGATTTCTTTTCGGCATAAGCCCTTTCAATTTCACCAAGGCCGCAGCCGGTGAATCCGCCAGCGCCGGTTGGTGAACAGCTCATCGTGCCACTGGCACTGATATGTTCATAGGCAATGACTTTGTTTGTAAACGATTCATTACGGATATTATTGGGATCATCACGCAGCGATTTGGGAATGCGGTAGCGTTCTTTTTCCGCTAGGCGTGCGCAGACAGTAATGACTTCGTCATCATTGCTTGCGGGGCATTGGTCATTGCCATAGACAATCACTTGATTGACCTTTTCATCAGGTACG
Organism: Sphingomonadales bacterium; assembly: GCA_043760355.1. Lineage (GTDB taxonomy): Bacteria > Pseudomonadota > Alphaproteobacteria > Sphingomonadales > Sphingomonadaceae > Sphingorhabdus_B. Next base: position 15,299 of record JAYUPC010000165.1, read on the forward strand.
CTCTGTGTGTCTTGTGCATAAGCGGGAGCAGCGACAAACAGTATGAATGCTGGCAGAGACATTTTGATAACAGGTTTCACGCGGCGTAACTCCATTTTATGTATACCATTTTGACCTGCGATGCTGAACCGGAGCTTAAAATGAAATAGGGGATTTCCCTAAACCCTTTTCGAAAGCGCAATTGCCGTGCGGCACCCAAAACGGATCACGGCACTCATCAAAGGATAAGCAGGTGCGCGTTCGGCACCTTGTTCAAGTGCTATCGCCTTATGTTCAAGCTCCTCGGCCCGGAATTCCGTAATCAGGGCGCTCATTTCGGGATCACTGTCCCCAATTTGCTCAAGTTGCTCGGTATAGTGCCGGTCAATTTCAGTCTCAACGGCCACGGTACAGGCCATTGCAGCTTCTGGCCCGATCGCAGCTGTCACTGCACCCAGGGCAAATCCCGCAACATCCCAAAAAGGGTGTAATATAGTCGGGCGGACCCTACGCTGTGCGATCAGGGTATCAAATGCACTAAGATGCTTAGCCTCTTGTTCGGCCATATGGGCGATGCTGCGGGCGGCAGGGGTACGATCCCCCATGACCGCAAGCTGCCCTGCATAAATGCGTTTGGCACCAAATTCACCCGCTTGGTTCACGCGGATCATGCTTTTGATGTCAGGAGCGAGGAGATTCAATTTTTCGGGTTGCGCCATAGTCCGACTAAGATGGCGATTGCGCCGCCAAACGACAAGAGGAAATTATAGCCTGCGAGCGAAATGCCAAATAAAGTCCACGGTGCAACATCACATCGAACAAGCGGAGCTTCCATAATCGATTTCAAGACATCACCACCGCCAATATTGGTTGAGCACGTAGTAAGCCCCTTCCACCAGCCATATTCAACCCCGGCATGAAAGCCGCCTATTGCGCCACTGGTCAGGATCGCTAACGCCGCCAGAGCGACGAAAACCCTCTGCATGCCCTTATTGGAAATCAGGAAAGCCAATACTGCGACTGGCACCGCCGCAAAATGCGGATAGCGTTGCCACCAACACATCTCACACGGATAAAGCCCGCCTAAATACTGCGAACCATAAGCGCCCGAAAGCAGAGCTACAGGCAGTAACAGGGCAAACAGCCGAATATTGGCAAAGCGCATTAGCGGGTCAATTCCGCGCCGGAACCTTGGACGGCTTTTCCGCAAGCCGCATTGTCTTTGATCCCAACCGTTGCAATGTTTCCATCGCATAATTTAGCTGAAAATCCTCAATCCCCTTGGCCTTTAATTGTTCCGCAGTCTGTGAAAAACGGGGATCGTCAGCTACATCGGCTTCCAGTTCCTTGTCATCCACATTTGCCTCGTTGACCAAATGGCGCAGCAAATCGGATTCGCGCGTTGCAACGCGTTTTTTGTAATCAGGATCGGACAATTGAGGCACTTGAATATCGGGCTTAATTCCGCCTTCTTGAACCGAACGGCCCGATGGCAGGTGATAGCGTGCGACCGTTAAACGCAATCCGGAATCGCGCGATAGCGGCAGTACATTTTGCACCGAACCTTTACCAAAGCTGCGTTCACCCATCACCAAACCGCGATGGTGATCCTGGAGTGCGCCGGCAACAATTTCAGAAGCCGAAGCAGAGCCTGCGTCAACCAGAACAATAATCGGTGCACCGGCGGTAACATCACCTTTTACCTGACTTTCCGCAAACCAGCGCTGGATATCGCTCTTGTCACGTCCACGTTCGGAAACGATCTCGCCATTATCCAGAAACGCATCGGATACCGCCACAGCTTCATCAAGCAAGCCACCAGGATTGGAACGCAAATCCACTATATAGCCCAAGGGCTTACCACCGATCGATTGTTCAACACCCTTAACAGCTGCAACAACGTCAGAACCGGTGTCTTGGGAAAAACTGGAAATAGTAATCAAGCCAATTTTGTTTTTAACTTCCCACTTCACCGGTTTCAAATCGATGATCGCCCTTGTAATAGTTACATCAAACGGGGCATCGCGGCCCATCCGGACAATACTTAGCTTGATCGATGTGCCAGGTTTGCCGCGCATCGCCTCAACCGCCTCGTCAAGCGTACCCCCGACGATCAGCTTGCCATCAAGATGCGTGATATAATCGCCAGGCTTAATGCCGGCCTTGTCGGCGGGTGTATCGGCGGTCGGTGCGATAACCTTCACTGCACCCTGTTCCATCGTTACCGAAAGGCCAAGCCCCCCGTATTCGCCGTCAATCTGGGTATTGAGGGAGTTATAGTCACTGGCGTTTAGAAAACCGCTATGGGGATCAAGGCTGGACAGCATCCCCTGGATCGCGCCCTCCATCAGTTTTTTATCATCGACCTTATCGACATAGCTGGATTTGACCTTTTTATAGACCGCGAGGAATTCCTCCATCTCGCGGAACTGGTCGGCTTGAGCCTTAACCTGCGCCGGAGTCGGCCCGGTCTGAGCCGATGCGCTTATTGCAAAAGTGAGGGCTAGGGCCGCAATCCCCGGCGTTAATAACCACTTTTTCGTCATACCAGGTCCTATCGATAATTCGTTTAATACCATTCTATAGAACGGCTATAAAAATGGTGAAAGCGCGTTTACCACGAAACCGGCTTAACCACGGATGAAGTGGATCAGAACAACAATGCAGCGATGTCAATAATGCGGCCATTGCGGCGGAGCTCCATACTGATTTCAGAGTTTTCAGCACTCGCACTGCCCAAAACAGCGCCTTGGTTTATGCTATCGCCTTTTGAGACGGACAGCGACCCCAAATTGGTAATTAGACTACTCCATCCGCCACCATGCTCGATAATAACGATATTGCCATAGCTGCGGTATTTTCCCGCGAAGGTAATTTTACCAGATGCAGGAGCGGCGACATTTGCCGAAGGCGGCAGGCGGAATTTGATTCCGCGTTCGCGGTATCCCGTGCGGTTCAATTCGTTAAAGCCAAAGATGATCTGGCCATTTGCAGGAACAAGATACGCCTTGTTTCCTTTGTCCGATAAGGCGCTATCACCTACACGAAGCACAGGGCCGTCTAACATCGCAAGATCGGCCGCGGTCTCTCCTCCTGAACGCAGGCTATCTATATTTTCGACAATGTCGCGGGCGCTCTCCCCTTGGGCAATGGCTTGTTCAAATTCGGCCGCAGCACCGGCAGACAGGCTATCGGCACGGCCCCTGCTGCTATTTTCCAACTTGGCAAGCGCACTGCGCTGGGCACCAAGCCGTGTGCGCGCATTACCCAGTGATTTGAGTGCCAAAAGCTCTTGCGCGCGCAGGTCTTTCTGGATCGCAATTTGTTGCCGCAGTGCCTTTGTCCGTCTCGTAATTTCGGGCTGCACAGTTGCCATTACAGCGCGTAAATGCACATAATCACTGCGCTGTCCGGGTTGCGCCATCATGAGTGCGGTTGGCCGTCCGGTCATCTGCTGTAGCGCGGCGTTTAAGCGCAGCATTGGTTCGCTTTGTTCACCCAGTTCGGCCTGCTGGGCACGCTGTCGGCGGGCGATAATCGCAATACGGGCATTCGCGGCATCAATCTGCGCGGCGGCAGCATCAATCTCGGCTGATAACACCGCACGGTGCGCAACGATCCGGTCCGCAGCGCGCCCTGCATTACTCGCCTCTTGCCGCAGGTTCTCACTGCGCTCTTCAGCCGCAGCAGCACGTGCCTTTGCATTACGTAGTGCTTGTTGTTGGTCGTCTAACGACTGCGCAGATAAACCTGCTGCCAACATCACGGGCAACAGACTTAGCCCTAACAATGTGATCGCGAACCTCATCTCTTATCCTTCGCGGTGATAGGGATGATTTGCAAGTATTGATGTTGCGCGGAATAACTGTTCGGCAAGCATCGCACGCGCCATCATATGGGGCCAAGTCGCTTTGCCAAAGGCGATCAGCTTATCCGCACCGGCACGCTCAGCGTCGCCAAAGCCGTCGGCTGCGCCGATTAGGAAACGGGTTTCGCGAACCCCATCGTCGCGCCAACGTTCGAGAAGCTTTGCGAAATCGAATGAGCCGATATGCTCACCCTTTTCATCCAGCATGACTGTGCGACTGTGTGGCTCAACAGGCGGGACAATGCCCCCTTTATCGGGCAGCTCGGTCACCTTTGTGGGCCAGCTGATCCGTTTAAGATAACGCTCCACCAGTTCTTGTTCGGGACATCGCCCGATTTTGCCCCTCGCTATTATGTGGAGGCGCAACGCTAAAAACTACTGCTTTGCTTCTGCCACATCGGGTGCATCACCAAATGCCCACATGCGTTCCAGATTATAGAAGCTGCGTACTTCGGGGCGGAACAGATGGACAATTACGTCCTCTGCATCAATCAAGACCCAGTCCGCACTTGGCAAGCCTTCAATCCGCGCTGCACGACCGGCTTTCTTGATCCGTTCGGCAAGCTTCTGCGCCATGGAAGCCACTTGGCGACTCGAACGACCGCTTGCGACGACCATATAGTCGGCGATGTTGCTTTTTCCTTCGAGGGGAATAGAAATCACATCCTGTGCTTGGTCATCGTCGAGCGATGTGAGGATCAGGCTGTGCAGGGCATCAACCTCTAATACTGGGCCTTTTTTACCTGTCATCTCGACAGTGGGCACGGAAACGGAATCGATCAATTTTGCTCCTTAACGCAACAACTTGCGGGTAATGGGGTCGCGGACTGCGCGCCCTGAATATGCCTTAAACCAGTGTGGATCGGCCCTCCGGTATGCGGTGGCTGAACGCGGATCGGGACGAAAACGCAAATAGACAAAAGCAGGCGCGTTCCAATCAGTCCAGTTTTTCCGTTGATCCGGGCGGCGGACAAATCGCCTGAACCAAACCATCACGGGAGCCGAAATAGCATTAGCATTATAGCCGGGTCGGGCGATAACTGCAATCGGCATCAGTTTTGCGATTTCACGCCATTGGCGCCAGCGCGCAAACTGTACCAGATTATCCGCTCCCATAATCCAGATAAACCGGCGTTTGGGGTAACGGGCGACCAGCTTGCGCAAAGTTTCGATGGTATAATGTGTGCCAAATTCGCGCTCAATTGCGGATGGGGTAATCCGGCTGCGTCTCGCCTGTTTGCGAGCCGAAGCAAGCCGCGCGGTCAGTGGTGCCATGTCTTCGGGTGATTTCAGAGGATTGCCCGGCGACACCAGCCACCACATATCCCCAAGCGCCAAGGCCTCGATAGCAAACAGGCTGATAGAACGGTGTCCCCCGTGCGCGGGGTTGAACGATCCGCCAAGAAGCCCGGTTGCTTTCAAGCCATTTCCCATCAGGGACGTACTTGTCCAGAACCACGCACCAGCCATTTGTAAGTCGTCAGTCCTTCAAGCGCCACCGGGCCGCGTGCATGCAGCCGCCCAGTCGCAATGCCGATTTCTGCACCAAGGCCAAATTCACCGCCATCGGCATATTGCGTAGAGGTATTGTGCATGACGATCGCACTGTCGACCTCGGACAGGAAACGCGCGGCAATCGCTTCATCATTTGTCACGATAGCGTCGGTGTGGTTCGAGCTGTGCCGGGCGATATGTTCAATGGCTTCGTCCACGCCGCCAACGATCCGCGCCGACACCACCGAGTCCAGATATTCGGTGTCCCAATCCTCATCGCTTACCAAAACTGTACGTGCATCGAGTTCCATCAGGCCATCATCGGCACGCACTTCGCAGCCTGCATCAATGAGCGCGCCGACCAATGCCGCAGGTGCTGGATAATCTTGATCGATTAGGAGTGTTTCCATCGAACCGCAAATCCCGGTACGCCGCATCTTGGCGTTGACGACAATAGACAATGCCATATCCGGGTCGGCATCACTGTGGATAAACGTATGGCAAATGCCATCGAGATGCGCGAGCACGGGTACGCGTGCTTCATCCTGTACTCGGGCGACCAGTGACTTGCCCCCACGCGGGATAATCATATCGATGGCCCCTTGTGCGCGCAGCATCGCTCCCACCGCAGCACGGTCCTGTGTTGGCACAAGTTGCACGGCGTCGGCTGGCAATCCTGCTGCAACGATCCCCGAAACCATCGCCGCATGGATCGCCCTGTTGCTGTTCACAGCCTCGCTTCCCCCGCGCAAGATAACGGCATTGCCCGAACGCAGGCCCAAGGCGGCGGCATCGGCCGTTACATTTGGACGACTTTCATAGATAATGCCCAACACACCAATCGGTACGCGGATTCGTTCCATGATAAGGCCATTGGGACGTTCACGCCGATCGATAACATCGCCCACGGGATCATCCAAAGCGGCTATTTGCGCGATCGCCTGTGCCACACCCTCCAGCCGCGCCTCATCAAGCTTTAACCTGTCAAGCATCGCACCCGAAAGCCCCGACGCAGCACCCGCCGCCATATCGATATCGTTCGCGGCAAGAATATCGGCTTTTGCTATACGTAGGGCGGCAGCCGCTTTTGATAGCGCGTTAGCTTTCATTGCATCATTTGCACGCGCGAGCAACCGCGACGCCGTTTTGGCACGGGCAGTCATGTCGAGCATCAGGAGTTCTATTTCAGTCATCATATGGACTTGTTAGAGGCAAGGCGTGGAAAGGAAAAGGTCGCGTCAAAATAGAACCATATTCTCGCGATTCGTATTTGCTGAATAATTATCTAACTAACTGTATTAAAGCATTAAGAGCTACAGTTACGTTAGTTTACAACTACTTTGATTGACAAAGAAATAGCTTTATCTGCTGTCTTTTTACCAGTTCACCGTGTCGTACACACATTTCGTCACGTCTCATGCAACTGCGATTCGCCTCTGATATGCCTCTCTGATATGAACTTATTAATAATAAGGGGTCGTAATGTGTCGCTTTTAACAAAGGGGGCCGATTATCGTAATCGGTTGGCCAGCTGGTTCGTTGACCGCGAGTTTTTTATGCGCGCCAACGGTCAAGTCCGGTTTCTTAGATTTTCTGCTATATTACAACGACGCATTGCGTCTGTCGTGGTCTTGGTCATTGGAGCGTGGCTGGTCATCACACTAGGCATGGCGCTAAATCAATTCAGCATTTCATTTGAACGTATGGCATTGGAACGCAAAGAAGCACGTATCCAGTCTGCCCAGGAACGTGTGGCCAAATACAGCAGTTCGATTGACGACGTTACCAAAGAGCTGAAACAGCGCCAGGATTTGCTTGAGAGCGTTTCGGAGCAGCATTTTGGAACCAACCCTGCTATTGGCGCTACCAATACAGTGACCGAGGCCGACAAAGCAGCAAAAAAAATTAGCCTTGCGGTTCCCGAGGCTGCGGGGCTTGCCAATATTGAAGCACGACAAATTCATTACGCCGAAGGGCTGACCCGTATCGCCAATGAACGGTCAATCCGGGCAGCCAATGCCATCCGCAAATTTGGCCTCAATCCCGACTCGCTCGCTTCACAAGCACAGACCGGTATCGGTGGTCCATTCATACCTTTCTTTGGCAAAGGCAAAAAAACTGTTAGCGACCCACGCTTTGCCAGGCTCGCTGATGCATTGCAGCGCATGGATTCAATGGAGCGGGCTCTTGCGGGAATTCCAACATCCATGCCCGCAGCAGTTATGTTGATGTCAAGCGGCTTTGGCTATCGCCACGATCCCTTCACCGGCGCTGGCGCAATGCATAGCGGGCTTGATTTCAAGGGCCCCATCGGAACGCCGATCCTTGCCGCTGCCAATGGCAATGTCACTTACGCAGGCGTTATGTCGGGATATGGTAACTGCATGGAAATCACTCATGCTAACGGTTTGGTAACGCGTTATGCGCATCTTAGCGGCTTCAATGTTTCGCTTGGCCAACAGGTCAAACGCGGTGTACAAATAGCACGAATGGGCAGCACGGGTCGTTCAACCGGCTCGCATTTACATTTTGAGGTTCGCCTGAATGGTCAGGCCGTAAACCCGCTTAAATTTTTGGAAGGCAACCCTGATGTTCTCGAAATCCAAACTATCGCCAGAAATGTCCGCACCGCAGCCAACACGAAATCGTGAAGTGGTGAACAGTTCTTCGCGCGGTTCAGGGCATACCTTCTCAATGATCGCATCCGATGTCGAGATCGTGGGTAATTTAAGCGCACGCGTTGATTTGCATATCGATGGCAAGGTCCAAGGCGATGTTACATGCGGCTCGCTCGTCCAGGGCGAATCGAGCATGATTATCGGCAAAGTTACCGCTGAAACCGCACGACTATCTGGCAAGGTTGATGGCTCTATAGAAGCCGGGGAGCTGATGATCGAAGCCAGCGCCCGGATCACTGGCGATGTGTCCTATACCAACCTCACCATTGCTCCAGGCGGTCAGGTCGAAGGAAAGTTCAAGCACAAGGCTGCAGGTAAAGGCCCGAATATCCTTAAAAGCACAGTAGATATGAGCGGCAGCGATCCGTTAATCTTGGGTGTTGATTCAAAGGTTGCGTGACGCTTCCTTCAATTCCAACATCTGCAACATCACAACCTCTTACATATCTCTGCGCTATCAATCTTCTCGCCTTTTTTCAGGCCTTGCAGCCTAAATACATGCGATAAATGTGTCGGTAGCCGTCCCTCTTTCCGGTCAATTTCTCCGTTCACAACAGCGGCAAAATCGGTGCAGGCTGCGGCACTCTTAAGATAGTCGCTATGGCCGCTACCGCCTGAACTTGCGTCGGTTGTGTCGATAATCGTCAGACCGCTTTTCTGCGGCGTTACATCATATTTCGATTTTGAGGCGTAACACCGTTCCGGAAGCCCCTTAGCCTTAAGCGCAAGGCGCTCAAACGGATCAAAACAATAAGGCGACCCCAAGCGCGGATAGCCATGTATAGTCCGCGACAAAACAAGCGCCTTATCCGACGCCGAAGTATACACCGTAATTCTGCGGTCATTATTCACCCGCCGGGCCGACAAAACTTCTTCGGCAATGTCACGTTCAAAATCCTGACGGTCAATATCGGGAGAAGCCAATATTACGTTCGAGATATTGCTGGCATCCGCACTTGATGAATTGCGGTCAACATATTCGATCGACGGTAACACCAGCCGCGCACCAAGCGAATGGGATACAATGATAATTTCCTTTACCCAGGGCTGCCCGGCCAATTTGGAAAGAAAACGCCGAAAATTGTTTTCATCCCAATACATATTGGTTTCATCAACGCCGTAACTTAGCAATTCCCCCTGTGAAGGCCAGAGATAGGCAACCACAGGCCCGTCAAATCCGGTCAGTCGTGCAATCTGGGCGGCATCGGCGCTCGTTGTGTCAAATGTTTCGCGAAAGCCATGAACATATAACAAAACCCGACCTTTATGCGCGTTACTGGCATCGGCCAGTCCTGCCCACCATCTGCTTGCATCCTGAAACGCAATCGGAGTAACTTTCTTAGTTTTACCTTTCGCGATCAATGTATTATTTGGTGTTGCGAAGCGGGCGTAGCGCATTTGTTCGGACCGGAAACTGGTTAGGTCAATAATCGACCTGCGGCAATCAGGCCGCCTGCTGGTGATGGCAAAGAAAGGTTTATCAGCAACCTCGATCGCATCTTTTGCCGAAGGATTACACTGCGGTGCAGCTGAAAGCTGGCTATGCGGCACATCACCATACCCTATCGCAGAGACACAGCCAGACAGGACGAGAATCGGGGCAAAAGCTGGTAGTGTCCAAAGTTTCATCGTTCCTTTAATCCATTTATTATCCGGCTATAACCATATTTCCGCGATGCTCGCTCTTAACCCAGCGGACGGTTCCACTTGATGCCCGCATAACTACTGTTTCAGTTGTAACACGCCCATCGCGCAGTGTCTTTACGCCATCAAGTAATGACCCGTCAGTCACGCCGGTTGCCGCAAAAATACAGTCGCCCTTTGCCAATTCTTCAAGATCATAGATTTTGTCTAGATCCTCAATCCCCCATTTACGGGCACGTAGGCGTTCGTCGTCATTACGGAATAAAAGACGCCCTTTGAATTGGCCGCCGACGCAGCGCAGTGCTGCTGCAGCGAGCACACCCTCTGGCGCGCCGCCGCTGCCCATATAAATATCGACGGTGGTATCGGGATCGGTCGTCGCAATCACACCCGCCACATCGCCGTCCGGGATCAGCATGATGCCACAGCCGATACCACGCAGTTCGGCGATCAGTTTTTCATGACGCGGCCGGTCGAGTACGCAGATAATCAAGTCACCAGGGGCAACGCCTTTTTCCTTTGCCACTGCCTCAACATTTTGCGTGGGCGTTTTATCGAGATTGACGATGCCTGGAGTGTAACCAGGACCAACCGCGATCTTATCCATATATACATCCGGCGCATTCAACAGATTGCCTTCTTCGGCAACCGCCAACACCGCAAGCGCATTAGGGCCAGCCTTTGCCGTGATTGTCGTGCCTTCAAGCGGATCAAGCGCAATATCGATCTTGGGACCTGTGCCAATCGCGGAGCCAACCTTTTCTCCAATGAACAGCATCGGTGCTTCATCGCGCTCTCCCTCACCAATCACGACGGTGCCGTCCATATAGAGCTCGTTAAGTGCGGCGCGCATTGCTTCAACTGCGGCGGCATCGGCGGCCTTTTCATCGCCGCGCCCGATTAGCTTTGCTGCTGCAATCGCAGCAGCCTCGGTCACGCGGACCATTTCCAAAACAAGAACGCGGTCAAGGATTTGGCTTGCTACTGTCATTGATTATTCCTAATTCAGGCCCTTAGTATGTCCTTTGGGAATGGGACGTTACGGCAACAGGGCAATATGATGTTGAGGCTTGCGATAGGGAAGGTAAGGCGCTTTGTCGAGAATGCTATTGACCGTATTGTTTTTCACCCATGTGACACCGGCTGTGACCCCAGCGCCGCTTTTTGCCCAACCCCGCACTGACGCCGAAATTTCCGCACAAATCGAAAAGCAGCGTCGAACTATCGCAACCGATCAATATGGATGCCCAAAGTACCGCGACAGCGACGAAATACTGGTCTGTGGTCCCAATACAGAAAATGAACGGCAAAAACTGCCAAAAGGTCCGATCAACAATGACCGTATCCGGCGCGGTGAAGCGGTTTCCACGACCCGTGCGGCTGAACGTGACAAAAGCGGTTGCGGGAAGGTCGGGATCGACATCGGTTGCACGGTCCTTCCGAAAAACCCAATGAGTATTGGCAAACCGCCGCCGCCCATGCCGCCTGATTTTGCCGATGTGGTGCGCGGGCTGCCCGAACCAGAGGATATCGAAGAAGCGAGAGATAGACCCTAGGGTCACCGACTCATAAAATCGCTCATGGGTTTTGCGTATAATGACGCATATCTGCCAATATGTCCTGTAAGCCCCGTGAAGGCCTCTTAAAGCGAAGCGGACTGCATTTGACTAGTTGGGTAGCGGGAAGGTAATTATGCGCCTGTACGGTACCTTAGAATGCTTTTTAGAGCCTATATGGTTATAAAGTCTTCCTCGTTTGGATATTTTTATGAGTTTGTTACCTAGAGCGATCCCGCTCTAACCTGTTACTCACCCAATATATGCATCACCACAGGTTCGCCGAGCAAGCTTTCCGATCCCGCCAAAGCCGACAGCGTCTGTGTAATTGCTTGTTCCCGGCCAGCATGGGTAACCATAGCGATCAGCGCGGAACCATTGTCATTTGCCTCTTGCTGGATCAGGCTTTCAATCGACAACCCGGCATCGCGCATCGCAGCGGTTATTTCGGCGAGCACACCCGGGCGGTCAGCAACAACCATGCGCAGATAGGTTTTACCCATGCGGTGTGCAGAAGCGGCGCGGGGGAGCTTTTCTAGTTCGCCGACCGGCATGGCAAATGCAGGACCGGTTTCCCCACGCGCAATATCGACAAGGTCGGCAACCACCGCAGATGCAGTTGGCTTATCGCCCGCACCCGCACCCTGAAACAATAGCCGCCCTGAAAAATTCCCCTCGGCAACCACCGCATTGGTCGCACCCGTTACATGCGCGAGCGGATGGTCGGTGCGGATCAGATAGGGGTGCACACGCTGGAACAGGCAGGAATCGCCAATTTCGCCGTCCACTTCGGCAAGTCCGATCAGGCGTATCCGGTAACCCAGTGCCTTTGCTTGCGCGATATCAGCGGCGAGGATTTTGCGGATACCGCTGGCTTCAACGCCGCCAAAATCAATCTCTGTACCAAAGCAGAGTGAGGCCAAAATAGAAAGTTTATGCCCGGCATCAACGCCGTCGATATCAAAGGCAGGATCCGCTTCGGCATAACCCATGGCCTGAGCGTCCTTCAGGACATCATCAAAATCGCGCCCGGTTTTTTCCATGGTCGACAGGATATAGTTGCACGTGCCGTTGAGTATCCCGTAAACCCGCTCAATCCGGTTCGCTGATGCGCCGTCACGTAAACCCTTAATCACCGGAATTCCGCCCGCCACCGCAGCTTCATATTTTAGCGGCTGGCCGTTTGTTTCGGCAAGTGCCGCAAGCTCCAATCCGTGATGCGCGATCATCGCCTTGTTGGCGGTAACAAATGCCTTTCCGTTCGACAGGGTTTCACGCGCCAAGGTAAGCGCGGGACCATCCGATCCACCGATCAACTCAACAACGACATCAATGTCATCCGCCACTGCCATCGCACCCATATCATCGGTCCAGCGGTAACGCGACAGGTCAATGCCGCGATCTTTGGTCTTGTCGCGCGCCGTAATGGCGACAATCTCAATCGCCCGCCCGCCGCGCCGTGCGATCAACGCACTGTTTTCCTCAATCAACCGGATGACACCAGCGCCCACAGTGCCAAGTCCGGCAAGGGCAATACGGAGGGGTGCAGACATAAACGGGCTTTCAAAGCTGTTTGAACAAACCGCGAGCAATAGCGATTTGGCGGAAATTGGCCAGCCCCTATACGTAGAAGCTGGTTCGGTGGATCAATGGTACTATTACATAACCGTCACCCTGAACGTGTTTCAGGGTCTATCTCTAATCTAGCCTCCATTTTGGCTGCAAGGTGGATGCTGAAACGAGTTCAGGATGACGAGTTAACCGGAAACATCATAATCTTAGTTACATGGACTAACCCGTGCGTTTTACCTCGGCACGCCACACGGTAATCCAGTCACCGGCTCCGCGACAGGCATCCATGGCCGTGGCGTTGGTTAACCGGAACATATCGCCGTCCCAAACATAGGTTTCGGAACGTCCGCAATCGGCAAGGCCGCGATATTTGGAATAGCTGTTGATGCTCTGCGCCGCACTATCCCAACCGCTGTTGATGAGTACGGCCAAATCACCTGCGCCGTTTTTTTGGGCTGGCCCATAATCAAAACGCGCCGGTTCAAATGTCCACTTACCACCTAAATCTTGTGTCCCGACAAATACAGCGGTTGAAAAATTATACGCGCCATTGCCGCAGCTAATCAGTGCCAGGGCGCTTGGCCCTTTGCTGCTATTTCCAAGGCTATAGGCTGTGTCTTGCGTTACATCGATGCGGTCTTTCGCACAGCTGCTACCCTCGGCCAGCGCAACGAGCGAACCGGTATCTGGTATCTTGTCAGTGGGCATAATGCGCGGCACAGTAATCATCGGCACAACAAAACGTCCTGCTTTCCTAGGCACAGGCCGCTGTATTTTGTCGATATACCGCAGAGCGTTGGTTGCGCCGGATAAAGACGCCTGACCCAGTTTTGTCCCCGCGCCGTCGACGAGCTTTATACTTTTACCTCGCTTAATCGCTTTAACGACCTTGGTTGCGTCTTTGCCGGTTAACTCAATCGGCATGTCGCCGGGCAATATCGCGCCGACATCGACAACCTTGTTATCAACCAAAAGCGTGTACCGGCCCGAAGTGCTGACAAAGCCAGATATCGAGATGCGCGGCATTGTCTTAGCATTTACATCGCGCCTGAAAACCAGCGCCATATTTTCAATCGCACCATTTTCACTTGCCAAGGGTAATGCTTCACACGCACCGCCATTGTCACATCCAACTGCCCAGTCTTTGAAAACCTGTACCTTGTTGGGCTGAATCACAGCATGAACGGGCGCAGCTAAAAGCGACGCAAATATCATCAGAGTGGCAGATAACAACTTCCCCATATTAGTACGCTAGCCCTTTTGACGTTGCTTCGCTAGAGGCAATTATAGGATCATTTTACACGGAGCAAATCATGCGCGCTATCGCGGTTATAGGGGCGGGTCAAATGGGCGCAGGCATTGCGCAGGTGAGTGCGGCAGCGGGATATCATGTCTATTTATCCGACCTTGATCTTGAACGTGCACAGGCTGGAAAATCCGGAATAGCCATGGCACTTGACCGGTTGGTTGCAAAGGAAAAGATTGACCGCACAACCGCCGACTCCACGCTTGCGGGTATCGAGCCCGTTGCCTGTTATACGCCGATGGCTGCCGCCGATCTGATTATCGAAGCCGCCACCGAGCGCGAAGAGATTAAGCGTGCGATCTTCGGCGAGGTCGGGAAGATATTATCATCGGATGCGGTTCTCGCGTCGAACACATCATCGATCCCGATCACCCGGCTTGCCCAAAGCGCACCCGATGCCAGCCGTTTTATCGGTGTGCATTTCTTTAATCCGGTGCCGGTGATGGGATTAATCGAGGTAATCCGTGGGCTTGCAACATCGGATGCCACGGTTGAGGTTGTGACGGGGTACGGCGCTGCTTTGGGCAAGCGATTGGTATTCGCGCAGGATGCACCAGGCTTTATCGTTAACCGCGTGTTGATGCCGATGATAAACGAAGCCTGCTTTGCGCTCGGTGAAGATGTTGCCAGCATATCCGATATCGATGCCGCGTGCCAGCTGGGCCTCAATCACCCGATGGGGCCGCTGACCCTTGCTGATTTTATCGGTCTGGACACATGCCTAGAGATTACAAACGTCCTGTTCAAATCAACCGGCGATCCCAAATTCCGCCCTGCGCCGCTGCTGCAAAAATATGTCGAGGCAGGATGGCTTGGCCGCAAAGTCAAGCGGGGGTTCTATGATTATTCGGGCGACGCTCCGGTGCCAACACGGTAATGCTAACGCTCGTCACCCGGCGGCTGATGACGGCGATCCCGACGCTGCTCGCGATCATTATCCTGTCGTTTCTGCTCATGCGCTTTGCACCGGGCGGGCCGTTTGACGGGGAGCGGCCGTTGGCCCCGGAAACCCGCGCGGCACTGGAGGCGGCTTACGGCCTGAATAAGCCTATGTGGCAACAGGTGGAGATGTATCTTTCCCGATTGGCGCACGGCGATTTCGGGCCGAGTTTGGTGTACCGCGATTTCACCGTAACCGAGCTTATTAAAAAAAGCCTGCCCGTCTCGTTACTCGTTGGCGGGTTGGCGCTGGTTTTGGCCAGCATCTTGGGCATTAGCGCTGGCCTGCTCGCGGCCGTGCGCGCGGGTAAGTGGCAGGATCAGGTGCTGATGCTGGGCGCGACGTTGCTGACCGCGATGCCGAGTTTTGTTACCGGGCCTTTGCTGGCGATGGTCTTCGGATTATGGCTCGGCTGGTTGCCGGTGTCGGGGCAAAATGAAGGCTATGCCTGGCTGATATTACCGGTCATCGCACTTGCATTGCCCGTGGCCGGAGCTGTAGCTAAACTCGCACGTGCCGGGCTCGCGGGACAATTGGGGCAAGACCATATCCGCGCGGCCCGCGCACGCGGCATTGCGCCGCTGACGATACTGCGCCGCCATGCGCTGCGGCCTGCACTTGTCCCTGTGGCCAGCTATCTGGGGCCGGCCGCTGCAAGCTTACTCACCGGCGCAGTCGTCATCGAAACCGTGTTCGGATTGCCCGGCCTTGGCCGCTATTTCGTGCAAGGCGCGCTCAACCGCGACTATCCACTCGTCCTTGGCGTGGTGACATTATATGCAGCGCTG
Organism: Sphingomonadales bacterium; assembly: GCA_043760355.1. Lineage (GTDB taxonomy): Bacteria > Pseudomonadota > Alphaproteobacteria > Sphingomonadales > Sphingomonadaceae > Sphingorhabdus_B. The sequence continues at coordinate 31,124 of JAYUPC010000165.1, forward strand.
ATTATCCTGTTTAACCTGTTTGCCGACCTGATTTACGGCTGGCTCGATCCGAGAATGCGGGAGGGGTGAGAGTTGCAGGCGGTGCGCATGATTCCGGTTCATAAAAGCTATAAAGTGAATAAGGAAAAAGGCTTGTGAGTGGCACGGATAAAGAATTATTGGCGCGAATATTTGTGGATCAAGGTTATCGGCTGCACCGCGATATTGGTCCTTGAATACTAGAGTCGGCTTGCTGATGAATTTTGGCGGAGTCACTTACAAAGAGAACATCCGCCGCATTATAAACGACAAGATACAAAAATGATTCCTTCTCTATTCCCTTATTCTCTTTGTGGCTTTTATGAACCGGAATTCATCGCAAACTCTCGCTTGAAAAGGCGTCTCAAATGAAACTCCCTCTCATCATCGTTGCATTGATCGCGCTTGCGGCCTTGCTACTGCCGCCGCTTTTACCGTGGAGCCATGCTGCGATTGATTGGGATAGTGTCCGTGCGCCGCTTATGTCGCATAGCCATATTCTTGGCACCGATGATATCGGGCGTGACCGGCTGGCGCGGCTTTTGGTGGGAACGCGGGTGACGATGTCGGTGGCGCTTGCCGCTGCTTTGGTTGCGCTGGTGATCGGCGTGATTTGGGGCGCAGTTGCCGGTTGGGTTGGCGGTCGCACTGACGAATTTATGATGCGGATTGTCGACGGGCTATATGCGTTGCCGTTCATGTTTGTCGTCATCCTGCTCATGGTGGTCTTTGGCCGGTCGATCTTGCTCGTGTTTCTTGGCATTGGCGCGGTTGAGTGGTTGACGATGGCACGGGTGGTACGCGGCGAGGTTATGGCGCTTAAAAACCGTCCTTTTGTGCTGGCTGCCGAGGCCGCAGGCGCGCCGGGACGCTCGACACTCATCCGGCATATATTGCCCAATGTAGCCGGGGTCGCGGTCGCCTATCTGATGCTGACCGTGCCGCAGGTCGTGATGGTTGAGAGCTTCCTATCCTTCCTTGGCCTTGGTGTGCAAGAGCCGCTGACCTCGCTTGGCATCCTGGTCAATGAAGGTGCCGATGAAATGGATATGGTGCCCGCCGCTTTGCTGTTGCCCGGCGGCGTGTTGGTGACAATCATCGTCTGCTTAACACTGGCCGGAGAGAAACTGCGCGACCGGTTAGCCGGAGCCGCAGGGCGATGAGCGCGCTTTATACGGTCCAGGACCTGCGCATAGATATCGGGCACACACGCATTGTGAATGGCATAAGCTTTACGATTGACGCGGGTGAGATTGTTGCGCTGGCGGGCGCATCGGGTGCGGGCAAAAGCATGACCGCGATGACGCCCTTTGGCTTGAGCGCTGGTGTGGCAAGGGGTTCGGCCGTGCTGGACGGTCAGGAACTTGTCGGATTGAGCGAAGCCAGTTTGCGCCCGGTTCGCGCCACGAAAACGGGTTTCGTGTTTCAGCAACCTTTGACCGCGCTAACACCGCACAGGACAGTTGCTGCACATTTGATCGAAGCCGCCATGCAGACGGGTGGACCAAAACCGTCAAAGGCAGACATGATCGTTATGTTAGACCACGTTGGTCTGTCGCGCCCGACTGAACGGCTCGCGCAATATCCGCACCGGCTGTCGGGTGGCGAACGTCAGCGCGTGTTAATCGCAGCCGCCCTTGCCCATGGTCCAAAATTGTTGATCGCAGACGAACCGGTAAGCGCACTTGATGCCGCGTTGCGCGGAGAGGTTATGGCGTTGCTGACCCGCCTGTGCCGTGAACGCGGTATGGCTATGCTGCTCGTCAGCCATGATTTGGCGGGAATTGAACGCAATGCCGACCGCTTGCTCTTGCTTGAACACGGCAGCGTTGCCGAGGTAGGAACCGCGCGTGACGTCGCGCTGTCGCCGCGTTCGGATTATGGCCAGCGTTTGATGGCGGCAACCCCGCGCCTGACCGAACCGTTGCTGCGTTTATCCACGCCGGGTGAACCATTGCTGGCGGCTGAAAACATTCATGTCCGCTTTCCAAAACCGGGCTGGGCACGCGGATACATACAGGCCGTCGATGACGCCAGCCTGATCCTGAACCGGGGCGAAACTCTCGCTTTGGTCGGCGGATCGGGGTCGGGCAAGTCGACGCTAGGCCGCGCTATTGTCGGGCTCGGACCGATGCAGTCGGGTGGTATCCGCTGGCAAGGCACGCTGATGCCGCCGCGCCACAAGCGGACCAACGCGCACCGCCGGGCGATCCAGCCGGTGTTTCAGGATCCGCTCGCCAGCCTTGATCCCCGCTGGCGTGTGGCCGATATCATTGCCGAGCCATTGCAGTGGCTGATGCCCGAAATCGATCAAACCGCAAGGATAGAGCGCGCAACGGCATTGCTTACCGAAGTTGGCCTTGACCCCGATTTTGCCCAGCGCAAACCGGCAGCTTTATCGGGCGGTCAGGCCCAGCGTGTTGCGATTGCACGCGCACTTGCGGCTGATCCCGATATGCTGTTGCTCGATGAAGCAACCTCTGCGCTTGATCCCTTGGTCGCGGGCGGGGTGACGCAGTTATTTGCGCGCCTGCAATCCGAACGCGGACTTTCGCTGTTGTTCATTACCCATGATCTGGCGCTGGCAAGGCGGTTGGCCCACAGGATTGCAGTGATGGAGGCCGGGGTGATTGTCGAAATGCAAACGCGCGAGGGGCTATTTGCGGATCCCAAGGCCAATGCCACCAAGAAGCTGATTGCCGCGAGTTGAGTGCAGGACCGAAGCATTCCTGTTTTGATCGGGATGATTTTCAAGATATGGGATGACGGATTTTGTTGGGGGGAGCGGAATGTAGGGATTGGAGAATGCGAGGCAACTTCGCAGACGTTGCGCAATATCGATGATCCGAGTCATCGGTAACAGCTAGGACGGTTGCAAAGTCGGGCAACGTAGCGGATGGGGTGGTTGAAGGAGTGTTAGCGTCGGGGTTCAGAACTTAGCAAGTGATGACAGCCAATTCGTTACGGTTGACCCCATCGCCGACAATTGCCATGTTCGCCCATACCGGAAAGCGATACCCATTATGTTCATTACGAATTTGAAACTCAAAAATTGGCGAAATTTTAGGGATGCAGACGTTGCAGTCAGTGATACGACATTCATTCTAGGTGCAAACGCATCTGGGAAATCTAATTTGTTGGATGTTTTTCGCTTTTTGCGTGACATATGCAAGGCTGAGGGCGGCGGTCTGCAAAAGGCAATAGCACAGCGCAGAGGCCTCTCAAAATTGCGGTGCTTGCATGCTCGCAACGATACGGAAGTAGAAATCGAAGTTTCACTTGAAGACGCCGACGGTGTTAAATGGCGGTATATTTTGGCGTTCAAATCTGAAGGAAAAGGCGCTCAGAGAGTACTGATTTCTCGAGAGGAAGTTTGGCGAAACGAGATACCATTGTTCGAACGCCCATCAGCAGCCGACAAGAAGGATGTTGCGAGACTCACTCAGACTCATCTCGAGCAAATACAGACCAATGAGGAATTTCGCGAGATTGGAGAATTTTTCTCGGCTATCTATTATCTTCACCTCGTTCCTCAACTTCTCAAATTCAGTGACGAGATTGGAGGGCGGCGTTTGGAAGACGATCCGTTCGGACAGGGTTTTTTGGAGCGGATTGCACGGTCATCGCAACGTGTCAGAGATTCCCGTCTCAAAAAGATTCGCGATGCTCTTCAAAAAGCAGTTCCACAGTTCGAAGAACTCGAATTTGAGAAGGATGGGGTGACTGGCCGCCCTCATCTAAAGGCGCTTTACAGGCACCATAGACCGCGCGGTGCGTGGCAACGAGAGGATCAATTTTCTGATGGAACTTTGCGCCTGATCGGATTGCTATGGTCGCTTTTGGAAGGCGACTCTCTCCTTCTCATTGAAGAACCAGAGCTTTCGCTAAATTCCGCAATAGTTGCAGAGATACCGTTGATGATTAAGCAGGTCAGGAAATCGACAAAACGACGACGCCAGGTGCTTATTACGACCCACAGCGATTCACTCCTTAGCAATCCAGGCATCGATGCCAATGGTGTGTTGATTATCGAGCCTGGCCAAAATGGATCGACAATTCGTGGCCCGAATGTTCGAGAACTGAAGAGCGTCGAAGACGGTTTCTCGATCGCCGAGATAATCCTCCCCGTTACTAAGCCCAAGTTGGCGGAACAGCTTGCATTGGGGCTGTGAAATTGCTTGTGAATATTGCCACTGAGGACGAGCTTAGCGAAGCTGTCGCCGTGCGCTTGGTGAATGGAGCTTTTGGTAACGGAATGGTTGGAAATCGGCTTGGCCGCCAAGGGAACGGCTATCTGATTAAAAAAATGCCCAATTTTCGTCAAATGGCAACCCGAGAGCCTGTGCTGATTTTGACCGACCTCGATGATACAACTTGTGCGCCGGATTTGATAGAAAAATGGTCCGGTGGGCAAGCGTTTCCGGAAAACCTTTTACTTCGAGTCGCCGTGCGCGAGACGGAAGCTTGGCTTCTGGCAGACCGAAATGGAATGGCCAACCTACTCGGCATTAGTCCAAACAAAATACCTACCGATCCGGAAACTCTTGACGATCCTAAACGATTTCTGTTGAATCTTGCACGCAACGCAAGGCGTGAAGTTCGTTCCGAGCTCATTGCAGCCAAAGGAGCGGCTGCTTCCCAAGGACTTGGTTATAATAGATTGCTTTCTTCTTTTATTTCATCTGATTGGCGGCTGGAAGATGCAATAAACAGCTCCGCAAGTCTTTCCAAAGCGGTAACTCGGCTCCGAGAACTGGCAGACCGTACGCCTCATTGATCCAGAATCGACTTCATTTTCCATCTACCTGCGTAGATGGTTCCGTTTGCGCAGCTCCAAATTGTGGCGACACGCTCCGAATTATATGTTCGCTTACAGGCTTCGCGTGTCAGATCCCAAACATCCCTCTTTAAGCGCCTTTAGGTAAATCCTACCGTTCCCACTCTACCCATCCAACGCTTCACCCTCCGCCTTGCAATGTAGGGTTTTCCCTGGCACTTGCTAAACCGATATCGTCGCCTTGTTCCGGCTGTGAGCAGCGTTATCAGCCCTTAGTCGCGGAGCTGCAAAGCTGCTCGAAAAAGCGACAAAGGAGACAGTTTCGTGCTTATAGTTCGTCTCTTGTGTCTCTTTTTCTCCCGTTACAACCCGGACTCTGCGTGAAAAATGGTTCGCGCTGGTCTTACATATACGCTGGGTTTGGAGGATGTGTTCAGGCCAAAACCGTTCAGGTGAGACTTTAGTGTGACCTTTTACGCAGTGCCGCGGGTCTTCAGCCGCTTGTATCACCGGCAGCGATAGTTTTTCCGGTCGATATGGCGGCCAAGCAGAGCGCCACCTGCGGCACCCAATATTGTACCGACTGTGCGGTTGCCCCGGCCGGCGATGACGTTGCCGACTACGCCGCCTGTGGCTGCTCCAATGATAATGCCGGTTGTGCCGTCATTACGGGTGCAGCGATAGCGGCCATTATCATCGCGCCAGACGCGGTCACCGGAATCGATACGTTCGGCCTGACGGTGGTTTTTGTGCGCGAGTGCGGATGTGGACGGCATCATCAAGGTAAATGCGGTCGCGGCGATGATAAGCTTTTTCATAATATCACTTTCTTGTTTATGTGCCCCAAAGCCTAATTAGATGAAAATGAACCTGCGCCAACATACGTCTTTATCGCGGCAAAACGGGCCGGGGATGCGGCGGGAAGAGAATATCGCAAAGTTGCTTGCCCCTATCGCTACCCCGCGATAAGATTGACTTTATGGCTAATATTATCGCATTCGTCCTCGGACTCATCGCCCTTGTTCTCGCAATCGTCGGTTTCATTCCGCTTTTGGGATGGCTTAACTGGCTCATCATCCTGATCGCTGGCATCGGTGCGGCCTTTGGCTTTGCTTCGGAAAAGAATGCAGGACGTAATTTCTGCCTTGTGGTGATGGCAATTTGCGCAGTTCGCTTATGGCTCGGCGGCGGTATCATCTGAACGAAGTTGACACTCGAAAACCGGACAGCTTGGATCGCGGCGCGGTATTTGCTGCCATTGGAGCGTATTCGATCTGGGGCTTTATGCCGCTGTTCTTTAAGCAGCTGGCCGGTGTTCCTGCGATTGAAATCATTTCGCACCGGGTACTCTGGGCTGTGCCGTTGTTACTCGTTATCATGGCAGTGCGCGGGCAATTGGCCGAATATAGGGCGGCGCTTGCCACATGGGCGACACTGCGTTGGATGGTGCTGAGCGCGCTGCTTATGTCTTCAAACTGGCTTATTTATGTGTGGGCGGTAAATAATGGTCAGATATTGTCGGCAAGCCTTGGCTATTATTTTAACCCGCTTCTCAACATTCTTGTTGGCACTTTGTTTCTGGGAGAACGGCTCAACCGGACGCAGTGGGTGGCGGTCGGCATCGCCGCCCTTGCCGCTGCTGTGCTTGCCGCCGGGGCGCTGGATACTTTATGGATCAGCTTCACTTTGGGGGTAAGTTTTTGCATTTACGGTCTGGTGCGCAAAATGGCACCGATTGGTTCAGTGCCCGGCCTTGCTGTGGAAACCAGCCTGTTGTTGCCTATGGCCATCGGAGCTGCTTATTATTTCACGCAAGATGCAAATCCGGTGGGTTGGGGCGAAGACAGAAATATCATGCTTTTGCTCGCGGCGGGCGGCGTGATTACCGCGACGCCCCTGTTGTTATTTGCAACGGCTGCGCGCCGGATGGATTACAGCATGATGGGCTTTTTCCAATATATCGGCCCCACCATCCAATTTTTGCTCGGCGTGTTTTTATATAAGGAACATCTATCCACCCCGCGCATTATCGCCTTCATCCTGATCTGGAGCGCGCTCGCACTCTTTAGCTGGGATGCGGTGCGGCGGATGCGTGCTACATAAGATTTCCGGTTCACACTTTATTCAAAGCACAAAGATCAATAGGGCAGAGTTATGTTTAGAAGGACTGATTTATGAAGAAATATCTAGCCGCCCTCCTACTTGCGCCCACCGCGTTGATTGCGCTGACCCCGTCTTCGGCGCAGCAGCAATCGGACAGGATGGCTCGTGTTGTCGCCCATATGAAGGCGGTGGGCACGATGACGGCAAGCTTCACGCAGACCGACCGTAATGGACAGACACTGACAGGCAAATTGTTGCTCAAGCGCCCTGGGCATGTTCGGTTTGAATATCAAAAAGACGTGCCGCTGCTGATCGTTGCCGATGGCAAAGCGCTGACCATGGTTGATTACGGCGTCAAGCAGGTGCAACGCTGGCCCATCCGGAACAGCCCGCTCGCGGCACTTTTGGATCCGGGGCAGGATTTGGCGCGTTATGGTAAGCTTGTGCCGACATCGACCGACGACGTCATCAGCGTCGAAGTACGTGACGCCAAGAGGCCAGAGTTCGGCGTTATCACGATGATATTTGTCAAACAGGCCGGTGCACCGGGTGGATTAACATTGAACGGCTGGGTCGCGCTCGATTCGAAAGACAACCGCACCAGTATCCGACTCGGAAATGTAAAATTCAACGGTGGCATCGCAGATTCGGCCTTTACATGGAGAGACCCGCGCCCTGTTCGCCGCAAATAAAGATGTATTCGTTAACATGGTCGGTGAAGCGAAGCTGGACACCGACAAACCGATAAGATGAACGGTCTTGTTCATCTAAGCGACAGGAAACTTCGCTTATATATTGTGTATCAGAAGTCGGCAGATTGTGTGGTTTTCCCCCTGTTGCCCACAGCGTTGGTTCGGCTTTTGATATCCGCGTGACGAACGCAAGCTTAGCCCTCATCCCAAATGCCCCCGGGATGAGGGCTTTGCTTTAATTATGCCCAATCCTACCTTGCCCTCTTTCCGTGCCGCCTCTAAGCAGGCTGGCTATGGCTAATACTCTTCGCATTGCTTCCTGGAACATCAATTCGGTCCGGTTCAGATTGGAAATCGTCGAACGTTATCTGCGCGAAGAAGCGCCAGATATTTTGTGTTTGCAGGAAACCAAGGTTGTAAACGACCAGTTCCCTGAAGGACCATTCCGCCAGCTTGGCTATCGTAATTTTGCCGTCAACGGCATGCCGATGCACCACGGCGTCGCGATCATCAGCAAGGTTCCCTTGCGCAACCACCAATCGCTCGATTGGCAGACCAATGGCGAAGCGCGGCATATTGGAGTCGAACTCGATGGCGGAATTCGGCTCGACAATGTCTATATTCCAGCAGGCGGTGAAGTTCCTGACGATGCGGTAAATTCGAAATTTGCGCAGAAACTTGGGTTTCTTGAGCGTATGATCGAATGGTCCGGCGGCCTTAAAGGTAGCAATATCCTGACCGGTGATTTCAATGTCGCGCCGCTAGAAAATGATGTGTGGAGTCACAAACAGCTGACCAATGTCGTTAGCCATACTGCGATTGAAATCGAGAAGCTTGACCGGTTACAGGCCGCTGCGAATTGGGTGGATGTCGGGCGCCATTTCATCCCGCCCACTGAGCGGCTTTATACCTGGTGGAGTTACCGTGCACAGGATTGGGAGGCTTCGGATCGTGGTCGGCGGCTTGATCATATGTGGGTGACCCCCGACCTGAAGGACAAGGCGCTGAGCCATAAAGTCCACAAACATTGCCGCAGCTGGGGTAAACCATCCGACCACGCACCGATTATGACGGAATTTGCTTTTTGAATGAGGGTGATCCTAAAGCTGCGGCGCGGGCCATTGATGCGTTGAGGCGGGGATGGCCGGTGAGTATCTCCGGACTGACGTTGATGGCGGTTGAGTCAGCGACTTCGTTTCAGGCAAGCGCTTTGCTGATCTCGGCAAGCCGGGCGGCAACCTTGAAACTGGTGAACCAGCGTGCTGCTGCTGATACCGCAATTCCTGTGATGATATCTGCGCCCAAAGATATGGACGCAGCACTTGCAATGGCGATTGCCGATCCGGCGCTCGATATGCGCTATCCGATGAAGGGACCGTTTGCGGCATTACCCATCGCTGATCCTGCCGCAGCTCATGCCGCTATGGAATTGGCGCGCCATGCCGGATTGTTACCTGCTTTTTTGGTGGTGGAAGAAGCCACCATAACCGACAGTGTAACACCAGCCGATGTTGCCGCCTTTGCCGATGCTGGCACTCTAAAGATTGCAGCGCGCGCCAAGCTGCCGGTGGCAGCAAGCGAGACCGGCGAGATTATTGCTTTTCGTTCGATTGCCGATGCTACGGATCATGTAGCGCTGGTGATTGGCAAACGCGACGTTAGTCCGCCTGTGGTCCGCCTGCATAGCGAATGCCTGACCGGAGATGTCCTTGGTAGCCTTAAATGCGATTGCGGTCCGCAACTGCATGAAGCCCTGCATCAGATTACGGACGCGCCATGGGGTGTCCTGCTTTACCTGCGACAGGAAGGGCGTGGGATCGGTTTGATCAATAAGCTCCGCGCCTATGCCTTGCAGGATCAGGGATTTGATACAGTGGATGCCAACACGCGGCTGGGTTTTGCAGTGGATGCACGAGATTTTGGCATCGCGGCAAATATGTTGCGGCTTATGAATATCGATGCGGTGCGTTTGCTCACCAATAATCCGGAAAAAGTGGCAGGACTAGAAGCACAGGGCGTGCGGGTTATAGAACGCCTGCCTTTGCAGATTGTGGCTAACGCGCATAATGCAGGTTATCTCGCCACCAAACGCGACCGTACAGGGCACCGGCTCTAGTTCTTAGGTGTTGCAGCGCCGCGCGTTACTTTAGGTGCTGGTTCCGGCGTTACTTCTTCATTCTGGCTTCGGCCAATTGCTCTGTCGATAAAGGCTTCATCAAGCTGTTCGGGTTCGGTTACGTCGGGAAGGCCAGCCTCACCGCCGTTATCGGGCGTACCCTCGATCGGCATCCCGTTTTCATCGACTATGATAGGATCAGCTGTTTGATCACCCACCATTTCGGGTTCTCCGTCCAGTCGTTCGGGGAATGTGACATTGGTTGCAAAATTTTCCACCGGACGGCCTGAGACGGCAACACGCATATAGGCGGAAAATGCTTTTGCCGGGGCCTTGCCACCCTGAAGGTCGCCGACGGCACGGGCATCATCGCGCCCCATCCATACGCCTGTTGTAAGGCCGCTGGAAAAGCCTAGGAACCAGCCATCTTTGTTGCTGCTTGTCGTCCCGGTTTTGCCAGCAACAGGGCGGCCAATCTGTGCGCCTTTACCAGTACCTGTATTAACCGCAGTTTGCATCAGATCGGTCATCCCGGCGGCAACCCATTCCTCAACCAGTTGCACTGATTTTGCCGCTTTTGCTTTGTAGATGATATCGCCGTCAATCGTTGTCACTTTACTAATACCATAAGGTGTCAGGCTGCGGCCTTTTGCCCCGACTTCGGCAAAGGCGCGGGTCATATCGATAACGCGGGTTTCAGATGTACCGAGCACCATCGAAGGTTGCGTATTGATCTGTGTTGTAATGCCAAACCGCCGGGCCATATTCGCAATCGCACCTGTACCAATTTCCTCACCGATCTTTGCCGCTATAGTATTTTTGGAATAGGCAAAGGCGGTACGGAGCGAAATTTCGCCTGCATAATTACCACCGCTGTTTTTTGGGGACCAGCCATCGATGGTCACCGGTTCATCGACAACCTTATCCTCGGGCCGGAACCCACCTTCAAGTGCGGCGAGATAAACAAATAATTTCCATGCCGAACCCGGTTGCCGCACCGCAGTAACAGCACGGTTATAGTTGCTGGTTACATAATCGGTGCCGCCAACCATAGCCTTTACCGCACCGTCGCGGTCGATGGTGACCAGAGCGCCTTGGGAGCCTCGTGGTACATTGGCGATAATAGCAGCGGTTGCGGCGCGCTGCATCTTAAGGTCCAATGTCGTCCACACATCGATAGGTTTTTCGCGCTCTTCGATCAGTCCGTCCAGTTGCGGCAATGCCCAATCGGTGAAATAACGGACACTGTCTTGCGGTTGTTCAGCCGCCAGTTTTACTTCTGCAGGTTTAACGTTGGCGGCTTGTTCAGCCGTTATCATACCCGCATCCTGCATCACCTCAACCACTACACCTGCACGGCCAAGTGCGGCTTTTGCGTCAGCAGTCGGGGAATAATGCGACGGTGCTTTCACCAGACCAGCAATAATTGCAGACTCGGCTAGTGACAGATTTTCAGCACCATGGTCGAAGAACTTGCGGCTGGCCGCGTCCACCCCGTATGCGCCGCCCCCGAAATAGACTTTGTTCAGATAGAGTTCGAGAATTTGGTCCTTGGAAAATTTGGTTTCAATTGCCAGAGCCAGAATAATCTCACGAATTTTACGGCCAAATTCACGGTTGTTGTTGAGGTATACATTGCGCGCCAATTGCTGGGTAATTGTTGACCCGCCTTGCGAAAATTTGCCACGCTGGAGCCGCACTGCAAATGACCGCGCAATCCCGATGGGATCAACGCCAGGGTGCATATAGAAACGGCGATCCTCGACTGCGACCATCGCATCCTTCATATTGGATGGTAGTTCTTTTACCTTTAGCCAGCGGCCAAAGCTTGGCCCAAGTGTCTGGATCACTGTGCCGTCGGCGGCGCGCACACGGATCATTTGACCATTGGGTGATGATTTCAGCTCTTCAAAACTGTCAATCTCTCCGCGGGCTACTGCCACAAAAATACCGAGGACCATCAGGCCAAGCAATGAAGCTATGATGCCATATTTAAGGAGGCGGACGGTCCATTTTCGGACAGGGCCAATCTGTTGTGCGCGTGCCATGTGGGCGCTTTGTTACTTGCAATATTTCGCCGCGACAAGCCGCTTTCGATACATGTCGTTTGAGGACCTATCAGTGCCTATTCAGGATCAAAATCCAGTGCGGCACTATTGATGCAATAGCGCAGGCCATTTTCAGCGGGACCATCGGGGAAGACATGCCCCAAATGCCCGTCACAGGCGGCACAGCGGACCTCTATACGCACCATGCCGTGGCCAACATCACGGTGTTCGGTTACAGTTTCAAGGTCAGCTGGTTCAGTAAAGCTGGGCCAGCCAGAGCCGCTGTCATATTTGGTATCGGATTGGAAAAGCAACGTCCCGCATCCAGCGCAGTGGAAGCTGCCATCGCGCTTTTCATGCGTTAGCCCGGCGGCAGAGGCTGGTTCGGTGCCCGCTTCACGCAGCACATGATATTGGACCGGGTTGAGTTGTGCGCGCCATTCGGCATCCGCTTTTTCGATTTTCTTCATGACCACAATGTGTGCATTAGTGCGCCTTGCGTCAAGGTTTTAACCTCGCATTTACCAAGATGGGTGCACAGGGATGTATAATGGCCAATCTCCGCTTCTTTTCTCGCAGCCTTTTGGTGGTATTGTGCCTGCCATTGCTGGCCGCTGCGGGTGACGGGGTGCGCAGTGAAGTTCCGATCAGCATCGATATAACTACCCAGCTGGATTTCAGCCGCGCTGCTATAACTGGCAAAAGCGGCGGCACCATAATATTGGACGCGCAGAGCGGAACCAAACGCATGGATGGCGGGCTTGTCGATCTTGGCGGCTTTGGTCTGGCAGGCACCGCGATTGTAAAAGGCGAACCCGGGCGCAGTGTTCGGATTGATATGCCGTCCAACATCAAGATGACATCAACGTCAGGCGGCCAAATCGATATTACCGGGCTGCGCACCAACCTGTCCGCAGCACCGCGTCTTGATGCGTTCGGGCAATTGACCTTTGCCTTTGGCGGCAATGTGGAGGTTAAAGGTAATATCAGCGGCACATTCCGGGGGCGGATACCGATTACAGCCGAATATGAGTAACGGGTCAGGTCCTTACATTATTTGGCCCGCGCCGCCGCTCTCGCAATCCGGGTCAATTCCTGTTCCAAAATGACCACGCCTAATTCCGCTTTCACCGCCATCAACCGTGTCTCGATATCGATCAAATGACCGTTCAATCCGGCAAGCCGTTTTGATGGCCAGCACATAAGCTGCTGCGTAAATGCACCGCGCTCTTTATAAAATATCGCCCGGTTATTCTCGACAACATAAGCAGGCGACGCGCCGCCATCAACCTTCGCCCGCAATCCAGCCAACATACTGGCGCGCCGCTGCATTGCGCGCGTAATCCGTATCGCATCAACGCCCATTTGCCGTGCCGTCATCAGCTCAATACCAAGTTGCTTGACCTGTCCACCCATGACTTTGTTGACCAAATCTTGTACATTTTCTTCGCCGGTTTCAGCAGATAGTGCCTCAAACGCAGCAACCTCCACGGTCTGCGGCCTGTCGGGTGCTGCGTCATAATAGAGCGCGAGTTTTTCGACCTCCATCGCCGCAAGCTTGCGGTCTTGGCCCGTATAGCGCGCAATTCGGGCGGCGAGCGTGCGGTCTAACTTTAGTCCGGCAACCGACGCCATTTTCATCACAGCGGCGGCTGCTTCACCTTCACTGGGTACATAGCAAATAAACGCCATCGCCCGTTTATGGCTTTCGGCAAGTTTACGTAGCTTGCTGGCCTTGGTAAGGTTCCCTGCGGTCGCTATCACCGGCGCACCGTCGCACTCGCCCTCCAACAAATTTTCAAACGCTGCCTGCCCTTCTTCGCGGCGGACATTCATGCGGATGTAACGTTTACTGCCAAACAACGAGAGCGAATTTGCTTCGTCTGAAAGGAGTGCCGGATCATTTCGGATCTTGTCGCTGTCGATGTCGATCCTTTCGGCGTCCGGCCCCAGCTGCGCAGCAAGGTGGGCAGCTATATCGGCGATTGCGGATTCGTCTTGCCCGAAAACAAGGAACAGCCGGATGTCAGGGCGCTTGGTGATCGCCGCGATGAAGTCGGCTTCGCTTAATTTGGTCCCGCGCGCCCCAAAGCTCATTTTTGCCCTGTGCTCATTGTTGATCCCGGGCGTAAAGCGACAGCCGCGTTACAATCTGCTCGGCAATCTTTTGCGATAGGTTCTCAAGCGCGGTGTTTTCTCCCGCTATCGTCGCATATTCCGAACTAACCACGTCAATGCCCGCGTCCGAACCGGCGGTCGCGTCCAGCACGGTTTCATTTGTCACATTATCAATCAGTTGATAGCGCGCGCGCAGTGTCCGCCGTTCGCGGGTGACGGTATCATCGGCGCGCACGCCAAAACCCTCAATCTGGTCATCAAGCTTGACCACCAAACGGAAACGTGGTGCGGCTGCCCCCGCAGCAGACAGGCGGTCATTGAGCGCATTGCGCACGAGCCAGCCCGATTTGCCCTCAATCGGATCAACGCTGACCGATTTGAGTGTTGCAGCAACCGGTCCAGCCGATCCGCCGCTGTAAAGCGGTTGCAGCGCGCAACCTGACACCGTGGCGCAAAATAGCAAAAGGGCAAGAGCACGGGTCATATCATATACTCACTACGTCACCCTGAACTTGTTTCAGGGTCCATCGTGCAAGAAAGGCGAATCTTTGCGGCACGATGGATGCTGAAACAAGTTCAGCATGACGGATTGGATTTAAACTGCTTTCATTTTTCATATCACAATATTGACTAGACGGTTAGGAACAACAATCACTTTTTTTGCAGTGACCCCGCTCATAGCTATCTGAATATTTGTATTGGCGAGAGCCATTGCTTCAACTTCAAGATCAGGCATATCTTTCGGAATAACAACCCGGTCACGAATTTTACCTTTAACTTGCAGCACAATCGTAACTTCGCTCTCGACGAGCAAAGCAGGATCAATCGCTGGCCAAGGCGCATCGGCGATCAAGCCTTCGCCGCCAAGCTTTGTCCACGCCTCTTCAGCCAGATGCGGGACCATGGGCGATGCGAGCAACGTGATCGTCCGGATGGCATTATCGCGTGAAGCCGAAGGGGTGGCTTTCTCGATGGCATTGGCCAGATCGTATATCTTCGCCACCGCCTTGTTAAACGACAGCGCTTCAATATCGGTCGCAATGCCAGCTGTTGCTTGATGCACCTTGCGGTTGAGGGCCAGATCAATTCCTCCCCGGAACGGGGAGGTGTCCGCTCGAGCGGACGGAGGGGGCCCGCTATCGTCAGCAGCAGAGTTTTCAGACAGATGGGACCCCTCCGTCAGCTGCGCTGCCACCTCCCCGTTCCGGGGAGGAATTGAAAGCACCAAACGCCACAACCGCTGCACAAAGCGCCAGCATCCCTCAATCCCCGCCTCCGACCATTCAAGGTCGCGTTCAGGCGGGCTGTCAGACAGCATGAACCAGCGGACGGCATCGGCGCCGTATTGGTCGACAATATGATCGGGATCGATGACGTTCTTTTTCGACTTCGACATTTTTTCGATACGGCCAGCGATTACCTTCAACCCTGTTGCTATTTCAAAGTATTGAGAATCGCGCTTTTCAACTTCTTCCGGCAAAAGAAACTCTGCTATAAAATTTCTGCCGCCTTCCCACCCAAGAGCATTGCATTCGGCTTCTGTAGCAGGTCGGTTAACGCTGTAAGTTTGATGCGTCACCATCCCTTGCGTAAACAGCGACGCAAACGGTTCCTTCACATCAATCATACCGATCCGGTTGAGCGCCCGTGTCCAGAACCGCGCATAGAGCAGATGCAGGATTGCATGTTCAACCCCGCCAATATACTGGTCCACCGGCAGCCACTTTTCTGCCGTCGTGCGGTCGAACGGTTTGTCCTTTGGCTGGCTGGCAAAGCGGATGAAATACCAGCTTGAGTCTACAAACGTGTCGAGCGTATCGGTCTCGCGGCGTGCCGTCTGACCACATGACGGGCAATCAACCTTGCTCCATGTCGGATGCCGGTCAAGAGGATTGCCGGGAATATCAAAGCTGACATCTTCGGGCAGGACGACGGGCAATTCCGCTTCTGGCACCGGCACCACACCGCACGTATCGCAGTGGATAAACGGTATCGGTGTGCCCCAATAACGTTGCCGCGATACGCCCCAGTCGCGCAGACGGTATTGCGTCTGGCCCTGACCCCAATTGTCTTGTTCGGCCTTGGCAATCACATCGGCCTTGGCTTGGTCGATGGTCATGTCGTTCAGGAAATGCGAGTTCACGATTTTGCCCGGGCCGGTATAAGCGACATCACCCCGGAAATCGCTGTCCGTCTCATCGCCGTCCGCCACAACGCGGGTCACGCTCAGATCATATTTACGCGCAAAATCAAGGTCGCGCTGGTCATGCGCCGGACACCCGAAGACCGCGCCGGTGCCGTAATCCATCAGCACAAAGTTAGCGACATAGACCGGCAAGTGCCAGCTGGGATCAAGCGGATGTTCGACCGACAATCCGGTGTTGAAACCCAGCTTTTCCGCCGTATCAATCTCCGCCGCAGTCGTTCCGCCCTTGTGGCACTGCGCAATGAAATCCTGCAAGGCGGGTGCATTCGCCGCCATTTTCTGCGCGACCGGATGATCGACCGAAATGGCGACAAAGCTAGCGCCGAACATCGTATCGGGACGTGTGGTGAACACGTCGATGCCGTCGCTGCTGCCGACAAAGGAAAACTTGCATTGCAGCCCCTTTGACTTGCCGATCCAGTTTTCCTGCATCAACCGTACCTTGTCAGGCCAGCTTTCAAGCGCGCCCAGACCTTCGAGCAGCTCCTCGGCAAAGTCGGTGATCTTCAAAAACCACTGGCTAAGTTTGCGCCTTTCGACCGGTGCGCCCGATCGCCAGCCTTTGCCGTCGATCACCTGTTCATTGGCGAGCACGGTCATATCGACCGGATCCCAATTAACTGCACTTTCCTTGCGATAAACAAGGCCAGCCTCATATAGTTTTAGAAACAGCGCCTGTTCATGCCCGTAATAATCGGGTTCGCACGTCGCCAGTTCGCGGGTCCAGTCAATCGCTAGACCGATGCGTTTCAGCTGCTTTCGCATATTGGCGATATTGTCGCGGGTCCAACCGCCGGGATGCACACCCTTTTCCATCGCCGCGTTTTCCGCTGGCATTCCAAAAGCATCCCAGCCCATCGGGTGCAGTACTTCATGGCCGGTCATCCGCTTATAGCGCGCCAGCACATCGCCCATGGTATAGTTGCGGACATGACCGATGTGGATCCGGCCCGACGGATAAGGAAACATTTCCAGCACATAGGCGCGTGGCTTTTCGGACAGATCATCGGCAACAAACGTCGCCTTATCTTCCCAAGTCTTTTGCCACCGCGCGTCGGCGACGTGCGGATTAAAGCGTCCCTGATCTTCCATAAGTGTTATCCAGCAATAGCCGAACGGCGAAGGTCACGTGCCTTGGTCAGGATGATAGCTTCCATCTTCTGCACCGTGGCGGCGCGTAAAGGAGCCTCAACCCACCCACCGTTCTGCGCAACTTGCCGCGAACCCGCAACACGCAACGCATCGGCGCGCAAGTCCTGATCGAGGATCGATACCGTCAGCTTAACGCGTTCATTCGGGGTCTGCGGGTTAACATACCAGTCGGTTACAATCACACCGCCAGCCGAATCGGTTTGCACGAGTGGCATAAACGACAGCGCATCAAGCGAAGCCCGCCAAAGATAGCTGTTCACACCAATCGTATTGACTTGTGATGCCGCGATATCGGTTTTGGGACGCTCTTGTTTGGCACAACCTGTTAGCAAAGGGGTGCTAACAAGCAAGGCACCTGAGGCCAGAATGAGGGCAATACGGGAGGAATGCATGATCTATCCTTGCGCTAAAAATAACATAACAAGCCTCTATATCGGCTTTGCTGACTAGGCAAGCTCGCAGGGGCAAGCTTTCTGGGTACTGAACGGGTTAGGTCATAAATTACATGCCATAGGGGTGTGGGCCTTTTGCAACAGACAGCAGAAATTACATGCGTTCGCCGCAATATCCTTTTGTACAAAGCAATTGAGGCGTATAGATAATGTTAGAACAGAGAGTGCGTAATTTGTAATGACGTTGAAGCAAACATCCGGGCGTAATTATGCCGCATGGACAGCATCCTTGCTGGCCGCTGGATCGCTTGCGTTTTCGCCAGTTCTTTTTCCTGCCTTTGCTGCAAAAATTGACAGCAGTTTCAAACCTTTAATTGGTACATTTACACCTGCTGGTGTGGACAGCCGATTGGCCAAAAAATTCGCCAGAACGCTTGATACACGGTTACAAGCAGTAGGCAGCAGCCGCTTTCCTTTCACCCCCGCAGGCATGGGTGCGAGTCGCAGTCGGACAATGACGGTTGCAGCGCGTACCGATTCCCTAGTGGGAGCAAATGCGATTTCTGTGCGTGATATCCTTGGTGCGATGGAACCCGGTGCTGGCAAAAGCGTGCGGCTCAACCCATCAGATTTTCGGTTGAGTGCTGCGCGGGGTTGGCAGGGATTCGTTTTACCTAAGACACAAAGAATTGCTCCTCCAGCTCCACTTAGCGATCTTACCGCTCAGGGCAATTTCCGCCTTGATGACGCTAATAAGAAACCTGCAAGCCGGTTCAACACAAATGTAACGCTCGACAAAGCCCGCGAAACAGCGCCTAGCCCGCGCGGCAATGCGGCAGCAGGCGACTATAAGGTTGATTTGGGCGGCAGCTTCTCAATCTCGCGTAAGATCGATGTGACCGCAGGGGTGCGTTATAACAGCGAACGTGACCGGGTTATCCCGCAATCAGATAATGCGAAAGATAACGAAGCCGTATATGTCGGAACCAAAATCCGCTTCTAACGTATTTCATATTTGATCCGCTAGACTGTTTGACTGTGTTCCAATTCGTCAAATTATTTCATTTAGCTTGATATCACTCTACGGGCTGTTGAGATTCAGCTCAGACTTTGCCGAAAATGTTGGTTTTTCATGACCCGGAGCGCAGCTTACTTAATGTATGTGAGCACCAGAAGCATGGGAAATCGGCATTTGCAGGCCAGCATCAACTGAATCTCAACAGCCCCTAAATGCGTCAATACCGGCCCAGCCATAAATGCACCGCGCGTTCAAGCTTTGCCCGCGCTGTTTGTTAAGGCCGCCCAGAGCGATAACCGGCGTAGCTTGGCATGAAGAAGCTAATGCCATGAACCTGTACCGCCCAAGTGGCCTTGCGCCTTTATGTGATGTGGTGGAAAACATCGGCGAAAGAAACAACAAGTCGGCTTTGATACGCTTGCCCCGTGCAATTTCCTTTGGCGAATGAACCGGCGCGGTGCGCAATAACCCTTTGGATTGAGTGCGCGGGGCAGTGCCATTGTGAAAACCATCAGCGTGCCATTTGCGTGCCAGTTGTTCCGTACCTGCCAGCAAAAGTCTGTGTCCGCGCCGCACACATATCCGTTTGACACGCAGAAAAAGGGCATGGCGCGCTTGCACATCCAGATTGTAATGCCGGAATATGACGCCAGACCGGAAAGGCAATCGCTGCACCGCCGCCAGCAATTCACCACCAAACCGCGGATCGGTCATCAACCAGACGCGGGGGTATGGATGTTTGTTTTTGTAGCGGCGGTTCATCCCCTGCCCTATAGCGCGGCATTATGAACGATGCGACCTCCCAATCTATCAGTCCGTTAGACACCGTACACGCCGAAATTGCAGGCGCAGCAAAACTGGCCAATCGCAAGCCCGAAAATGTGCATTTGATCGCCGTATCGAAAACCCGTGATGTGGACCAAATTCGGCCGCTGCTTGATGCAGGCCACCGCTTGTTTGGCGAAAACCGTGTGCAAGAGGCCGCCGCCAAATGGCCTGAACTGCGCGCTGAATATCCTGACGTCAAACTGCATCTGATCGGGCAGCTGCAATCGAACAAAGCGGATGAAGCCGTTGCAGTATTTGACGCCATTCACTGTGTGGATCGCCTGTCTTTGGTCATGGCTCTAGGTAAAGCAATGCGCATCGCCGACCGCAAGATACCGTGCTTTATCCAAGTTAATATTGGTGATGAAGCACAAAAGGGTGGCTGCGCTATTGCCGGTTTGCCAGCACTTATCTCCGCTGCCCGGACGGAGAACATTCCTGTTGAGGGGCTGATGTGCATCCCGCCAGCCGATGTTGAGCCAGCTCCTTATTTTGCACTTCTTGCCGAACTTGCGGCACGACATAATCTGGCCGAACTCAGTATGGGAATGTCATCGGATTTTGCCACCGCGATTATGCTGGGTGCAACACATGTGCGGGTTGGTACGGCTTTATTTGGCAAACGCGCTATGTAACGCAAATCTGCTTAACTGCCCTTTTACCGGCACCAAAGCATGTGTGGTTGCGCCACCCATTGCGGCCGTAATCACTGGATCACTGGCATCCATCCCGCCGGTCAGCGCGCCAAAAGCTGGCATGATAATCTTTGTATCGTTTATCACAAAAGCCCGCCTTGAAACGTTGCGCCGCCGGATTGTCATGCGAAGCTTTGGGTGGAAGTGCCCGGAAATCTCTGGACCGTTCCAGCCCGGTTCCGCCTGATGACGCAGCATGATGCCGTCCAAACTCCGTTCAACAACCACGTTGCCACCCCAAAGAGCAGCAACATCTGGATCATGATTTCCCGTAATCCAGGTCCAATCATAACCGCGCGTCATGGATTGCAACAGGGCCGCAGCATCACCCTGCAACCGCGCCTCACCAGCAGCATCATGGAAATTGTCGCCAAGGCAAATCACCGCCTTTGCATCATATTCTTGCGCCAAATCGGCAATCAATTCCAAAGTCGCCCTGCTGTCATAGGGCGGCAACATCTGGCCACGCGTCGCATAGCTGCTCGCCTTTTCCAGGTGTAGATCGGCAACAATCAGTGCACGGTGCGCTGGCCAATATAGCGCTGCATCCCCGACAACCTGAAACTGCGCACCACCAAAGTTGAAAAAAGCCATGAATATCCAGAACTGTTATATTCCGTCTATAACGGCAAACTGCCCTGATTAAAATGAATAGCTTTGCGTGCCCGCGCCCCTGACCGAATTTGGCAGATCAAACCCGACCCTGCGATTGGCAAAATCAATCACCACGCGGTCAAATAGTTTAAGCGCATCCATGCCAAGCAATATGGCCGGACGTGAATTCAGTTTCAAAGCCTTGAAGGCATAATTGTCGGTAAAGGTAATCGGCAAATCACGAATGGAAAGCCCGCCAATTTCGACCCCCCTGATCTGGGTGAAATCGCCCACAGCATCTTCACCGGTCACACTGCGCAAATTAACTTGCTTATAATCATAAAGCCGGTCCCGGTTCCGCAATCTTTCACGCAGAGCTGCATTGCCCATGCTGCTTTGCGCGCCAGTGTCCAAGATGACATCGATTTCAAAACTGCCGATTTTCGCATTAGACAGGATCATCCGTCCCGCCCGCCGGGTAGCGCGCACGACGATCATACCGTTTTCAAGACTTGAGCGGCCTTTTTTTAAGGGCGAAGGCAGGACCTCCATCTTCTGCCTCTTGAAATCAAGTAACACTTTGCGGTCTTCAAGGCTATCAATGCCGAGCAAGCCATAAGCCCCCAGATTGCGGCGTTCGAGACCCGGGGCTTCAATCACACCCATATCGATCACCGAAGTCGTCAGACTTTCGATTATAAAAGAGTTCACCTGAACCCGGCCGGTGATCGTCGCCAAGGTCAAATCAGGTCCGACCTCAAGCGACAGATGTTGTGCCAGATCATTAGCAATCACGGTGCGTTCAGAGCCCGTATCAACGATGAAAGGTACAGGCTCTGCTCCGTTGATCCGGACTGGTACGGTCATCCGGTCACTGCGATCAATGATGAATTCCTGAATAGCAGGCAATTCCGCCAATTCAGATGTTGCGATGGTTTCAGGGGATTGCGCATATGCCGGTCCACTTAGCATAATCACCATCGCAACTATGCCGGTTAAACGCCTGCCCCGCCTATTATGGTATGCCATGACCTGATCCTCCGCAAACAGATTACGCCTTAACCGGTGACCAAGCAAGTCAAGGCGTCATTGCGAGCCCCGCCAATGTTTCTGCTTCCATCAATAACGCATCATCGACCGACCCTTGCGCCACGCTCTCCCTGCCGATCATGACCATTAACGGCACGGCCATCGGGCTGATCCTGTCAAGTGGCACATGCAACATGGTCTCTGCTGCACGGTCAAGCAGGTCACCCAAGCGGCCAACATCGGTCATCTTCGCCCGCGCATCTGCCCATGCCGCCTGTAGCAAAAGGTGATCGGGTTCATATTTGCGCAGCACATCATAAATCAGGTCTGTCGAAAACGTTACCTGCCGCCCGGTCTTACGTTTGCCAGGATGCTGGCGTTCGACAAGCCCGCTAATCACAGCAACTTCACGGAAAGCTCGTTTCAACAAATAACTCCCCTCAACCCAATCAACGAACTCGTCGGTCAATATGTCGGCGGAGAAAAGCGGCGCAGGGTCGGTGATCGGTTCCAAACTCCACACGGCCAGTGCATAATCGCTGGCGACAAAGCCCATCGGGTGCAGCCCCCGGCTCTCCATACGCCTGGTAATCAGCATTCCCAAAGATTGATGCGCATTCCAACCTTCGAACGGATATACCGCCATATAATGCCGGTCTTCATGTGGAAATGTCTCGACAAGCAACTGCCCAGCTCCGGGCATCTGGCTGCGATACGCCTGCATCTCCAGCCATTCGCGGACATCATCGGGAAAACGCACCCAGCCCGCACGGTCGGTCAGCATCTCCCGCACACGGCTTGCGAGATGCGTGGTCAGCGGCAGGCGTGCGCCCATATAGCTTGGGATGTTGGTGCTCGCTTTCTTTGCAGCACGGACAATCAGGTCAAGGTCCTTGATACTCTCCACTTCCAGAGCAAGCCCGGCAAATGTGAAGTTATTGCCCGGCGACAAAGTGGCGGCGAACCCTTCCTCGACGCGACCAAGCGACCGTCCATTACGGAACCGCACATCGAGCATGGGCGCATCGACGATAATCCCAGCATTAAACCGGTGTTGTGCTGCAAATTGAGGATGAGCCAATCGCCACCGGCCCCCAGAGCCAGAAGAAGGTCCATCGGGCGCGAGCTTACGGTATTTGTCATAGGCCTTGAGCGCATAACCGCCCGTCGCCACAAACGCGATAACGCGGGCAAATGTCTCTGCATCCAGCGCGCTATAGGGAAGCGCCGAACGCACCTCGTCAAGCATCTCGGCTTCGTCAAATGGCCCCGCACAGGCACGGCCCATGATATGTTGAGCAAGGACATCAAGACTGCCTGGTTGAAAGGTTTCTCCGTCACGCTGACCAACGGCAATGGCATCAAACGCGGCTTGCGCCTCCAGAAATTCAAACCGGTTGCCCGGGATCAGGATCGCTTTGCTGGGTTCATCCATCCGGTGGTTTGACCGGCCAATACGCTGTAGCAAGCGGGATGATCCTTTAGGCGCACCCATCTGGATCACACAATCAACATCGCCCCAATCGACACCCAGATCGAGCGAAGAGGTGCAGACAAGCGCACGCAATTTGCCCTGTGCCATAGCTCCCTCAATTTTGCGCCGCGCCTCGACCGACAGCGACCCGTGATGTATCCCAATGGCAAGCTTATCCTCATTAGCATCCCATAATTTCTGGAAGGTAAACTCGGCAAGGAAGCGCGTATTACAAAACACCAAAGTCGTGTGGTTGCGGGCGATTTCAGCGAGCACCTGGGGGATCGCATAGAGCCCGCTATGCCCCGCCCACGGCACGCGGCCCTCGGGCAGGAGGATGGTTAGATCGGGATCAGCGGCAGCTTCGCCCTCAACCAGCCGCACGGTATCGATATCGCCATAAGGTGCAAGCCACGCACGGTAGCTGTCGGCATCAGCCACCGTTGCGGAAAGCGCAACACGCTGCATCTGCGGGGCAAGGCTCTGGAGCCGGGCAAGCGAAAGGCTCAGCAGATCGCCACGTTTGCCATTGGCAAAGGCATGAACCTCGTCAATGATAACGCGGCGCAGATTTGCAAACATAAAGATCGAGTCTTCATGGCTGAGCAATAGCGACAGCGATTCAGGCGTGGTGAGCAGGATATGGGGTGGCTTGCTTCGCTGGCGCGCCTTACGGTCTGACGGCGTATCTCCGGTGCGGGTTTCGATACGGATAGGCAAGCCCATTTCCTCGACCGGAGTCAGCAGATTGCGCTGTACGTCAACCGCAAGCGCTTTTAGGGGCGAGATATAAAGTGTGTGGAGGCCATCAACAGGCTCCGCAATCAGTTCGCTTAACGTCGGCAAAAACCCGGCAAGCGTCTTCCCAGCGCCTGTCGCTGCAACTAACAAGGCATGTCGGCCTTCACCGGCCGCATCCAACATCTCAAACTGGTGACGCCGTGGGGCCCACCCTCGTGCGGCAAACCAACTAGTGATTATGGGAGGAAGCGAAACAGACACAGTTGGAATATAGGGAATTTATCGCGTCTGCAAAGCGATAGCTAAGCTCTACGCGCAAACCAGATGACGTGCCTT
>JAYUPC010000166.1:0-22714 GCA_043760355.1 Sphingomonadales bacterium
CCTTTGGCGGAGCAAAGGGCCGGACCGACGTACCCAAGATTGTGGATATGTATATGGACGGTATTATCCAGATCGATCCAATGATAACACATGTCCTGAACCTTGATGAAATCAACAAAGGCTTTGACCTGATGCACGCAGGAACAAGCATCCGAAGCGTCGTTGTGTTTTAACTGCTCAATAAGGAGAAAAAGATGTTCACGCATATCATGGTCGGCAGCAACGATTTTGAAAAGTCGAAGGCCTTTTACGATGCAGCATTAGGCGCGCTGGGAGTTCCCGCCGGGCAAGCACATAACGGCCGCGCTTTTTATTCGCACGATGGTGGCCATTTTGGTGTTGGTGCTCCAGCAGATGGTAATAATGCTACCCACGCCAATGGCGGCACGATTGGGTTCAAGGCATCCAACCAAGAAGTCGTCGATGCGTTCCATGCGGCCGGTAAGGCACATGGGGGCACCTGTGACGGTGAACCCGGGATACGCGATGGCAGCGGAATGAAAATGTACGGCGCCTATCTCCGCGACCCGGACGGCAATAAAATTTGCGCCTTTACTCCGCCTGTTCAATAAGGAAAAAACTAATGACTATGTTTAGCCACATCATGCTCGGCGCCAATGACGTTGCCCAATCAAAAACGTTTTATGATGCGGTGCTTGGCGCGATGGGATACCGCCCCGGTACAATCGACGACAAAGGCCGCTGCTTTTATTTCGACAAAGCAGGCATATTCTCGCTCAGCAAACCGATTGACGGTGAACCGGCGTGCAACGCTAACGGCAGCACTATTGGATTTGCCGCAGCCACCCCTGACATAGCGGACGCCTGGCACGCGGCGGGGGTCGCAAATGGCGGCACCACATGCGAAGATCCTCCTGGCGTTCGTGAAAGTGCAAACGGCAAACTCTATCTTGCCTATTTGCGAGATCCATCGGGCAACAAGATTTGCGCATTGCACCGGATGGCATGAACACGCAAGACCGCCTCTATGCCGATCTGAATGCGCTGGATATCGCATACACAGTCATGGAGCATGAGGCGGTTTTTACCGCAGAACAAAGCCAGCGGGTCGACCGCGATCTGCCGGGAAGCCATACCAAAAACCTGTTCCTCAAGGACGCTGGCGGACAGTTTTGGCTTGTAACTGTTCCTGCCCAAGCCCGCATTGATTTGAAAGCTCTGCCCTCCTTCATTGGCAGCAAACGGGTTAGCTTTGGCAAGGCGGAGGATATGGAACGCCTACTTGGCGTCACCCCCGGATCTGTTACGCCGCTGGCCGCTATTAATGATATTGGTGGCGATGTGCAGGTAGTTATTGAACAAAGTCTAGCTGTGGCAGACCAGATTAACGTTCATCCGTTACGCAATACGGCAACAATGACACTGGCCAGTAAAGGATTGGTTCGCGTTCTCGCGAGCTGGGGTCATGATCCGTTGGTAACAGGTATACCCATATTGGAAACCACATGACACTTGAAACTCTCTCGAATAACCTTAGCTATAACGGTGTTCAAGGCGTGTATAAACATGCCTCTACCTCAACCGGAACCGACATGACCTTCTCGGTCTATGTACCGCCGCATGCCGAGGGCACCAGATTACCTGTGGTCTGGTATCTGTCCGGCCTGACTTGCAGCCATGCCAATGTCACCGATAAGGGCGAGTTTCGCAGAGCTTGTGCTGAACTGGGCCTTATCTTTGTGGCACCCGACACATCCCCGCGTGGCGAAGGCGTTGCTGATGATGCAGAAGGCGCATATGATTTCGGCCTTGGTGCAGGTTTCTATGTCAACGCCGCGCAAGAGCCGTTTGCACAGCATTACCGGATGCGGGATTATATCGAGCAAGAGCTGCCCGCGATTATCGCTGCAAACTTCCCAGCAGATATGAGTGCGCAAGCGATTACCGGACATTCTATGGGTGGCCACGGCGCGTTGACCATTGCCTTGCGCAATCCGGACCGCTTCAAAAGCGTTTCTGCCTTTGCCCCGATCGTCTCACCCTTGCATTGCCCATGGGGGCATAAGGCGCTGGGCGGCTATCTGGGTAAGGACCAAGCGACATGGCGCGAATATGATGCCTGTGCCCTGATTGAGGACGGTGCACGCGTGCCCGACATTTTGGTCGATCAAGGGACGGCGGATAATTTCCTGAATGAGCAATTGAAGCCCGAACTGCTCGAAGCTGCGTGCGCGAAGGCTGGGCAATCTCTGACTCTGCGGATGCAGCCGGGTTATGACCATAGCTATTATTTCATCTCGACCTTTATGCCGCAGCATCTTTCTTGGCATGCGGCGCGATTGAAGGCGTAGCTAAAGCAATGGATTGCGTTTATATACCATGTAACGTGCGGGTGTAGCTCAATGGCAGAGCAGCAGCTTCCCAAGCTGAATACGAGGGTTCGATTCCCTTCACCCGCTCCAAATCTTTAGAACCGGATGACTTTACGTTGAGCTACCCAATTCTGTTACGAGAACCACATTGAAGGGCGCGGTTTATCCGGCCCTTAAAGGGCGTTCTGTTTTCATCACCGGTGGGGCAACGGGTATTGGCGCTGAACTGGTGCGTGCTTTTGTTGAGCAGGGATCGCTGGTTAGCTTTTGTGATATAGCCGATGAGGCAGGCGCGGCTTTGGCGGATGAACTGCGCGTTGATTACACCCATGTCAACGTGACCGATGTGGCTGCGCTACAAACGGCGGTATGTGCTGCACATACACTGCACGGTCGGCTCGATATCCTTATCAATAATGTTGCCAATGATACCCGTCACGCTCCGCTTAGCGTGACGCCTGAATTCTGGCGGCAATGTATGGCGGTCAATCTCGATGCAACATTTTTTGCAAGCCAAGCCGCGATCCCGATCATGCAAGCAGCGGGAGGTGGATCGATCATCAATTTTAGCTCAATCAACGCGCTGCTTGGTCCCGAAGAAATGCCGGGCTATGTCAGTGCAAAGGCCGGTTTGCTTGGCCTGACAAAGGCCCTGGCGCGGCAATACGGCATCGATCATATCCGCGTAAATGCCATCCTTCCGGGCTGGGTTGTTACTGACCGACAGCTGGAGACATGGCTAACACCAGAGGCGGAGGCGGAGTGGTCTAATATGGTTGCGATCAAGGACCGGATAGAGCCGCGCGATGTCGCCAATCTGGCATTATTCTTGGCCGATGAGGGCAGCGCGCGGATTACGGGCCAGAAGTTCATTATCGACGCCGGACGGACTTAAACCATGTTTATCGGGGTTGATTGGGGGACGAGCAACGGACGCTTTTTTCTGATTGATGGCGGTAAAATCCTGCAAGAACGCAACGCGCCTGGGATTAAGCAATTGGAAAGCCCCGAAGCGATTGAGAATATGTGCTTTGAAATGGCTGGGCCTTGGCTTGCCGAAAATCCTGCGCTGATGATAGTGATGACTGGTACAGTTGGGGCCAACATAGGATGGCATTATGTTCCTTATAATATGACGCCTGCATCAGCTGCATCCATGACACAGGGTGCGGTTCGTTTCACAGCGCGGGGAACTGACTGTGTTATTTTGCCCGGTGTTGAAACCGTCGGTCAAAACGGTCTGCCTGATATAATGCGCAGTGAAGAGGCGCAGATTTTCGGATCGGCGGATAAGCAAGCCGGTCTGGTGTGTTTGCCCGGAACCCATACCAAATGGGCATGGGTTGATAATGGTATGATAATGTATTTTCATAGTGCGATGACTGGCGAACTTATGGATGTCGTTGGCCGCAACAGTATCTTGCTCCATCCCCCCCGCCCCCCTGAAGCGCGACCCGGCAATGTGTTTCTTGAAGGTGTAGCGATGGCGCGCGACAATCCGGCGGGGCTAGAGGTTTTGTTATTCACAGTCCGCAGCCGACAGGTTTTAGGAACGCTGTCTGTTGAAGAGGCTGAAAATAGCCTTGTGGGCATCTGTATCGGATCGGATGTTCGGTCGGCATTATTGGCTTATCCAGATATCAATACAGTCCGCATTATCGGGTCGCCTAGTTTAACCGCATTATATGCAGCTGCTCTGGATTGCTTCGGTGTTGCGTCACTTCAAATAGACGGTAAGCAAGCGGTTGTTGACGGGTTGTGCATTGCTCATAAGATGCTGACAATATGATCCAGCCACTCCACATTGTCGAAGTGCAAAACATGCTGGGTGAAGGCGTTATTTGGGACGGGCGCGAAGGTGCCGCACTCTGGATAGATATCGAAGACGCAAGATTTTGGCGCTGGCAACCTGGGGGCGAGGCACAGAGTTTTAAGCTGCCCGAACGCCCCGGTAGCTTTGCGCTGACCAAGAAGCCCGGGACATATCTTGGCGCGTTTGAAAATGGTTTTGCCCTATTTACTCCTGCTGACAGTGCGTTTGAAATGCTTGCCCCCGTAACCAAAGATACGCCGCATCTGCGCATGAATGATGGCCGTGTTGACCGAAGCGGGATGTTTTGGGCGGGTAGCATGGCGGAAAAAGAAGGAATCCCTCTTGGGTCGCTCTGGCGTTATGACGGCGCAGATAAGGCAACGCCGTTCATCCACAATATTCGTATTCCCAATAGCCTGTGCTGGAATCAATCCGGAACAGTCATGTATTTTGCCGACAGCCCGCGCAATATGATCTGGGCCTATGCCTTTGAAGCGCAAGCTGGTCCAGTCGGAGCGCCCGGTATTTTCGCTACGACGCCAGCCGGGGTTCACCCCGATGGCAGTTGTATCGATGCCGAAGATCATCTGTGGAATGCAGGTTGGGGCGGGGGCGAAGTTGTCCGTTATCGTCCCGACGGCAGTGTAGATCGCCGGTTAAAACTGCCCGTCAGCCAACCAAGTTGCGTTGCTTTTGGTGGAGATAATCTTGACCAGTTATTTGTAACAAGCGCACGCATTGATCTAAGTGCAGAACAACTGGCCGCCGAACCGCTTGCCGGGGCATTGCTGGTATATGATGTCGGCGTTTCGGGTATCGCCGAAACCTTATGTAAGCATGTCTGATATGCCGCCAAAGCTGTGCGCAAACGCTGCTGTATTGCGCCCCGCTTCTTGCGCTGTCGTTCCGGCGCGGTAGATTGATCCGCCTACACCAAAGCCGCTGACGCCAGCTGCTTGAAATTCGGCTATGGTCGCCGGCGTCACCCCGCCAACCACCAGAACCACAGCTTCTTTGGGCAGGACAGCGCGCATTGCCTTTACCACCGGGGCGGTTATCATTTCACCGGGAAATAGCTTGATCGCATGTGCGCCGGCGTCAAGTGCTGCAAAGGCTTCGGTCGGGGTCATACAGCCCGGTGCGCTTATCATACCTGCGGCAACACTTGCCTTGATAACATCAGGTTTCATATTCGGCGACACGATCAACTGCGCACCCGCCGCATGGCATTTAGCAACATCTTCGACGCATAGCACTGTCCCTGCACCAATCACAGCGCGTCCGGCAAAGCGCTTTGCCATTCGCGCAATCGAGTTGAACGGATCAGGCGAATTGAGCGGCACTTCGATGATGGTCACGCCAGCAGCAATAATGGCTTCGACTACATCTTCAACTTCATCCGGCGTCACACCGCGCAAGATAGCTACCACAGGCATGGCGGTAAGTCGTTGGTGGAAGTCATCAATCAATGTCATTTGAGTACCCTTGACAAGGCATCGGCCCACCCATCCAAACGACGCGTTCGATCCGCGGCTGGCAAAGCCGGAGTGAAGCGTTCAACGCCTCCGCGCATGATGGCTGCGTCCTCCAGTGAATTGTAAAGCCCGACACCAACACCAGCCAGCATCGCAGCACCCAAGGCAGTTGTTTCAATGAAAGCAGGTCGTTCAACATCAATCGCCAGCATATCGGACAAGTCCTGCGCCATCCAGTCATTGGCGACCATCCCGCCATCAATCCGAAGTTCTGCCCAATCAGCACCATCGGCGGCAAAGGCAGTTTTCAGGTCATGGGTTTGATGCGCCATAGCCTCTAATGCGGCGCGGGCAATATGCGCTTTTCCAGCAGCAAAGCTTAGCCCGTGTATTGCCCCGCGGGCATTTGGTTGCCAATGCGGTGCGCCAAGGCCCGATAAAGCAGGCACCATATAAACGCCTCCGTTATCAGGGACGCTGCGTGCCAATGGTTCGGTATCTGAGGATTTTTCAATAAGACCGATGGCATCGCGGAGCCACTGGATCAGGCTTCCCGCGACAAAAACCGATCCCTCCAATGCGTAATGGCGGTGTCCGCCCAGCTGCCAGAGCACCGTGGACAAAAGCCGGTTTTTTGACTGCCGCAATGTCCGCCCGGTATGCGTCAGTACAAACGCACCGGTACCAAAAGTTGCCTTGGTCTGGCCGATTTCAAAACAACCTTGGCCGATGGTCGCAGCCTGCTGATCTCCTGCCATGCCGGTTATCTTGATAGGACCGCCAAACAACTCGGACAGTGTGGTACCAAGGTTACCAGCACAATCGGTAATCTCTGGCAAGATTGCACGCGGAACGCCGAACAAATCACACAGGCCGTCATCCCATCCCGCACTACCGATTGCCATCAATGCGGTGCGCGAGGCATTGGTGGCGTCACTGCTATGCTGCCCACCGGTTAGGCGGAAGACGAGGTAACTTTCAACGGTACCTACAGCAAGATTGTCGCCTGCGTCTTTTAACTGCGGCCAATTGGCAAGCGCCCAGCCGATTTTTGAACCGGAGAAATAGGGATCGAGCAGCAATCCGGTCTTCGCCTGCACCACAGGTTCTTCGCCTTGGGCCTTTAGCCTTTCGCATATATCTGCCGTGCGCCGGTCTTGCCACACTATTGCGGGGGCAAGCGGTTCGCCGGTGCGCTTGTCCCAGAACACAATCGTCTCACGCTGATTGGTAATGCCGATCCCGGCGATGCGGTCAGCACCCCCTGCCTTCTTCACCATTTCCTGTGCGCATATGAGCGTCAGGTTCCAGATTTCGCTGGCGTCATGTTCGACTAGGCCAGGTGCGGGATAATGCTGCGTTAACGGACGCTGGCAACTGCCCAGCAATGTGCCGTCTGTTGCAAACAACATCGCACGAGTAGACGTTGTCCCTTCGTCAATAACAAGAATATGCTCAGCCATGATCCGGTTTAACCCTGTGCAGCGGCTGCATCAAGTGCGGCTTCTTCGGCACGGCGCATATCTTTGCCAGCGGCGCTAAAAATAAAGGTTGCTCGGTTGTCAAAGACGAAGCGGTTGATGAACAAAGCGAACGCTACCGAGGTTAGCAATACCAGCACCATGACGTCAATATAATGTAGCCATGGCAGGCCCCAATGTTGATAATATGTCTGTCCACCAAAGGCAGTATTGGGTTTATAGAGGATGAAGTTATGGAAGGCATAGCTGGCCACACCCCATAATAGTCCTGCAATCGCTGCGTGTGCATCGACGTTACGGAACAAGAGCCCGGCCACAAAAGCCGACAGGATCGGCATGGAGAGTAGGCCGTTGAGTTCTTGCAACAGGTTTATGATGCTTTCGGCTGAACTAAATACCGGAACCATCAGGATCGATGTGATCGTCAGTGTGACCGATGCAGCAGCAGCAATGCCCCACGGCTTTTCGATTTTGCGGATAAACTTTTCATGAAAATCCATGGAATAGAGCGCGACCGAACTGTTGAGGATCGCGCTGGTATGCGCGATGACTGCCGCCGCCATCATTGCGGCAAAGGCACCCGACATCCAGCCTGGCAATACTTGCGCAACCAGCCTGCCATAAGCAGCATCATTGACATCGCCGAACAGCTTATAGGCAACCACGCCCGGGATCACGACGATCGCAGGGATGACAAGGATACGGATCACGGCGGCAACAAAAACGCCCTTCTGCGCTTCTTTGACATTGGGTGCTGCCATCGCCTTTTGCGTGATATTCTGGTTGGTCGACCAATAGAATATCTGGATGAAGAGCATGCCGGTGAATAACGTATGAAACGGTATCGGCGAATCCAGTGCGCCGATCATAGTGATCCGGAAAGCATCCTTGGGATCGGCCATGCTGAGGTCAAAGCCGACTGCTGCAAGCGCCAGATAGACTACCAGCAAAGCGATGGCGAGCAAGCCAATTCCCGAATAGGTATCCATCACCGCCACCGCGCGTAGGCCTCCTGTAATGGTATAGGCAGCTGCAATAATGGCCATCGGGGCTGCATATACCAAGAGCGAGAATTGTGTGCCGAACAAAGATTGCAAAAACAGGCTACCGCTATACAAAGCAGCAGGCAGATAGATCAGGATGTTGCCGATGAGGAACAGCCCGGAGATCACCGTGCGGATGCTGCCGCCTTTATACCGGCGTTCGAGCAGTTCGGTCACGGTGGTGCAATTGTTGCGGTAATAAATCGGCACAAAAATAAAGGCCAGGATCATCAGTCCGACAAAGCCGGAGAGTTCCCACCATGCGAGCAGCAGCATTTGGTTGCCGTTCATCCCGACGAGTTGTTCCGTCGATAAGTTAGTGAGCGTGATCGATCCTGCGACAAACATCCATGTCAGGCCGCCGCCAGCCAAGAACACCTCTTTTGCTGAACTCTGGGTTCCGGCACCTTTCCCGTGAACCTTCCAATAGGTTAAAATAGCGATGAGCGCAGTGAGCGCGAAAAATATGCCGATCTGAAGCGGCGAACCACCAATATGTGTCATCTCTCTCTCCCAAACCTTTTACCCTTATGGGTCTTTGCGTGAACGCTACTTTCCTTTTGGGAAAACGCAACTATGCTTTGGTGTTTAAGGTAAATAACTGCTGTGTGCCAATAGGATGATGAATGGATTATATGCGCCTCGATGCAAAAGATGTGACGCTCATCATTGGCTGCACCATTGGCAAACCGCCATCGGTTCTGCATTGGGGGAAACGGCTTTCAGCAAGCGTAAGCAATGAAGAAGTGCGCCTTTTAGGTGCACGGCTTGGGGGGCCGGGTAGTCCCGATGTGTATGTTGCGGCATCAATGGCGCTGGAACCCGGCCTTGGATTATTAGGTCCACCGGGTTTTAGCGCACACCGGGATGGTCGCGATTGGGGCAGTTTGTTTGTCGTACGCGATGTGAAGGCAGAAAAACAAAGCGCAAAAATCTCCTGCCATGATCCCGACACGCACATTGCTCTCGATTATACCATCGCCCTTGATCCGGATTCCGGGATATTGACGATATCGTCTGCGGTGGCCAATCACGGCAGCCGTCCGCTTGAAATTGTCGAAATGGCAACAGCGGCGCTCCCAATCCCGCAGCATATGGGCGAACTCATCGGCTTTTCTGGTCGTTGGACTGATGAATTCCGGCGGGAGCGGCTGTCGCGTTTTTCCGGTGGCTATATTCGAGAAAACCGGCGTGGGCGGACATCGCATGACAGTTTCCCTGCCGTTATTCTATGCGCACAAAATACCAATGAAAGCAGCGGGGAAGCATATGGTATCCATTTGGCGTGGAGCGGCAACCACCGGCTCCGTGTCGACACCATGCTTGACGGGCGTGTGCTCGCGACTGCAGGTGCGCTATTATGGCCCGGCGAAGTGATACTGGCACCCGGCGAGACATATGAAAGCCCCCAGATTGTGTGTGGGTATAGCGCACACGGCCTGTCCGCGCTCAGTCGCAGCTTCCACAGCCATGTCCGCGAAAAGCTGCTACGCCCCTCCACCCGCAACACGCCGCGTCCGGTGCATTACAACACTTGGGAAGCGGTCTATTTCGATCATGATCTTGATACGTTAAAGGACATTGCCAACCATGCCGCCGCGATCGGTGTGGAACGCTTTGTGCTTGATGACGGCTGGTTCGGGGCACGGCGCGATGACACTGCAGGACTTGGGGACTGGATCATATCAAGCGAGGTCTATCCAGATGGACTCAAGCCCTTGGTCGATCATGTGACGGGCCTAGGTATGGAAATGGGCATCTGGTTTGAACCCGAAATGGTCAATCCCGATAGCGACCTGTACCGCGCACATCCCGATTGGGCACTCAAGATTGATGGCACCGAACAGGTTCCTTACCGTAACCAATATGTCCTCGATATCTCAAGACCCGATGTTTCGGATTACCTGTTTGAACGGATAGGTGCTGTACTGCGGGATCATGATATCGGTTACATCAAATGGGATATGAACCGTGATCTAAGCCATCCCGGCAATGTTCATGGGCAGCCAAAAGCCTTTGCACAAGTGACCGCTCTATATGCGCTCATTGACCGCATTCGTGCCGCGCATCCCCGTGTCGAAATTGAAAGCTGTGCCTCTGGTGGCGCGCGCCCAGATATGGGCATCCTTGCGCATACCGACCGGATTTGGACATCGGACAGCAATGACGCCCATGACCGGCAAGCGATCCAGCGCGGTGCAAGCTATTTCCTGCCGCTCAACGTCTTGGGTGCGCATGTCGGGCCGGGTAAATGCCACCAGACCGGACGCAAGCTGTCCATGGCAATGCGCGCCGGAACTGCGCTAACGGGGCATATGGGGATGGAGCTTAATCTGCTGACCGAACCAGAGGCCGATCTTGCCGAGTTGAAAGCCGCCGTTGCGCTTTATAAACAGCACCGGGCCTTATTGCACAGCGGTGATCATTACCGGCTCGACACCCCGGCCTATCTAAATGCGTTCGGGGTCGTCGCACCTGATAAGTCAGAGGCCGTTTATTCGGTGGCCTTTATCAGCGGCCATGCGATGACGATACCGGACCGGATCTTTTTTGCTGGACTGGATTTTGCCCGCTCATACCGGCTGCGCCTGATCTGGCCAATGGCCTGGAAATCACATTCAACACCACCGTCGGATTTGGCACAAGATTCTACAATCGACTTTTCACAGGATAGTGTATTTTCGGGGGAAGGTTTAATGGTTTTGGGGATGCAATTGCCACTCACTTATCCTGACAGTGTATTGCTCTTTCATTTGGCGGTGGAGTAAACCTTTTTCCTTGCAGCTTTACCTAAGGTCAGAGACCATGGTGCCGGTAATATCGGGGCATTGGGACAAACTGCCTAAACATGCGCCCAACGCCGCAGTGTGGGCATTGACGAAGGCAATCAAGGCCGCTTTGGCACACCTGTTTTACGCCCATGATGCGGTTCATTTGCAAATCGGGCGAACCTGTAAATACCGCGACAGCCCTGATGTCGCAGCGCATAAATTGGTTGCTGCGTTGAAGACTGCGCTTGATCCGCAAGGCAAAATGGTTTCGCGTCCGTCTGGCAATGTAACGGGTTCCAATCCACCGCTTGCAAGCAGATGCGGGTCGTCAAACAAATCTTCGGGCCGTGATATGGGAGCAAAGGGCAGGCCCGATCCTTCGAGCTTGGCAATAATTTGGGCGCGGGGAAGCGTGGTTCGCCGCGCTTCCTATGTTGAAAATAGTATTGATGACATTGCAATGGAACCTACCGCTCCGCCACCGGCTCTCCGGCAAGCGGGTTTATGTCGTGGCGGCAAGCGCACAAAAAATCAGATAGCGCCGGGCTACGCGCCCCACGGCCCCACCGTAGCGATGGTGATGAAGAACGGTATGAAGTCCACGCATAGTATATTCCTAGACCTTGAGAATTACAGCGGCAGTGACCATAATTTTGTGGCTAAAGCCGCTTTTGCAGTAGCAAAAAGCGCGGCAGTGCGGTTTAAGGGTAAGATGTCCGAAGCACCGATTATGCGGCGCTATCAGGCAATATTGGAAATGAAGGACAGAATAGATGCGTGATGGGGTGATCGAAGTCGGTCCGCAACGGTACCGGGAAAATTATGGTCGTTTCTATGAAGAGTTCGTTGTCGGCGATGTTTATGAACACCGCCCGGGCCGCACGATTACGCAGACCGACAACACTTGGTTCACGTTGCTAACGATGAACCAGCACCCCGCGCATTTTGATGTCGAATTTGCCAAGAAGACCGAATTCGGCAAGCCACTCATCGCCTCGCCCCTGACCGTCGCGATCATGACCGGGCAGAGCGTATCCGATGTCAGCCAAAAGGCCGTCGCCAATCTTGGTTGGACCGATATCCGAATGCTGAAACCGCTATTTGCAGGCGATACGCTGTATTCCGAGACAGAGGTTCTTACAAAACGCGAATCGGCCAAACGTCCTGAACAGGGGATCGTCACGATCAAGACTATTGGTAAAAATCAGCACAATGAGGTTGTTTGCGATTTCGTCCGTACAATGCTGATCTGGAAAAAGGGCTTTGGCCCGATGGAGAGCTAAGATGGCAACTGCCCCTATAATTACGCATACACCGATGTCTGCCGACGATGAAATGGCGTTACTTGATGCGATCCAGAAATGGGTCGATAAAGAAGTGCGTCCGGTCGTCCAGAAATATGACCACGCCGATGTGTGGCCCGAAGAGATCGTGCACCAGATGGTCGAAATGGGCCTGTTTGGCGCGACGATAGGCCAGGAATACGGCGGACTTGGTCTTTCAGCGGTGACTTATGCCAAGATAGTTGCGCTGATCTCGTCCTATTGGATGGCGATTACCGGTATCTTCAATTCGCACCTGATTATGGCCTGCGCGGTCGAACGATTCGGCACGGCACCGCAAAAGGCGAAATGGTTGCCGAAATTTGCCAGCGGCGAAATCCGCGGAGGATTAGCACTTACCGAACCTAACGCAGGTACCGACCTTCAAGCGATCCGGACAACCGCGGTTCGTGACGGCGATGATTATGTTATCAACGGCACCAAGACCTGGATTTCAAACGGCATCAATGGCGGCTGCTTTGCGCTGCTCGTCAAAACCAACCCCAGTGCCGATCCGCGCTATAAAGGCATGAGCCTGATGATCGCGCCCAAAGGACCGGGTTTTACCACGGGTAAAAAGTTCAAGAAGCTTGGTTATAACTGCATCGATAGTGCCGAATTGATATTCGAGGATTACCGCATTCCTGCCGATAATTTGATAGGCGGGGTTGAGGGGCAGGGCTTTTTCCAGGCGACCGGCGGTCTTGAACTTGGCCGGATCAATGTGGCTGCCCGCGGGGTTGGCCTGTCCGAAGGTGCGCTTAGGCTCGCGACCGAATATGCACAACTGCGCGAAACCATGGGTAAGCCGATTTCCGAGCATCAGGCTATCCAGCTAAAACTTGGGGAAATGGTCACCCGCGCCCGCGCCGCACGGCTGCTAACCTTTGATGCAGCGGAAGCGTATGACCGGGGTGAACGGTGCGATATGGAGGCGGGCATGGCAAAATTTTACGCTTCCGAAGCCGCAGTGGCCAATAGTCAGGATGCGATGCGCGTATTTGGCGGCTATAGCTATTCCAAGGAATATGACATCGAACGGCTGTACCGCGACTCCATGCTGATGTGCATTGGTGAAGGCACCAACGAGATGCAACGGATGATCATTTCTAAGCAATGGGTAAAGAGGAACCCGGCTTGAGCCAGCGGCTTCCTCTTGCCGGTTTCCGGGTACTTAGCGCCGAACAATACGGCGCGGGTCCATACGGAACTATGTTCCTCGCGCAATTGGGGGCAGATGTTATCAAGATCGAACCGCCGCATAAAAATGGCAAGGGCGGCGGCGATACCGCAAGACATGTTGGTCCGCATTGGTTGCGGGATGGCGAGAGCCTTTATTTCCAGAGCTTCAATCTCAACAAACGCTCGCTCACGCTTGATCTCAGCACCGCCCAAGGTCAGGAGATTTTGCATAAGCTGGTCAGCAACGCCCATGTCGTTGCCAACAACTTACGCGGCGACGTACCTGCAAAAGTCGGTCTAACCTATGACGCATTAAAGGCAGTCAATCCGGCGATTGTCTGTGCACATATCTCGGCTTATGGGCGTGATAATGAACGCGCCAAATGGCCGGGCTATGATTATCTGATGCAGGCCGAAGCCGGATTTTGTGCGCTGACCGGTGAACCCGGTGGCCCGCCGGTACGCTTTGGCTTGTCGATGGTCGATTTTATGACCGGAACGCAAATGACCATCGGCTTGCTCGCGGCCTTGCTCGATGCACAGCGCACAGGCCTTGGTTGTGATGTCGATGTCGACTTGCTTTCGGCGGCTGTTCATCAACTCAGCTATCCCGCGATCTGGTATATGAACGAAGGTGATATCACACCGCGTGCGCCCCGCGGCGCTCACCCATCTGCGACGCCCAGCCAGATGTTTCGCGGTGCTGATGGGTGGATGTTTGTTATGGCTCAGCTGCCCAAATTCTGGGCGCTGTTGATCGAACGTATCGGCCATCCAGAACTAGGCGAAGACCCTCGATTCAAAACGGCGGCTGACCGTTTGGTCAATCGCACCGCATTAACTCAGGTTCTTGACAGTATTTTTGCCCGGCACCCTGTCGCCCATTGGCAGGGATTATTGGAGGGCGTTGTTCCAGTCGCGCCGGTGTATGATCTGGATCAGGCGCTGGACAATCCCTGGCTCGAAACCATTGGCATGCGTGACCGCGTGTCGCATCCTGACTTGAAGGACATGCACGTGCTGGCCAACCCGATCAAACTGAATGGGGCACGGTTGCCCAGCAAAGCAGGGCCGTTACTGGGTGCCGATAATGACGCTGTGCTTGCTGAAATAGGCTATGATGCAGACCAGATTGCGGCCTTTAAGGAAACGGGTATAGTCTGATCCAATGGGCAAGCTATCCGGCATCAAGGTTGTCGACCTTTCACTTTTTTTGCCGGGTCCGATGCTGACCATGATGATGGCTGATCAAGGGGCGGAGGTTTGGAAAGTCGAACCAGCAGCCGGTGACCCTGCGCGAGACCAAGCCCCTTTTGAAGGCGGGCAATCGGTTTGGTTTCGCGGCCTTAATCGCGGCAAGAAAAGTGTCGTTCTTGATCTGAAAAGCGAAGAAGGCAAAGCCCGGCTTTGGGACATGATTGCGCAGGCCGATGTCTTTGTCGAAGGGTTTCGTCCCGGCGTAATGGCCCGGCTTGGCTTTGATTACGTCGCGGTTTCGGCGCGTAATCCTTCAATCGTCTATTGCTCAATCTCGGCCTTTGGCCAAAGCGGCGATCTGGCGCATCATCCGGCACACGATATGGCGGTACAGGCAATGGCGGGCTTTCTGTCGGTCAATGATGGAGCTGACGGTGCCCCTGTCGTTCCGGGTGCGCCTTCGGCAGATATAGCAGCGGGACTGACCGGATTATCGGCCGTCTTGATGGCGCTGATCGGGCGCACCGCTTCGGGCAAGGGTGACTATATCGACTGCGCAATGTTTGATAGCTTGCTGCCGTGGTGCGCGCACATAGCAGGGTCGGCGATTGCGGGAGGCTCCTCGCCAAAATCTGCCCGTCAGCGTTCGCTCGGCGGTGCTGCATTTTACCACGTCTATGCGACAGCAGACGGCAAGCATATTGCGCTTGGCGGACGTGAGCTGAAATTTGTTGATACCTTACTGAATGCGTTGGAACGGCCTGACCTTATCCCGATTGGCAATCTTCCTGCTGGCGAACAAGGGGCGCTGATTGTTTTTTTGCAGGAAACTTTTTTTACCCGCAGCTGCGATGAATGGGTAAAGTGGTTTGCCGATAAGGATGTTGCCTTTTCTCCCATACTCGATTTCCGCGAGGCGCTTGATTCGCCGCATATCGCGCAGCGTAACCTGTTAGTTGAAGCCGGTGGCAATCACATGATCGCCCCCGCCATCCGTTTTGCGGGCGAAGACTGGCAACCAATCGATGCACCAGAGCTTGGCGCCGATGGCTAGGCTTTGTTCAAATCGGGGTTTAGCCCTCAACCTTGATATGCATCGAATAGGCAAAGCGGTCCCCGGGATGGTGACTTGCAGAGATTTCGCGGATTTCGCCACTGGCATCGCGGTAGCAGCGCAATATCCGCAAACACGGTGTGCGTTTGCCAAGGCCAAGCGCTTTGGCGATCTCTGTGGAAGCAGCAACTGCCTCAATATCCTGTGTCACTTGCGCAACCTTTACGCCTGCAAGCCGCTCCAATTGGCGAAAGACGGTTTCTTCGTTCGGCGTCACCTTGGCCGCCGCAGCCGCATGGCATTGCAGCAGAACCTCGCGGACGTTGTGCAAATTCGGGGGCGAAGGTGGCAACAATAGTCTGTGATGTGAGTGACGCGAAAGCTAGTGATGCACTTGTCGGCGCCACCGTTGCAGAATTTGGCAGCGTTGATATCTTTGTCAACAATGCAGGGACCGGCTTTATGATGAAACCGATGCTGGAGTCCGATCCGGATGACTGGACGAAGGTGATTGCGGTCAATCTATCAGGTGCTTTCTATTGCACGCAGGCGGCTGCCAAGGCGATGGGGCGACCGGGATTGCCCTCGGATACAGCCGCTGCCTGCGCATGGCTTGTGAGCGACGATGCTTATTACGTGACGGGCGAGGCGCAAAATGGTAGTGACGGAGAGGAAATGCACTGATGTCTAATTCGTTGAAAGAAGAACGCATTGATTGGCCCAACAACGCCAAAATGGCACTCAGCATTGTCGTCAATGTCGGGGAAGGCAGCGAGATGACCGTTACGTGCGGGGACCGCGACACTATGCCGGGGAAACCCATTGCCATTGTCCCGTATCAGATCGCACAGCATCTTGCGAAGGTAGATCCTGTATGACACTCCGGCTGGAACGCGATGGCCCGATTGGCCGGATTCTGATCGATAGGCCAGAAAAGCGCAACGCTTTTACCCAAGAGATGTGGGAGCATTTGCCCAAGCTTTTGCATCAGGCACAGCTTGACCGTGCCATTCGGGTGATTGTGGTCCAATCGTCGACGCCGGGCATGTTCTGTGCAGGTGCGGACATAAAAGAGCTTTTGGAGCATAAGGACAGTTCCGTCTGGCGCGGCTCCAATCAGGAAGCAATTAACAAACTACAGTATGATTTGGCGCGTACACCCAAGCCTACAATCGCCTTTATCGACGGTGATTGCATTGGCGGCGGTTGCGGTATCGCGCTTGCCTGCGACATCCGGATTGCGACTGCTAAATCACGCTTCGGGATTACGCCAGCCAATTTGGGGCTTGTCTATCCGTTGCATGATACCAAATTGCTCGTCGATCTGGTTGGGCCGGGTCAGGCAAAACGGATGCTGTTCAGTGCGGCTTTACTATCGGCAGATGAAGCATTTCGTATTGGCCTGATTGAAGAAATCCGGGATAGTGGCGATGGCCTGGCGTTATTGCTGGCCGCTAAATCGGCGCATAGTATCCACGAAAGCAAGCTTGTCATTCGGCGGATATTGGAAGGTCAGGCGCAAGAGGATGCGGAGTCGCTCCGTGTCTTTGCCGAGGCTTTTAATAAGCCCGATTTTACCGAAGGGTCGGCGGCCTTTGTCCAAAAGCGCAAGCCGGTGTTTGAATGAACGTTTTTCTATCACATGGGCGCATCATGGGGGCGTGGTTGCAATGCCTGATAAGCTTGACGGCTCAGGTTTTATGGTGGTTGGCCCGCCCCAGGAAATTAAAGGACTATCCTATTTTGTGCCGATGCAGGTGACGGGCCAAGGGCGAGAGTAGCTCTATCTCAACGAAGTCCTTTAGAATACGCCTTCCTCCGATCTGCTGCCCGCACATTCGCCCGTCGATCATATGTTCATTGTGATCCTTGCTTGCGCCGATATGGCG
Organism: Sphingomonadales bacterium; assembly: GCA_043760355.1. Classification (GTDB taxonomy): domain Bacteria; phylum Pseudomonadota; class Alphaproteobacteria; order Sphingomonadales; family Sphingomonadaceae; genus Sphingorhabdus_B. The sequence goes on from JAYUPC010000166.1 coordinate 17,561, forward strand.
GGTGCGACCGTGCGGCCACTTTCTTCGGTTCAGAAGGCGAATTGTTGGAGCGTGTCGAAATTGGCTAGCACCTGCCAATAGGGGAGCGTATAACCAAATAGGTTCTAAAATCGATTTTAAGACCTGTGGCGGGGGTAAGATATAACTTTTGGCGCAACCACAGCGGACGACACCTCAAAGCGCCATGCAAGGCTCCTGACGCCTTACAGAGCACTTTCCCAGATTTCCGTGAGTCGAGAAATCTAAATCGTCAGCACCGTTGATCCCGTGGTCTTTCGCCCTTCCAGATCGCGGTGCGCTTGGGCGGCATCTTCAAGCTTGTATGTCTGGCCAATATTCACTTTGATGAAACCTTGAGCGAACATATCGAACACATAATCCGCACCTGCTTTGCGTTCTGCTTCCCCTGCATAATAATCGAACAGGGTTGGCCGGGTGTTATAGAGCGAGCCTTTTTGTGCAAGTATGCCCAGATTAACGCCTCCGACCGGTGCGTCTGCATTGCCGTAATTCACAATAAGGCCGCGCCGTGCTGTGCTGTCGAGCGAGGTTTCCCAGGTCGACATTCCGACGCCGTCGAAAACGACCTCAACGCCTTTGCCTCCGGTTAGTTCACGGACCTGTTTGGCGACATCTTCCTTGCCGTAAAGGATCACATGATCGGCCCCGGCTGCTTTTGCCAATGCAGCCTTTTCGGGCGTGCTGACCGTACCAATGACATTTGCGCCCACATGTTTGAGCCATTGCACTAGCAGCAAGCCGACACCGCCAGCGGCAGCATGGACGAGCACATCCCAAGTCGGCTGGACCTTGGCGCAGCGTTCGACGAGAAATTCTGTGGTACAGCCTTTAAGGATACCTGCCGCTGCGATTTCGTCGCTGATACTCTCGGGAACTAGGAACAGGTTACTCGTTGCGATATTTCGCGCCGTTGCATAAGCGCCAAGCGCAGGTCCAAAACAGCATATACGGTCGCCGACCATAAAGTCATCAACGCCGACCCCCACTGCTTCAACAACACCAGCAGCCTCAAGCCCGAGACCCGATGGCAAGGCAACCGGATAAATCCCCCGCCGGTGATAGGTATCGATGAAGTTTAACCCCACCGCCGTGTTGCGCATCCGTACTTCGCCGGGGCCGGGCGGTGGTAGAGCGACATCGACCCATTCAATCACTTCAGGGCCACCATGCTGGCTAATCCGGGCTGCGCGTTTCATAACGTATTCTCCAAAAGACAGATGTCTAGCATTCCTTAAGCTAGAACCGTTTCCCCAGCCACAACTGCGCGTTGCAAGCGATACCGTTTACCAATGAAGGGCAGCATTGTCAGGCCAATTAAACCAAATATTGCGGGCACAGCAGAGGCTGCAAAATGTAAACGGTCTTCGCCAAAAACATGCGTCGAAAGATAGCCCACTGCTGTCGGCCCGATCATCAGTCCGGTGATGCTAATCAGCATATAATAGATCGCGACCACCTGACCCCGGATCGCGGCAGGCGTGATGTCAAGCAAAGTAATAATCCCTGTCGTAGTGATCGCCGCTACGCCCATTGAGCCAAAGGTCAGAACCGCGAGCGCCAGTTCAGGCGTCGGCATCATTAGGCCCAATGAAGCGCCGGCCACCATCATCACAAAACCGATTGTGAGCAGGTAAAAAGGCGCGTTATCCTGACCCGACTTGCGCCAGTAATCGCATAATATTCCTATGCCAGTAACCATTGCAGGACCGATGACGAGTGTAATAATGCCGTTGATTAGCGCATATTTTTCGGTGGCCCAGCCATATTTGCGGGCAAAAGCCGATGGATTAAATCCTTGGCCGTAAGCCGTGATCGTCATGATGCAGACCAGAAAGATCAGTCCCAAAAAAGCGCCGCGCCGTTTCCAGACATAACGGAACATATCGGTAAAACCCGATTTATCGAGACCGCTAGTTTCGGCAACTGATTGGCGCTGGGGTTCTTTTACGAACAGAAACGCAACCGCGAGGAACACTCCGGGTAAGCCAACAACGAAGAAAGCAAATTGCCAGGGTTTGACTGCTCCTATTAAAGGCAAATCCATACCAGCCGAAGTTTTCGCCCATGTGAGAACGGCTGCACCAATCAGCGATGCAATTCCCGAACCAAGTGCCAATGCGGCTGAATATACCGCCACCGGTTTGCCGCGTTTTTCAGGGGGAAAGCTGTCACCGATCATCGACATCGCACAAGGGCTAAGTGCTGCTTCGCCGACACCAATGGCCATACGGGCTGCGAACAGGTGCGAAAAGCTGCGCGATAGTCCGGATGCTGCGGTGGCAAGTGACCAGATGGCAATCCCGGCAGCCACAATCCATGTCCGTCGCTTACGATCCGCGAGCCAACCCAGGGGTACGCCGATTGTGCCGTAAAATAGCGCAAAGGCTATCCCCATCAGATAACCGGCTTGTTCATCGCTGATATGCAGATCGGCCTTGATTGGTTCGATTAGCAGCCCGATGATGGACCGGTCGACAAACGAAAGCATATAGGCGATTGTCAACAATGTCACCATCGACCAAGACATACGCACGCTTGGATAGACTGGTTCGTTCATATTGCAGCCTCCAATATCTTGTAAATAACCACCAGATTATCATCGAAATCGACGATACCGATTTCGCGTCCTACCCGGCCATCATTGGTGTGCAGGACTTCTTCGTTGTAAACGGTCAAGCCCAACGCTTTAGCACCTGCAATCACTCTATCGATATCATTAATCTCAAGCACAATCCCCTTGACTCCGCTCATACCCACTCCCCTGGTTCGCCCCTGACGGTGCAGCATTGCACCCCTACATTGCCACCATAATATAGCTGCGCCAATGCTTTTGGCATATTCTGTAAACCGGAAATCACGTCCTGCACCGGCAAAAGCTCGCCGCCCTTTCTCCAGCTCGTCAGATCGGCCATTACCTCGTCCCACCAGTGGATATGGTTATAGACAAAAAAGCCTTGCATCCGCGCATCCTTGGCGGCGCATCTTGTTTCGGGTCAAGCCATTCGAGCAAACCGATCATCCCGATTACATCATGGCTTGCTTTGATAATAACCAGCCGCGTCTTATCGCCCTTCTGACCTGCTGCAAGCTGGTTTCCAGACAGCGTAAACGGTGTATCCATCCACAGTGTCATGCCAAACACTTGCTCATACCAGCGCGCCGCTTTTTCGGCATCGCGGACCATGAAAGTGGTGCGCTTTATCTGGTTGGATGCCGGGTCAACTATTGATCGTTGCCGCGTTGCGCTGTTCGGCTGCAGCCTGACCAATGAAGATTCCATATCACTTGCAACGCGCTGGTTCGATTTGCGTTATGGTAGTTCGGCTGGTCTGATCCCGCCCAGGCAAACGTTCAACGGGGCACCAGCGGTTGCCAAAAGCGGACCGCCACGCGGCCTATAGCAGTGTATAGACAAACTCCTCACCGATCTTGCTCTCTTGCCTCTTTTACCATTTTACAAAATACATACAGCACTCCAATATCACAACCGACCGATCACTTGTAGTGTAGGATATCCTCTGTCATCAAACACCCAACATTGGTAGGTGCCTGAATTGCTGTAGGGGCATGATATTCAGTTTGTGTAAAACTGTAAATCGGGTGTGAACTTGCACGGTTTTGCGGGGATTATTACACATGCTGTCATAATATCTTAGTAAGGGTAGCATTAAGGTAACAAAGTTTCTGTGTTTGACGTGGAACTTTGTTACCCTAGGATTAGGACGCATAAAGGAGCTGTTTCATGCTGGGCGTTTGTTATTATCCCGAACATTGGCCGGAGGAATTATGGGCCGAGGATGCAGCACGGATGCGCGCGCTGGGGCTTACTTATGTGCGCATTGGTGAATTTGCCTGGGGGCGGATTGAGCCCAAGCGCGGTATATTCGCGTGGGACTGGATGGACCGCGCCATTGCGACCCTTGGTGATGCAGGCCTCAAGGTTGTACTCGGCACGCCGACCGCGACACCGCCCAAATGGTTGTGCGAGGCCTATCCCGATATCCTGCCCGTTGATCCCCAAACAGGCATAATAAGGGGCTTTGGATCGCGGCGGCATTATGATTTTTCAAGTCTGACCTATCTGCGTGAGGCAGAGCGGATCACCTCGATGATGGCGGCACATTATGGTCAGAACCCGCATGTGGTCGGGTGGCAGACTGATAACGAGTTATGCTGTCACGATACGACGATGAGCGCCTCACCTGCTGCACGCGATGCGTTCCGGTTGTGGTGTGCGGCGCGGTACGGCGATATTGATGCCCTAAACACTGCATGGGGCAATGTATTCTGGTCCACGGAATATGACCGCTTTGACCAGATCGAATTGCCGTTCTTTACGGTATGTGAAACCAATCCGGCCCACCGGCTAGCCTATCGCCGTTTTGCTTCGGATCAGGTGGTCCGCTTCCATAATGTCATGGTCGATGCGATCAGGAAGAATGTTTCAGGGCAATGGGTGACGCATAACCTTATTCCACCGGCAACCACCGGGATCGATAATGCAGCACTGACCGCTGAGTTGGATTTTGTATCCTATGACAATTATCCCTTGGGTTTTTCCGACCAGCTAATGGCGAACGCACCCACTGCGGAAGCGCGTAAGTTTATGCGGACCGGGCATCCTGATCTTGGCGCGCTTAATTTTGACCAGATACGCGGGCTTTCCAAAGCGCCCTGGTGGGTGATGGAGCAACAGCCGGGACCGGTAAACTGGGCACTGCATAATCCGCGTCCTGCACCCGGGATGATCCGGTTATGGACATTACAGGCATTTGCCCACGGTGCGGCGTGTGTTGCCTATTTCCGCTGGCGGCAGGTACCCTTTGCACAGGAACAGATGCACGCCGGATTATTGCGGCCTGACAATATACCTTCGATTGCATGGTGCGAGGTTGAACAGGCAGCAGCAGAAATGGCGTTGCTGGGTGACCTGGGTATGAACCCCGATAAAGCTCCTGCTGCGATTATTGTTGATCCCGCATCAGGCTGGGTCAGCGATATCGAGCGTCAAGGTGCGGGCTATCATTATAACAAGACAGTCTTCCAATATTATCGCACGTTGCGGTCTTTGGGTGTTGACGTAGATTTCGTTGCACCGGGCGATGACCTGACGGACTATAAACTCGTTCTAGT
>JAYUPC010000167.1:0-22548 GCA_043760355.1 Sphingomonadales bacterium
ACAGTCGATGCCGGCTTAGCTCAGTTGGTAGAGCATCTGATTTGTAATCAGGGGGTCACGAGTTCGAATCTTGTAGCCGGCACCATATAGCGCACTGAAAATGTTTATATTTACCCGGGATGGCAAAGATGAAACCGGCCTAATAATTCATTCAGGCCGGTTTTGGGCCGGTGTTTTTCAAAGAATCCTCTAAGCGATCCGTCTCCACTTCGCGCTACCGTGCAGTCCTCAAATTTTAAGGGAGGAAACCTCCTCCCTGCGCCAAGCCCTCAGTCGGTCTTGGCGTTACCCACCTCAGCGGGGACACCCCGCAACGCCCCGGCAGAAGACGAGCGGGTTTCTTGATTGTCGCACACTGACTGGACTTGTAACGGTTTGGTTCTGGTCACCTTTCTATCATTATGCTCCCTTAGCTTCGAAAGCCAAGCGGCTTATGCCGCCTAGATATGCGTGGCGCCGCCGAGCGTTTTAGAACACGTTGATGTATTGGAATATGGCGGTCTCAGCCTGACGCCGTGTTGGCCAGCTTTGCCGCCAGATCAGTTCCGCTTTGATGGTTTTGAAGTTTGATACCTTTTGGCGTGACCCGAAGGCCAAAGCCGCGAAGGCCGCTATTCCAAGTATAGTTATCGCGTCCAGGGCATGGTTTTGCTGCCTTGATGGTACAGATAGTGTTCGACTGGCTGGCCATATTTGATACGCCCAGATAATTGCCACGTAATCATTTGTGATAAAACCGTGGCGTAGATTAAGATAATCCACAGCAGATTTATTCCAACCGTTTTAGGATCTTGAGCGTAGTGTGGCGCACTCTGACGTAGCATAAGAAGGACTGCTAGAGGCAGTTTGTAATCAGGGAGGTTACGGGTTCGAATCCTGTAGCCGGCACCATATTTGGTGTATTTTCCATAATTGCACATAATATCATCGCAGCATAATCAAGCTGGCTTATTTCGGCTGCGCTCCTTGCTGGGTCCCTCTTGCAGAGCTGCAAGTTCAAATTTTCTTGCCTTAACATTGCTCTAAGACTGTGCTGAAGATTTTCTATTTTAGCAGCAATTTCGGTAAGTTGATCTTGTTTGATATTTTGCAAATCATATTGTGAATAGATTATTTCCACACATTCGCTGACAAGCTCATTATAAAATTTATGCGGCCCTCGATGTAACGGAAGCCGATATTTTATTGCTGCATATTCGGTGCAAGGAAGAAGGATACCATTGCTTGTGAAATCGCACGGATCAAATCCATAACATTCAAGCAGCTTGAAAATATCCTTAAAATGCGGATCATTTAATACAGCAACCGGAATTATATGATGTCGTTGAAAATCTTTTTTCCACTCAGTCGATTTCTTAGAACTAAATGATCGCATATATCCACCTCTGTCAGGCAGGCATAGCAAGGTGCTTCATATACCACTTAATATACTAATCCGATTTGGTTATAAACTTCGCAAGAACCTTAGTGCCTAATGCAGTGGGACTAAGTTCGATGAATTCACCGTTATCCAGCCCCTGAACAAGAATTTTACCGATAATTGGGCCATTTATTGCAATGTCATTCGTAATACGAACTAACCTACGTGTCATGTATGCTAGTGAACTGTTGCTAAAGGAGAATTCCAATTCCTGAGTTGACAAAAATGCGAGGCCTTTGGTCGTCATAACACCATCTTCGTCGGCATCAAAATTAACAAGTGAAAGCACCGGGAAAGCGCCCCCATCTTCATAATTTTTGACGGTCTCAGCAAAATATCCAAAACTCGAAACAATCATCGCTGGCTGCCAAGCCATGTAGGTTGCTTGGCTTGCTTCGCCTAATATTCGCGCAACTGCTAACAATGCTTTTATAATAGGTGCTATTGTCTCTCCACCTTTAACATTATCGCCTAGATCAAGTGCGAGCGATGAACCTATTTTTGTATAATCAATGTTGCAGAAAACATTTTTATAGGCGGCAATATCAGGAATATTGTCCTGTATTTTAACAGAAAAAACAATACCGTTAAGAACCAATGACACAGGGGCTAAACCTGAAAAATGGTTGCCCACAAAATGTATATCCGCGCTATTTTCGGTAAATCGTTCCAATCTGCGGACCACTTCATCCGAAGACGATTCATATAACAAAAAAAGAGGAGCGGATTGTGACAATAACGTCGCTTTTCATAGTTAGTAGAAGTTCTTTATTTGTTCTTATTATTTCCAAGCAATTTTAGCAACAAAGTAATAGAAAAAAATAATCAATCCACTCCGAAGCAGATCAAATTTCTACTTGGCTACCTAACTCAACCACACGGTTTGTCGGGAGTTTGAAAAACTCCATCGCACTTGCTGCGTTACGCAGCATCCAGGCAAACATTTTTTCGCGCCAGATTGCCATTCCGGGAATCTTTGAGGCTATCAGAGTCTGACGAGACAGGAAAAAACTGGTATGCATCATTTCAAACGGCGGGCCACAAATCTCGACACGGGCGAGCATCGCAGGAACATCGGTTTCCTCAAGAAAGCCAAAACGCAATTTGATCCGATAAAATCCTTCGCCCAGATCCTTGCAGACTATCCGGTTGGCACCGTCAACATAAGGAACATCTTCAATCTGCACGGTCAAGATAATTACACGTTCGTGCAGCACCTTGTTATGCTTGATATTGTGCAGCAATGCTGAGGGCACGCCAGCAGCCGACGACGCCATAAAAATGGCGGTGCCGGGAACGCGTTGCGCACTGTTGCTTGCCGATTTGATAAATACTTCCATCGGCATAGTGCTTTCTGCCATGCGTTCGCGCATCAATGTGCGTCCGCGCGACCAAGTGGTCAGTAAAGTGAAGATCACCAAACCGATAAGCAGAGGAAAATACCCGCCCTGTGGTACCTTCAAGAGATTTGCACCAAGATAAGCAATGTCGACAACGATGAACACCGCTAGCAATGGCAGAGCCTTCCACTTTGGCCATTTCCAGAGTGTCAGCAATACTACAGATAACAGGCATGTATCGATGAACATCGCACCAGTAACCGCGATGCCATAAGCTGCGGCCAAATTGCTTGATGAGCGGAAGAACAAGACCAAAGCAATTACCATTATCATCAATGCCCAGTTTATTACCGGAATATAGATTTGCCCTGCGGCACTTTCGCTGGTGTGCAAAATTTTCAGGCGCGGGATAAACCCGAGCTGGATCGCTTGCTGGGTAAGTGAGAACGCGCCCGAAATAACCGCCTGACTGGCAATAATCGTCGCAAGGATCGCAATTGCCACAACCGGCAAGCGGAACATTTCAGGTGCCATCAGGAAAAATGGATCTTTAATTCTTTCCGCTGCTTCGACCGCATCGAGCGACAGGATCATCGCGCCCTGCCCGGCATAATTAAGCATGAGCGCGGGTAAGACAAACCATAACCAACCAATGGTAATGGGCTTGCGTCCAAAATGCCCCATATCGGCATATAATGCTTCTGCACCGGTAACAGCCAAAACAACCGAACCCATTGCAATGAAAGCGCGAAATCCATCAGTCACAAAAAACATGACCGCGTTCACCGGATTTATGGTTTCAATGATAATCCAGGGATCTTTTACCAGATGCAAAATTCCGAGTGCTGCTAGTGTTGTAAAATATAAGAGCATGATTGGCCCGAACAAAGCGCCGACTTTGGCTGTGCCGCGGGACTGAATGGCAAATAATCCGATCAAAATCCCAACCGCAATTGGGATAATCCATGCTTTGAAAGCGGGGCTGACATAAGTGAGCCCTTCGGTTGCCGACAAGACCGACATGGCCGGAGTAATCATCGAATCGCCGTAAAACAAAGCGGTCGCAAACACACCGAGCATGATAATCGGCGCAGTCCAGCGTGCGCCTTGGGTATTGCGGTTAATGAGTGCGAGCAGAGCAAGGCTGCCGCCCTCTCCCTTGTTATCCGCCTTCATGATTGTCATCGCATATTTGAATGTCACAACAATCATCATTGACCAGAAAACAAGGCTTAAAACGCCGTGAATATGAACAGGATCAGGGTTTATCCGGTGATGGCCGGAAAAAGTTTCACGAAATGCGTAGATCGGACTGGTTCCGATATCACCAAAGACAACACCAATTGCTCCGATTGCAAGAGTGGTTAGCGATGCTTTACCGTGACTATGGCCAGCATGATGATCAGCATGTGAAATATCTTCAGCAGTTTGCGACTCAACCATAATTTCCCCCGGCGACAACACCCTTAAATATAAAATAATATTGGGCGGGTGCGTGCGGTTAGCATGCAACAACACGCCGCACAACAGCACAATGAAAGTGCCATATTACAAACATAATACAATAAAATCAATTTGATGTGCCCGGCGGCGTACCAGATTTGGAAAGTTGTTCTGCCATACGCATGACACTCGCAAGCTGCGACTCCAATTGTGGCTTCCATCTGGCTTCTTTAGGGGCGGCATCGATCAAGCCCTGCCACAGTTTTAACGCTTCAACGACGCGTCCGTCAAAAAGCGCGGCAAGCCCCTCAAAATAATCCGGTGACGGTGAATACGGGTTCAACTTACGCGCGCGGTCAAAGGCATATTTGGCTGGTGCAGACATCCGCCCTTCGCTCGCAAGCATCAATTGCACGCCCAGACCCGACCATAAATCAGCATTGTCCGGGCTTTGCCGCAAACCGGTTTTGATATATCCCGCTGACAGCGCATAATCGCCGGACCGTGAAAAGGCATCGGCGGTAACTAGCCAGCGTTTCGCCGAACCATAATTCTGATCCATCTCGGCGCGCATGTCAATTAGGGCGGACGCCTCTTGGCCTTTGCCCGGCAACGGCTTTGCAGGTGCGTCCGGCAGACCAGGGCGGCCTTGCAAAGCATAACCAGCCATTCCAAGAACTATAACCGCAGCCAATGGTTCCCACGTGCTCCGCGGCAATTTACCAAAGCGCAGCAACATCGCAAAGACAGTGCCTGCGATCAGGATCAATATGACCCAACCCGTCATGTTTTCTCTCTGCTAAAAAGCCCGCGCACTGACCATGTAGCGATAATCAGCAGCAGGAACGGCAATATCCAGAGGAACAGGCCTGCTCCATGCTTTGGCGGTTGATAGCTGACCCATTCACCGTAACGCGAGATTAGCCAGTTACGAATGGCATCAGGTGTTTCACCCGCTGCGATCCGTTGCCGGACTTCGCTGCGCATTGCCCCTGCAATCGGTGCATCACTATCGGCAATGGATTGGCCCTGACATTGGATACAGCGCAGTTCCGCCATTAAGGTGCGTGCTTTCGCTTCTAATACCGGATTAGAAAGCTGTTGATTGGCATAGGGCGCGTCAGATCCCATGCCCTGCGCGAAAACAGGCTGTGCCAAAATCATAGCTAGGATCAGCACAATATGCTTCATTTCGCAGACTGCACTTTTGCGATCAGCTTAGGAACATCCTCGGATCGAATGTCGCCAATATGTTGGTAAAGGATTGTACCATCACCGCCAATAACATAGGTTTCGGGGACGCCGGTTGAACCCAGTTGCAACTGTATCCGCATATCACTGTCTGCGCCAATACGCGTAAACGGATTGCCGTATTTCTTAAGAAAACCTGCAACGTCATCAGGTTTATCGCGAAGGGCGATGCCGTGTATTTCGATACCTGATTTTGCCAAGGCATCCAAATTCGGTGCTTCTGCCCTGCACGGAATACACCAGCTGGCAAAGATATTGAGCAAGCGCGGTTTGCCATCGGCAAAGTTGGTATTGCTTAAACCCTCAACCCCATTTGTTGCGGACGGCATGTTGAATGCAGGCAGTTTTTGGCCGATTACTTTTGAATGGATAAACGGATCCTTGGGTTGAACAAGCCCGTAGATCACAACGCCTGCAATAAGTAAGAGCAGTGCAAGCGGCAACCAAAGCGTCCAGCGTTTCATACGAGTGCCCATTTATTTTCGGGCTTACGCTTTGTCCGCCGGAACAGACGCCCGATGAGCGCCAACAGTCCACCCAGAGCCACAAGTGCGCCCCCCAACCAAATAAAGGTCACAAACGGCTTCCACCACAAGCGCACCTGCCAATGGTCCGGTTTTGCATCACCGGCAGGAGCAATCACGACGTAAAGCTGCCCGTCCCACCGGGTCAGCAATGCAGCCTCTGTGGTTTGTTGTTCGGGGGTAAAAAACTGCCGCGCTTGGGGATATAAAGGGAATGCTTCGCCGCCGCGTGTTGCGGTCATTTCACCTTCCAAAGCAATCCAGTTATCACCAACCACGGGCATCAACCTATTTAGCTTCACCTGCCAATCGGCAACGCTGAGTGTCTGTCCTTCGCTAATAGCGGCAAACCTTTCGTTCGAAAAACCGGATTCGCTTGCCATGCCAAAGATACTGAGCGCTAAGCCGAAGTGCGCAAGTACCATACCGTAAATCGGTAATGGCGTACGCAAAAGATTACGCCCCATTAAGGGCATGAAGGACGCCACAGCCAGCCCGGTTGCCAAGCCCAGCGCAACTATGGGATATAGTCCTGCATCTGGATACAGCAACGCCAGCGTTACACCGGCAACTCCGGCTATCACCAATGGCAATATGATCCGCCCCGTTAATCTGGCGCTATCATCCTTGCGCCAACGCAGCATCGGTCCAACCATCAAAATAAGCATCAGGATCACCGCAATCGGGACTGTTGCCTTATTAAAATATGGCGGACCAACTGAAATCTTGTCCCCCATCGCCTCTGCCAATATCGGATAGAGCGTACCGATCAGCACTACGCCCAATATCGTGCTGAGCAGAATGTTGTTGGCAACAATCGCGCCTTCACGGCTGAGCAGTCGGAATGTTGTTCCCTGAGTCACAACACCGATACGTGCAGCAAACAGCACAAATGCGCCACCGACATACAGCAAAAGCAAGGCGAGGATGAATGCGCCGCGCTGCGGATCAACGGCAAAGGCATGGACGCTGGTTAATATGCCCGAACGGACAAGGAATGTTCCGAGCATCGACATCGCAAAAGCGATAAGCGCGAGCATCACAGTCCATGCGCGCAAGGCATCACGAGTAGCAAGCACGCTGACCGAATGCAGCAATGCCGTTGCGGCTAGCCATGGCATAAGCGAGGCATTTTCCACCGGATCCCAAAACCACCAACCACCCCAGCCAAGTTCATAATAGGCCCAGTAGCTGCCCGCCGTGATCCCGAGCGTCAGGAATATCCAAGCCCCCAATATCCATGGCCTCATAGCACGCGCAAACACCGGACCAACTTTACCGGTGAGCAGCGCGCCCACAGCAAAAGAAAAGGCGACCGACAAGCCGACATAACCAAAATACAGCGTTGGCGGGTGAAAGGCCAACCCCATATCCTGAAGCAGGGGATTTAATCCTGCTCCTGAAACGGGTGCCGGGTTTAGCCGCTCAAACGGATTGGACGCAAACAGCAGGAATGCAAAAAAGCCCAACGCCAATATCCCCTGCGCCATCAAAGTCGCGGATAAAGTGGACGTATCGAGCCGCTTTTCAAACAACGCAATCGCCGCCCCCGCAACCGCCAACACCGTTACCCAGAGCAACATTGATCCTTCATGATTGCCCCAGGTGCCGGCAAGTTTGAAGATCGCAGGTTTATCGATATGGCTATTGCTCGCAACCAAAAGCACCGACAGGTCGGTGGTCCAGAATAGCCAAAGCAAACAGGTAAATGCGCCAACGCATAATGCCCCTTGTGCCACTGCAACCGGGCGAACCAGAGCCGCCAAAGACGCAGCCCGTCCCGAAAGTGCGGCTAAGCCACCTAGCATTTGTAACAACGCCATGCTCGCCGCCAACCACAATGCCGCCAGACCTGCTTCTGCAATCATTTGCTTGCGTTATCCTTGGCCAAACTATCCTTGGTATGCTGGGCAGCGTTCATATCGATATCGGCGAGTTCGCGAGGCACGTAATTCTCGTCATGCTTGGCAAGAAGGCTGTCCGCGATGAAGATACCGTTTTTATCCAGCCGCCCATCAGCAACCACACCCGACCCTTCGACGAACAAGTCTGGCGTAATACCGCGATACTGAACGGTCAGGTTAGCGTCACGGTCCTGAACCACGAAGTTTACTGTCACGCCGTCTTTAGCGCGGGTAATGGATCCACGCTCAACCATCCCACCAAGGCGCACGGCCTTTCCAGCAGCGACCTGAGCCTTGGCAAGTGTTGCGGGTGTATAGAAATAAGAGGCTTGTTCGCGAAGCGCCGATGCAGCAATGAACCCTGCCGTCACCAAAGCCATCAAAGCCACCATTGCCAAGATTAAACGCTGATGCTTCGCTTTCACGCCTTGCTTTGCAGCGCCGGTCATTTGGGCGGCCTTAGGTCATCGGCCAACGCCTCTGACTGACGCATTCCTGAATAGCTTGAGATAATCAGCCATCCCATTCCGAGCCCGGCAACCACAAAGGCAGCGATTACAAATGTCATTTGGCTCACGGCTTTAATCCTCTGCCAAGCGGCGCATTCGCGCTTCTATCCGAACCTCGGCAAGTGCGGTGCGCATGCGCATGAGAACGATGGCCCCGAATAACAGGCTGAAACCCAGTACGCTTATCATTAATGGCCATAAATAGGTGCCATCAATGCTTGATCCGCCAAGCGTTATGCTCGCTTTTTGATGCTGGCTTTCCCACCAGATAACGGAACGGTTGATGATCGGAATATTGATTGCGCCAATTATGCCAAACACAGCTGTTACACGGCTAACGCTGCCTTTTTCGCTGCTGGCATTGGCGAGTGCGATGTAACCGAGATAGAGGAAAAACAGCACAAGCATCGATGTCAGGCGCCCGTCCCAAACCCACCAAGTGCCCCATGTCGGGCGCCCCCAGATCGATCCGGTGATAAGGCATATCGCAGCAAACACAGCGCCCGGAAGCGCAACGGCGCGTGCCGCAATTCCCGCCAAAGGATGTCGCCATACCAGTTGCATGATGCTCGCAACCGCTATCGCCGCCCATCCCGCCATGCCAAGCCAGGCAGAGGGAACATGAATGAAGATGATCTTAACTGTATCGCCCATCAACCGCTCGCTTGGTGTTGCAAACACGCCCCATCCACATGCCACCACCACCATCAATAACCCCGGCCAGAAAAATGCAGGCGTCAATGGCTTTGCTAGTTTTAGAAAACGGGCGGGATTTGCAAAACGGTGCATATACCAACTGCGATTAGGCGTTCCTTGCGTAAGCTTCAATGACGAAATGTTGAAGTTGAAATGCAAAATTAGTTCGCATTTGCCCGGTAATGTTGTGAGGTTTTTTTGAGGAGTAAAATCGCACGTCACCAAAACCCGCGGAAATTCTGGCCAAGGCTCAGCAAGCTATCTGTAAGCCCTCTGGAGCGGTTCAGAATGCGTCCGCTAGTGGGGTGGCAGAGGGCTCAATCTTGCTACGCTGACGAGCCTTAAAATCGGTTTTAGAACCTATTTGGTTCGCTACGCAAGATTGCCTCGTTTATCGTCCGATCAAACGCTGTGCCATTTTGTCAGCAACAGCGGCGGGAGATGCGCCACTATTTGCACTTTCGTCCCATATTTCGTCAAGCCGCGCCGGAATCATATCTATCCGCGCATTGACAGCATCATCACCACCCTGCCCCATATGCCGCAATACATTAATGATACCGCCTGTATTAATAACATAATCAGGGGCATAGAGTATCCCGCGCGCAAGCAGGAGCGTATCCTCATTGCCGCTCGCCAACTGGTTATTTGCGCCACCAGCAATAGCCGCGACTTGCAAATCAGCCACACTTTTCGCCGTCAGGATTGCTCCGAGCGCACAGGGGCTGAATATATCGGCCTGAACAGTCATAATTTGATCGGCTGAAATATGCTGAGCGCCAAGCTCATTCGCCAGTTTTGCTGCACATGTTTCATTGACATCAGCAAGAGTCAGTTTTGCGCCATCGGCCGCAAGATACCGCGCCAAGCCACCACCAACGCTACCTATACCTTGAATGGCAACATGCACGCCGTGCACAGTGTCTTTACCAAGCGCACGTTTTGCTGCAGCTTTAACGCCAAGGTAAACACCGCGCGCCGTATAAGGGCCGGGGTCTCCGCCTAACCCAGGCAGGCCGGCGACATGGGGCGTGTATGCGGAGAGAGCAAACATGTCATTTTCGGACATGCCCACATCCTGTGCAGTAATGTAGCGCCCGGCGAGCGAATCCACTTTTGCTGCAAAGGCACGCAGTAACGCTGGCGTTTTCATATGGTTTTGGTCGGCGAGTATCACAGCCTTACCGCCGCCCGCAGGCAGGCCAGCCATCGCGTTCTTATAACTCATCCCACGCGACAGCCGCAGCGCATCGGTGATCGCGTCTTGCTTGTCGGCGTAATGCCAAAACCGCGTGCCACCAGCCGCAGGGCCCAAATGGGTAGAATGCACCGCGATCACAGCGCGCAGACCGCTTTGCTCATCTGCAAACAGATGCACCGCTTCATGTGCATCAAAATCTGGCATATCCCAAATTGCGGTCATACTAACCCTCTTGGCTTTAGGTGACGAAATCTAATTACGAATATGCGTAATAATATTACGAAAGCAATTTGTCAGCCCTTAAAAAGGCGTAAGTTAGAAATACGGGGAAATGGGGCGACCGACGGGACTTGAACCCGCAACTTCCGGCATCACAAGCCGGTGCTCTAACCAATTGAACTACGATCGCCATAGCGCCAGTAAAGCAAGCGCGCTCTTAAAGTCATACTGTACCAAGCGTCAAGCTTTATGGCCGGACGCAATTTATGGTGCGCCCAGCCTATAGCTTGAAATCCGCCAAACAGGCTTATTTCTTAAGGCTAAGACCACCAAAACGCTTGTTAAACTGAGCAACGCGTCCACCCATATCCAGCATACGCCCTGTGCCACCGGTCCATGCAGGATGCGACGAAGGATCAATTTCAAGCGACATCGTATCGCCTTCTTTGCCCCACGTAGACCGTGTTTCAAAAACGGTTCCGTTGGTCATCTGCACCTTGATCATGTGGTAATCGGGATGGATATCGGTTTTCATTTTACTGCTCCTTTGCGAAACCGGTTTCCGACCGGCCCCTTGGAATATGGAAGTGCGCGCTTAGCGAGCATGGGCAGATAAGGCAAGCCTTGTGTGTTTAAGCTGGCGGATCGGCAATCATCGCCATAAATTCGGCTTCGGATGCAACCTTGTCGCCGATCATCACTTTACCCGCAAATTTGCAAGCCCGCTTGCCCATCTTGATGAATTTTACATGCAGGTGGAGCAGGCATCCCGGCTCCACCGGCGCACGAAATTTGGCGTTGTCGATCGACATGAAATAAACGAGCTTACCTGATCCGGATAGACCAAGGCTTTCCATCGCCAGAACACCCGCGGCCTGTGCCAGCGCCTCGATCTGCATTACCCCGGGCATGATAGGGCGCCCGGGGAAATGTCCCTGAAAATAATTCTCATTCATCGTCACCGCCTTGACCGCGACGATACGCTCACCCAACACAAGTTCTTCGACGCGGTCGACCAGCAACATGGGATAGCGGTGTGGCAATACTGCCATCACGCGGCGCACATCATAATTGTCAAAATCATTCATGATGATGCCCCCTTATACCCCTCTTTAATACCGATGCTTAGCGGCTTTCGGGCTGCGCCTTTGGTGCTGGTGGTGTAACAGGCTTCGCACCCGGTACAGTTGGAGCTGGCTGAGCACCTTGCTTCTGCTGCTGCTGTGCAGATGCGCGCAGAAGCTGCTCGATTTGTTGCTGTATACCATAAGCTTCGCGCGAAGGCTGCCAGCCGGCAGGCGGCGTGATCGCAACGGTTGGCGCCATAACGTCAAGCGATGCCGTAATTGCATCGGTTACATCAATCGCGGGCGGCGCCCATAACAGCGCGTCAGGCGCCATAATCATACTGATCTTCTTTGCAACGATAACCTGTTGCTGCGCAGCGCTATATTTAGCCAAAATCTGCTCAATGGCATAAACCTGTGCTTTGACGATCGGTTCTTGCAATTGGCCAATCTCGGCTTCCTTTGCATCTATGGATGTAAGCGTCGGGCTCTTTGCCTTAACGGCTGCGTCCATTTCAGCTTGGTCAAGCTGGTTATCTTTATTGGTATCAAGCGATTTGCGTAGTTCGTTGATTTCTTTACTGCGCGTAACCATTATGCCTTGGTTCGATGAAAATGTCGTTCCGATTTGCGTGTACGCAGCGCCAAGGGCCTTTGATTTTGCGACTACAGCCGTTGGGTTGGCAATCGCTACGCCAGCAACTTGGGCATTTGCAGATACGGAAATCAGCGCCGTTGAAATCACGGCAGCCGAGGCCAATGCGACAGTTTTGAAGTTCTTGTTCATTAGAATTGTGTTCCTACGTTGAATGTAAATAATTTGGTGTCGTCACCCGGCTGTTTTAGCAGAGCTTTAGCTATATCGATACGGAATGGACCAAAAGGCGATCTCCAGTTCACGCCGAAGCCCACAGAAAGACGGGGCTTCCAGCTGTCACCAAGAAAGCGTTCTTCAAAAAGAAGAGCCGGAGTTGATGTTACAGTGGTTGTTTCTTCGGCTGCGGTTCCAGCTGCATTAAGCTTGTAATAAAGCGGTAAGCTTGGAATAGCCAGGGTTCCTGCGGGGTTGGCCGTGGTCGGGGCAACAGCAGGGACAAAAGCACTAAATCTTTGCTGGGTTTGCAACAAAGGTTTGGTGACCTTAAATACTGCACCCGCATCAATAAAGATCGACGGACGCAAACCCAATTCCTTTGCACCACTGCCCAACGGAATTTCAAGCTCAGCGCGGGTCAGATAATAAGCACGTCCGCCAATTGCATCGTCTTGTATCTGATTCTTAGCTAAATTTGGAATATTAATCGGAACGCCGTTTGCTACGCCACCGGTAAACGACACCCTTTGTATCCGAGGGCCAACGCCGCGGATATCAAAACCGCGTATCTGTGGCTCTCCAAGATAGAAACGGTCGGTCAAGCGCACATCATCAATACCGTTTGCTGCCGTTCCGCGGTTTTCAAGCGGGTGGATATAACCACCTTCACCGGCAAGCGAGAAAACAAATCCACTGCTGCCCACGCGCCAATATTTATTGGCTTCCAATTTTGTACGAATATATTTCACATCGCCGCCAAGTCCTGCAAAATCCTGGCTCAAACTAACGCTATGCCCGCGTGACGGACGGATACGGTTGTCGCGGGTATCATAAAACAATGTGTAGCCGAGTGAGGACGTTGTCCGCTTTCCAAGCGCGTCGCATAAATACCGCCCGGCAACACATTCCAGCACATTATCACCATTGGTGTCAGCAAAAAAACCGTCTGCCGGATTTTGGCTAAGCGTTACATTGTCAAAATTAAGTCCGTAGCGTGCCTGAAAATACAAAAATTCGTTTATCGGCACGCCTGTACGAATTTGCGTACCAGTTGTGGTTTGTTGATAGGTTGTATTACGTTGCGAGTTAAAATTGTTAAAATTATTCAAATCACGGCGGAAGATATCCCCTGACAAGGCAATCGACCGGTCAAACAGATAGGGTTCGGTAAACCCGATTTCCGCAGATTTCGAATAGCTTGAATAAGAAATATTCGTCCGCAGCTCCTGCCCTTTACCCCGGAAGTTACGTTGGGTAATCGAGCCCTGGAAAATAAAATTCTCAATGCTTGAGAAACCAGCCGAAAGCGAGAGTTCGCCCGTTGATTTTTCTTCCACATTGGTGGTCAGGATGATGCGGTCCGGCGCACCTCCTTGTTCTTGCTCAATCTCTAAATCTTCTTGGAAATAGCCAAGCGATTTAATCCGGTCTGCGGTGCGCTTCACTTGGAAACTGTTAAATGCATCACCCTCATTTAGACGAAATTCACGACGGATGACCTTGTCCTGTGTCAAAGTATTGCCGTTAATGTCAATCCGCTCAACAAACACGCGCGGCGTTTCTGCAACATTGAACTTAAGCCCCATTGTCAGCGTTTCTTTGTCACGCTGGAAATCGGGATTTACATCGGCAAAGGCATAACCAAACAAGCCAGCGCTCTCGGATAGGCTCTCAACGGTGTCCTCAACCTGTTTGGCGTTATACCAGTCGCCTTTTTTCATCGGCAGTGTCTTTTGCAGTGCTTCGGAACTGAAGTCGCGGATCTGGCTATCGACGGTTACATCGCCAAATTTATACCGTTCCCCTTCTTCAACCACATAAGTGATAATGAAGTCCTGCTTGTCAGGGGTAAGTTCAGCAACTGCCGATACCACGCGGAAGTCGGCATAGCCTTCGCTTAGGTAAAACTGACGCAATTTTTGCTGGTCAAATGCAAGACGGTCTGGATCATAACTCGTTCCCGAGCTAAGGATGCTGGTCAAGCGAGCTTGCTTGGTAACCATCTCGCCGCGCAGTTTGCCGTCAGAAAACTTGTCATTACCGATGATATTGATCTGTTGAACCTTGGATTTAGGCCCTTCGGTAATTTCAAAAACAATATCGACACGGTTCTGGTCCAGCTGAACCATTTTCGGTTCGACATTGGCAGCAAAGCGACCTTGGCGTTTGTATAGTTCAATAATACGCGCAACATCAGCGCGGACCTTTGAACGCGAGAATATCTGGCGCGGGGCAAGCTTGATTTCGGGCTCGATCTTCTCGTTCTTGATCCGCTTGTTACCTTCCAGCACAATCCGGTTTACTACCGGATTTTCGCGCACTTCGATAACAACAGCTCCGGCATTGTTACGAATGCTGACATCGGCGAAAAGTTCGGTTGCATACAGGTCCTTGAGTGCCTGGTCAGCACTTACCTGCGTCCAAGTAGCGCCGTTACGCAGCTTGATATAAGAACGGACCGTGTCCGCCTCCAGACGCTGTGTACCAACAACTGTAATCGACTGAATTATATCTGCTTGTACAACGGGTGCAGGAACAGCCGTCGGCGCAGCGATTACGGGCGGAGGAGCTTTCTGTGCAAAAGCAGGAGAAGCCATAAATACGCTGAGCGCAGTTGAACCCAAGAGATAAAGGGTAAGGGATTTACTTTTCATTCTCATCCGATCTGCTGTTCCGGCCCGAACCTAGAAATGGCATATATTATGCACTTCCGGGTTTGCGGAATTATGTTTGCGTCCCTGCCCGATGATGCGCATGCAATCAAGCTAACAATGGCCGATACTACCGGCCAAAAAGACCAAAAGAGGTCAAATCATTAAATGTCACCATCAGCATGAACCCCACCAACATTACAAACCCTGCGCGAAACGCCCATTCCTGCACTTGCGGCGTTGCAGGGCGCCTACGCACTGCCTCGACGGCATAAAGCAACAAATGCCCACCATCGAGCATCGGAATTGGCAGGAGGTTCATGAACCCTAAGTTAATCGAGATCATAGCGGCAAGGCCAATAAAGGCGACAAAACCCAAAGTATAATATTCGCCCGACACCTTGGCGATCTTGAGAGGGCCGCCCAATTCCTTAACCGAACGCTTGCCCGATATCATCTGGCCGATGGTTTTTAGCGTCAGACGAATGATGTTGCCGGTTTCTTTTACCGCCAAAACAGGTGCCTCAAACACGCCAGCTTTTTCCATCACTATTTTTTGTATGGGCGAGATTCCTAGCAATCCGGTACGCGATTCATTGCCGAATCTATCGCGTTCAACACGCGCCGCAATCCGCACATCCTGCGTCTGGGTTATGCCACCCCGGGAATATGTGAGCGCAATACTTTCATCGGGATAGACTGACACTTCACGTGCCAGTTCAAAGAAGTCCTCTACATTCTTGCCATTGATCCCCAGGATACGATCGCCGGCTTTCAGTCCGATTTTGGCGGCTGGACTGTCGGCTTTCACCGTGCTGACAACAGGTTCCACAACAGCGCGGCCATATGTCATCAACAAACCGGAAAGTATTGCGATGGCAAACAGGAAGTTGATCGCTGGTCCTGCAAAAACAATTAATGCGCGTTTCCAGAGCGATTTGGACTGGAATGTCTGGTTGCGTTCTTCTGCCGGCATTTTGTGCCAGTTTTCATCGGGCTGGCTGGTCGGGTTCATGTCCCCGGCAAATTGCACATATCCACCAAGCGGCAGTGCACCGATCCGCCACAATGTACCGCGCTTATCAACGCGTCCCCATAGCTGCGGGCCAAAACCTATCGAAAATTTCTCGGCCTTTACCCCGAACCAGCGCCCGACCCAGTAATGGCCAAGTTCATGCACAACAACCAGCGTCCCGATCAGCGTCAGGAAAGCAAGGATTGTAACAACAATATTCGGTGTCTCAGCGGCCATTGGCGTATTTCCCCATAATGTCGGCGGCATAACGTCGCGCTTCTGCATCTATGCTGAACAAAGTGTCGAGCGTAGTTGCAACTCGAGGCGTATAGCAACTGAGCGTGTCTTCAACAACCGCCGCGATATCAAGAAAACCGATTTTCCGGTTCATAAAACCGGCAACGGCGATTTCATTTGCAGCGTTCAGGATCGCAGGCTTTGCCCCGCCTTCCTCAATCACAGCACGGCACAGGCGCAGTGCCGGAAAACGTTCGGTATCAGGCGTTTCAAAACTAAGGCTGCCGATACGCGCGAGGTCTAACGGCGTGCATGTCGTTGCCAGCCGTTCGGGCCACGCAAGCGCGCTAGCAATTGGTATCCGCATATCGGGCGATCCCAATTGTGCGAGCGTCGAACAATCGACATATTCAACCATCGAATGGATCACCGATTGCGGGTGGACAATGATATCGATCTTATCAAGGCCTATAGGGAACAGGTGATACGCCTCGATCAGCTCCAGTCCCTTATTCATCATCGTCGCCGAATCGACGCTGATCTTTGCGCCCATGTCCCAATTGGGATGCGCGACCGCCTGTTCGGGTGTGACGCCGCGCATTTGATCAAGGGTGAATGTGCGGAATGGGCCGCCGCTTGCGGTCAGTGTGATCTTGCGTACCTGATCGATGCGGCCACCGGCGAGGCATTGGAAGATGGCATTGTGTTCGCTGTCGACGGGCAGCAAGGTCGCACCCGATTTGGCGACTGCCGCCATCATTATCGCACCCGCCGAAACCAGTGCCTCTTTGTTCGCCAGCGCAACCGTTCTTCCGGCTTCAATGGCTGCCATAGTCGGAGGAAGGCCCGCGCAGCCAACGATTGCCGCCATCGTCCAATCCGCCCCCATTTGCGCGGCTTCAATCAGAGCAGCGGGACCAGCAGCCGCCTTGATAGCGGAACCTGCGAGAGCAGCTTGTAGCGCGGGCAATACTGCTTCGTCAGCAACAACAGCAATCTCGGCATCAAATTCAATCGCAAGCTTGGCAAGGTCAGCTGCGTTGCTATTGGCAGTGAGCGCAACGACGCGATACGCTTCACGATGCTGGCGGACGAGATCAAGTGTTGAGAGGCCAACTGAGCCGGTTGCGCCGAATACGGAGATGGAACGGGTATTCATGAAGAATACAATTGTGAAAACATAGCCAGTCCGCTCACGAAAAGTACTGCTAACATACCGTCGGTTCGATCAAACAGACCACCATGACCAGGAATAAGTTTTCCCGAATCCTTTACCCCGGCACGACGTTTCATCCAGCTTTCGAAGAAATCCCCAATTTGCGCCACAACAGCGATTAACGCACCTATGATAAACCATTTCGGCTCAATAATAGGAGGATAATTACCGATGACCGAAGATCCGTTAATCCACCATGTTAGACCTAAAACAAAGATCCCTGCAGCAACCATTCCACCCAACAATCCTGACCATGTTTTTGATGGACTTATAAGCGGCGCAATTTTTGGACCGCCCAAAGTACGACCGGTAAAGTAAGCTCCAATATCCGTCGCGATGACAGCACCGATAATAACGAGCGCTGGGGTTCTGTCATAAAAAGGACTACTCCAAAGCAAAAGCATGAAACCGCCCATGCCAATATAAATAGTACCGCCGAGCATCCACACTATTCGAGAAGGCAGAGAGTCGCTTATCTTTGTCACCAATCCCCAGAATTCCCATAGAAGCTCAAGGCTAACCAATCCGATAAAAATTATCAAAGGATAGCCATCAAACCAAAATGCCGCCACCACGACGGATATCATAACCGTTGCCGAAGCCGTGCGGATGCCTAAATCTGATTTCTTAGAAATTACGGTTTCTTCACTCATCGACCACCATAACGGCGTTCACGCCCCTCAAAATCGGTCAGTGCCTGTGCGAGTTCTTCCTTAGTGAAATCAGGCCACAACGTGTCGGTAAACCACAATTCGGCATAGGCCGACTGCCACAGCATGAAGTTCGATAGCCTCTGTTCGCCCGATGTCCGGATAAGCAGATCAAGTGGCGGCAGGTCGGCGGTATCGAGATTGGCCTCAATCGCTTCCACGGTAATCGCGCCCTGCCCCGCAGCAGCAGTTGCGGCGCGAGCGAGTTCATCCTGCGATCCGTAATTGAGTGCCACTGCCAACGTCGTGCGCGTATTTCCTGCTGTGCGCGCCATGGCATCTTCGATCAGGGTGACAATATCAGGGGCCAAGGCTTTGTAATTACCAATAATCTTCAAGCGTACATTGTTCGAGGCAAATTCATCAATGTCCGATTTGATAAAACTGCGCAGTAACCCCATCAGGTCGTTAATCTCGTCCTCGGGCCGTTTCCAGTTTTCCGATGAAAAAGCATAGAGCGACAGCACCTCCAGCCCCAGATCCCCAGCTGCGCGCACAATATCACGGACAGTTTCCACGCCCTTTTTGTGCCCCAAGGCACGCGGCAAATGCCTCTTCTTTGCCCAGCGGCCATTGCCGTCCATGATGATGGCGACGTGACGGGGTTTGTGGACTTTAGAGGTCATACCTTAGAGCCCCTGTCCTTTAGGGCCTCCACCAACGTCCCCCAGACGTTGGTTCTGGTCGGCGGGTTGGGGTGGGGCCTGTCAATCAAGAGCAAGCTTTGCCGACAGGCCCCACCCCCGGCCCCTCCCCTGAAGAGGAGGGGAGCAAGAGTGCCAAAAGTCACTGACCAAGGATTTCCTTTTCCTTGTTCGTCGCAAAATCATCCGCCTGCTTGATCGCGTCGTCAGTCATCTTCTGGACTTCGGTTTCCAGACGCTTGCGCTCGTCCTCGCTGATTTCCTTCTTATTCTCGTCAGTCTTCAGCTTGTCCATGGCGTCGCGGCGGACGTTACGGATCGCGATACGGCCTTTTTCGGCATATTGTCCAGCGAGCTTCGCCAGTTCCTTGCGCCGTTCTTCGGTCAAGTCCGGGATAGGTAAGCGCAACGTCTGACCATCCGAAATCGGGTTCAAGCCAAGCCCAGCGGACCGGATCGCCTTTTCAACCGGCGTCACATTGGATTTATCCCATACCTGAACTGACAACATCCGGGGTTCGGGCGCACTGACGGTTGCCACTTGGGAAAGTGGCATATTCGAACCGTAAACCTCGACCATCACTGGATCGAGCAAAGTCGTGTTAGCGCGCCCTGTGCGCAGGCCTTGCAGGTCGCTACGTAGCGATTCAACCGCGCCCTTCATCCGGCGTTCCACATCGGCTTTTTCATATTGCGGCATAGTATCTCTCCCTCGGGTCTTCGGGCTTAGCCCTTATTGGAAACGGTTGTCGATACGCCTTGGCCCAAAAGCACCTTGGCAAGATTGCCCTGTTCGCGGATCGAAAAAACGACAATGGGAATATTGTTATCGCGGCACAGCGCAACTGCACTCGCATCCATAACTTTCAGGTTATCGGACAGCACACGGTCATAGCTTAAAGTTTCATAACGAACCGCACTTGCGTCTTGCTTGGGATCAGCATTGTACACGCCGTCTACACTCGTACCCTTAAACAGCGCATCGCATTTCATTTCCGCCGCACGCAGCGCAGCCCCGCTATCGGTGGTGAAATACGGTGCACCAACGCCTGCGGCAAAAATCACCACGCGGCCTTTTTCTAGATGCCGTTCGGCACGCCTACGGATCACGGGTTCGCAGACCTTATCCATCTCGATCGCCGATTGCACCCGTGTCGGCACGCCCATTTGCTCCAGCGCATTCTGCATCGCGAGCGCGTTCATAATCGTAGCCAGCATCCCCATATAATCGGCCTGTGCGCGGTCCATGCCTTTGGCTGCACCCGCCATACCGCGAAAGATATTGCCGCCGCCAATGACAAGGCAGATTTGGAGTCCTGTATCTTTCGCCGCCTTAATCTCGGCTCCCATGCGCGCAACCGTATCGGGATCAATGCCGAAAGCCTGATCCCCCATCAATGCCTCGCCGGACAGCTTGAACAGAATGCGGCGATAGCCTGAGTTGCTCATAATTCCTGTTTCCTCAAACGCAGATACGACAATGGCGCATAGCTATAGGAGCCACGCGCCATATCGCCAAGGGGGTGGCAGAATATTTCCTGCCCCCGCGTTTTATATTTTAGAGACCCGCCGCCGCTGCAACTTCTGCTGCGAAATCGCCGACTTCTTTTTCGATGCCTTCGCCCAATTGGAAACGGACATAGTCGGTCAGTGCGATAGGCTTGTCAGCTTCTTTGGCTGCATTCGCAACAACGTCTGAAATCGGGGTCTTGCCGTCCATCACGAACAGCTGGCTAAGCAGCGCGTTTTCTTTGGCAAACTTTGCAGCAGCGCCGTCAGCACGTTTTGCTAAGATATCCGCTGGAATTTCTTTACCCTTTTCTGCTGCTTCTTGTACTGCCTTTTCTAGCGCAATGCCGCGTTCGCGCTCAAGCACTTCGGGGTCTAGATCATCTGCTGACAGGACCAGCGGGAAAGCGGCGGCAATGTGCATTGCAATCTGCTTACCCAAACCGTCGAGCACAGCTGCATCGGCTTCACTCTCAAGCGCAACTAGCACACCGATGCCGCCCATTCCGGGGGCAGCTGCGTTGTGTACATAGGAAACCACACGACCCGACCCAACCGACAATGATTTGGCGCGGCGGATGACCATGTTTTCACCGATGGTGGCGATGTTGTTGGTCAGGCTTTCCTGAACGGTTTCGCCGTTACCATATGGTGCCGCCAAGATCGCTTCGGCGTCGTTTGCGGCCATGGCGGTTGCAATGCCGGTTACATTGCGGACGAAATCCTGGAACTGTTCGTTCTTGGCAACAAAGTCGGTCTGGCTGTTGATTTCAACCGCAGTCCCCCTTATTCCTTCAACGGCAACACCGACAAGACCTTCGGCAGCCGTACGGCTCGATTTCTTGGCAGCGGTCGCAAGACCCTTGGCGCGCAGCAAATCAACGGCGGCTTCCATGTTACCGGCGGTTTCTTCAAGCGCCTTCTTCGCGTCCATCATTCCGGCGCCGGAAAGCTCACGCAGTTCCTTGACGGCAGATGCGGTAATTGCAGACATAGTGTGTCCTTTCGAAATTTGTGAGAGCTACGCCCTCTAATTAAAACGTTGTCACCCCCGACGTCATCGGGGGTCCATGGTCTGAGCCTTCGGTTTAAACCGTGATATCAGACCATGGATTCCCGCGTTGACGCAAACGTCGCCTTCGGCACCGCGTGAATGACACAGTTTTCTTAAGCTTGTGCGGCCGGAGCAACTTCTTCAGCAGATGCTTCTTCAGCTTCAGCAGCCGGAGCAACTTCTTCAGCAGGCGCTTCTTCAGCAACCGCTTCAACCGGAGCAGCTTCCTCAACCGCAGCGACTTCCGCAACCGGAGCAGCTTCTGCAACGGGGGCCGCTTCTTCAGGCCCAACAGCTTCTTCCATCGTCGCCGGTGCGTCGGCGGCTACCGGGGTTTCTTCAACCAAAGCAGGCTCAGCGACAGGCTCGACAGCCGCGCCAAGGTCAACACCAGCAGCCTGCGCCGCCTTCATGTTACCCTTGGTCGCTGCGGTCGCGATGGCGTCGCAATACAAACGCAATGCACGCGCCGCGTCATCATTGGCAGGAACCGGGAACGCAATTCCGTCTGGCGAGACGTTCGAATCGAGGATCGCGATGACCGGAATACCCAGAACATTGGCTTCCTTGATCGCGAGTTCTTCCTTGTTGGCGTCGATGACGAACATCACGTCAGGAATGCCGCCCATGTCGCGGATCCCGCCCAGCGAAAGCTCCAGCTTGTCGCGTTCGCGGGTCAGCTGCAGGACTTCCTTCTTGGTCAGCCCGGCGGTATCGCCCGAAAGCTGTTCTTCCAGCGTCTTAAGCCGCTTGATCGAACCCGAAATGGTCTTCCAGTTGGTCAGCATCCCGCCCAGCCAGCGGTGGTTGACGAAGTGCTGGCCGCACTGACGCGCCGCCTGGGCGATCGGTTCCTGCGCCTGGCGCTTGGTGCCGACGAACAGCACCTTGCCGCCCGCACGCACCGTGGCGTCGATGAATTCGAGCGCACGCGCGAACAGCGGCACGGTCTGCGACAGGTCAAGGATGTGAACCCCGTTGCGCGCGCCGAAAATATACGGCTTCATCCGCGGGTTCCAACGGTGCGTCTGGTGGCCGAAATGTGCGCCGGCCTCGATCAATTGGTGCATTGTGACGACTGGAGCCGCCATAAGTATTTCCTTTCCGGTTCAACCTCTGGAAAG
>JAYUPC010000168.1:0-7345 GCA_043760355.1 Sphingomonadales bacterium
CACGCAGGCGATGTTTTTGCGTTTTTGCGCTAGAAGCCGGAGCCAGAGATATTGGACGGCGTTGGTATCCTGATATTCGTCGACCATGATATATTTGAAACGGGTTTGATACTGTTCCAATATGTCCCGATTGTTTTTGAGCAGCATTAAGCTGTGCAGCAACAGATCGCCAAAGTCGCAGGCATTGAGCGCCAGCATCCGCGCCTGATACAGCGCGTACATTTGCTTGCCTTTGCCATTTGCAAAAGCCTCATTATCAGCCGGAGTCAAATCGACAGGGGAAAGGCCCTTATTCTTCCAACCATCAATCAGACCCGCGAGTGATTTTGCCGGAAACCGTTTATCGTCAATATCCTCTGACCGGATCAGCTGTTTGAGCAAACGGATTTGATCGTCCGTATCGATGATCGTAAAGTTGCTTTGCAGGCCGACCAGTTCGGCATGGCGACGCAGCATTTTCGCGCCGATGCTGTGGAATGTACCAAGCCACGGCATCCCTTCCACCGCTTCGCCAACCATCGCGCCAATGCGCTCCTTCATCTCACGCGCTGCTTTATTGGTAAAGGTGACCGACAGGATTTCGGATGGCCAGGCAAGGCGCTGATACATAATCTGCGCCAACCGTGCCGTTAGCGCCGCAGTCTTGCCCGTGCCCGCCCCAGCGAGCAGCAATACCGGGCCTTCGGTGGTCAGCACAGCCTCACGTTGCGGAGGGTTCAAGCCGCGCAGCCATGGCGGCTCATTTTGGGGAGAAAGAGTATCAGTCACACAAGAACGGTTAGGGAACGAGAGGCCATTGTGCAACCTTAGAGCTTAAAATGTGCAAGGATTTCCGTGGCAGGAAAGGCGACGAGCCGCTCGTCCCATATTGCCCACAGCTTACCCTTTTGGGTAATTTCATACAGATAGCATCCATAACTCCCTTGCAAACATGGCGGTAGCACGAACCAGAAAAGGAAATGCTAATATGAAAAAGTCGCACATTTTTGCAGCTATGCTGTGCTTATCGCTACCGCCAATGGCTATCGCGCAAACCGCGCCTCCACCCCCTGATGCGCCAGCCACGCCGAATAATCCGCCAGCGCCGGAGGCTCCACCGACCCCCGACCAACCGCCTATGGCTGATACGCCTGCGCCACCTGCACCCGAACCGACGCCAGCGCCTCCGCCGCCATCCGAACCGGTGATGGAACGTTCTGCGGCACCGACACCCACATCTGCAATGGATAAAGACTATCCGGTCTGCAGCAAGTCGGTGACTGATAATTGCCGTAATGCAAGTGAGGGCGGTACAAAGAAAAAGGCGCGTAAGAAAAAGTAAGTGGATATAATATCAAAAAAGGCCGCAGAACCGATTAGCCGTTTTGCGGCCTTAATAACGTCAGCCTTGCTTTGCCGACATCGCGGACAGTGTCGGTGGTATAGCCATCTACCGCGATATCCTCCCGCCCAGATGTCTCGATGCTGATCCAGGCAGAAGGGGCAAACCAGCCCAAGCGGCCAAGCTTGTCGAGTGCTACGCTGCCCGCACCGCTTGCATAAGGCGGGTCCATCAGGATCAGGTCATAGGGCTTGATCGGGCGGCCAAGCGATAGCACCGAAGCACGGCGGATATCGCATTGTTGCCCAGCTTCCAGCTTGGCGATATTTTTGTCGAGCGCATCAAGTGCGGCTTTGTCCTGTTCAACAAATACGCAAGTTGCGGCACCACGGGACAGGGCTTCTAATCCTAGCGCGCCGGAACCAGCGAACAGGTCCATCACCGACAACCCCTCAAATGTTCCAAGCCTGCTGTTCAGCATTGAAAACAGGGTCTCACGCGTACGGTCCGCAGTAGGGCGGGTGGTGTCACCCTTGGGCGCGATAAGGGGCCTTGATCGCCATTTACCCGAAATTATGCGCATTATAAATCCCTCTCCTTGGGGATAGGGTTGCGAAGACTTGGCGACGTGTCGCCTAGTCGCAGCTGGGTGAGGGGGTGTGCGCTGTTGATAGGACAAGACCCCTCACCAACTTCGCCTAGTGAGCAAGCTTGCAAGGCTTCATATCCTTTCCCCAAGGAGAGGGGGTCATCAAGCCTATCCCTCATTTTTTAAGCGTATTCCTGAACTCGATCAAATCGGCGCGGCGGATTTCATTGACGGCCCCAACAGGCATATTTCCCAGCATGAAGGGACCATAACGTGTGCGGATCAGGCGGCTGACCTCCAACCCCAGATGTTCGAGCACCCGGCGAACTTCGCGGTTCTTACCCTCGGTCAATGTCATTTCGACCCAGCCATTACGCCCGGTGCGTCGTTCCAGATTGGCGTCGATCTTGCCGTAAACCACGCCCTCGATTTCGATGCCGTGGATCAGTTCTTCGAGCTGTGACTGCGACACTTCGCCAAAACAGCGGGCACGATAGGTGCGCTCAACGCCGGTGGAGGGCAATTCCATTTGCCGTTTGAACTCGCCGTCATTGGTCATCAACAACAGCCCTTCGGTATTTAAATCAAGGCGGCCAATCGGCATCACGCGGGGGAGTTCGGGCGGCAGGATGTCGTAAATCGTTTTGCGTCCGCTAAAATCCCGCTCCGCGGTCAGGCAGCCTTCGGGTTTGTGGAACAGGTATAGCTGCGTTGGTGCAGCTTGGCCCACAGCTTTGCCGTCGACTTCGACACCGTGCAGCGATTTGAGCAGCGTTGCCGGCGTTTCGACCTTCTCGCCGTTCAATGTCACACGCCCGTCGGCAATCATCCGCTCCACTTCGCGCCGCGACGCAACACCGGCACGTGCCAACAATTTAGCAATCCGCTCCTCGCCCTCCGCCTTTTCCAAAGCGCCCTTGCTATCGGGATTGGGCTTTGCAGGCTTGCGCACGCGCGGCGTATCCCATTTCAGTCGGGGCGGCTGACCAAATGGACGGACAGGAGGACGGGGGGAGGGAGGATTTGCCATCCACGCCCTATGATGGATTGCGATATGAAAGTCACGCCGCATAAAGACATTGGCCATTCAGAAATTAGGCGTTACTCATAGGGCATACATTCCGGGGAGGGTTGCATGTCAGTCGATTTAACGCGCTTTATCATTTTTGTGTCTATTTTGGCGGGTGTTGCCGTCGTCGCGCTGACGAGTAAGACCTTCCGTCCCTATTTGAGCAAGAACCCGGTCATCACCTTCCTCCTCGGCATATCGAGCGGATTTCCGCTAACCTTGCTGATTGCAACCATGACCTTTTGGCTTGCTAAAGTAGGGATAGACACCGCAACCATCGGCTTCGCGGTGGCACTGGGCATTCCGTATACGCTCAAGTTCCTCTGGGCGCCCTTGGTTGACAAGCTGCCTCTGCCATTTTTAACCAAGACATTCGGGCAACGGCGCGGCTGGTTGTTCCTTGTACAAGCATTTTTGTTTGTCGCCATCTGGCAGCTTGGCGCGAGCAATCCGCAGCCCGGCAACATGGGCCTTTTTGCGGTCTGGGCACTGATTACAGCATTTCTATCGGCAACACAGGACATTGTAATTGACGCCTACCGTATCGAGATATTGGAGGAAGACGAGTTCGCACATGGCACTGCGACTAATCAGTTCGGCTATCGCACAGGAAACCTGATCGCAGGCGCTGGCACCATCTATTTTGCTTCGAACGAAGGCCTTGGCCTTGGCTGGGCGACGGCTTACGGCCTAACTGCTTTTGCGATTATCCCTGCAATCATCGGCGCATTCTGGGCAGGGCCGGGCAAGTTTGTGGACCGCTATGCCGAAGCATCTGGCATGAAAGCCGGGCAATGGTTGACCGAGGCCGTGGTAAACCCGTTCCGTGAGTTTTTGACTAGGCACGGTGCTTTTCTGATCCTTGGTTTTGTGCTGGTCTATAAAGTCGGCGATGCGATGGGACAGGCAATGCTTAGCCCGATGATCGTTGATCTCGGCTTTGCTGACCTTGATTATATTTCAGCGAACAAGCTGTGGGGCTTTGGAGCGTTGATCGTCGGTTCAGCACTCGGCGCACCTTTTATATTGTGGCTTGGCATGGGTCGGGCGCTTTTGATTTCGGGGTTCATGATGATGTTTTCCAACGTGATGTTCATGATCCTAGCCGCAACCGGCAATAATTACTGGATGCTCGTCGCCGCCATCGCCACTGAAAACCTGACCAGCGGTATCGGCCTGACTGTGTTCACCACATATTTGTCCGGCCTGTCGAGCATCGCCTACACCGCGACGCAGTTCGCTTTGCTGTCGTCTTTTGCAGGTGTTGGCCGCACATTTATGGCGGGTCCAGCGGGTATTGTTGCGGCGAAAGTCGGGTGGTTCTGGTTCTGGGGCTTTACAGTTGTTGCGGCCATTCCGGGTATGATCCTGCTCTGGATATTATGGAGCCGTGGTTATGTGGTGCAGGGCATCCGTCAGACTGATGCCATTGAGCACACAGCGCCAAAGGAGCCGGTTGGACCACTTAGGATTTTAGGGTTTGTTTTGGTTGTTGCGGGACTTATCGGACTACTGCTTTCGCAGCCACTCGAACTTGCGAACACCATAACGGCGATGTTTGCAGCTGTGTTGGTGGCGGGGGGGCTGCTGGCGTGGAAAGGGCAGCCTTCCAAGCTAACAAAAATTTAGGGGCATTGCCTTTCAGGCACTGCAAGGCGCCAAAAAAAACCACAAAGAGTGCGTACCCCTTTGCGGCTTTCTAAGTTTGTGCCTTGCAAGCTACTTGGCTTGCCCAAAACTAATCTGGCTCCTGCCCGTTAGCTCTCAATACCTCACCCGCAAGATAAAGCGATCCGCAAATTAGGACCTTAGGGGCGTTGCTGACGGCTGCTATATGTGAGAGCGCGGTTTCAATATTATCCACTGGATCGGCGTGGTCGATGCCCAATGCATCCTGCACCTGCCAGCAGATGTCTTTAGGATCATGGCATTCATGCCCGGGAATTGGAACTGCGTAGAGTGAGGCTATACGGTCGGCAAAGGGCGCAAGGAACCCGGTGATATCTTTGTTGCGGAGCATCCCGATTATAACGTGTAAAGGCGCGCCCTTGTCCAGTGCCCCGGCCAGAGCCACCCCCGCATCCGGATTATGGCCGCCGTCTAGCCACACCTCCGCCTCCGGCACAATAGCCGTCAACGGCCCTGCGCCAAGCCTTTGCATCCGGGCTGGCCAATGTGCCCATTCCATGGCAGCAGAAAGGGCGGCTTCGGGCACATCAAGCGCCGATTGGTGGCGGAGCATGGCAACGGCAAGGGCTGCATTATCCGCCTGATGCGCGCCAACCATGCGGGGCAAAGGCAGGCTGAGTTTGCCGTCCATGTCCCGGTAATGCAGGCGGCCTTCATAGATCACCGCATCCCACGCGGTTTTGCGGGGCAGGTATTCTGCCATCTTTACGGCAGCCACTTTTTCTATCGTCTGCATCATTGACGGCGCATAGGCTTGGGTAACAAGCGGCGCGCTGGTCTTGGCAATCCCTGCTTTTTCAAAAGCTATCCGGTCGAGTGGGGAATCGGGTGTGCCGACTTCTGGTGCCAGCAGGAACGCTTCATGATCGATACCCAGCGATGCTATGCCGCAAACCAAGGGATGTTCAATGATGTTGGTCGCGTCCAGCCTGCCACCCAATCCGACCTCCAGGATCAGCGCATCGGCGGGTGTCCTTGCAAAGGCGAGAAAGGCGGCGGCCGTGGTGGCTTCGAAGAAACTCGGAGCCATATTATGCGCTTCTGCCGCATCCAGCACTTCAGATAGGAGCGGGGCCAACGCGCCGTCCTCAATCAGCTTCCCCGCGACCCTTACACGTTCATTAAAGCGGACCAGATGCGGGCTGGAATAAACATGGGTAGTCAACCCCGCTGCCTCGATCGCGGCGCGCAGAAAGGCACAAGTGGAGCCTTTGCCGTTGGTTCCCGCAACATGGAACACCGGCGGCAGGTTGCGGTGCGGATTACCAAGTAACGCCATCAACGCCTCAATCCGTTCCAGCCCGAGGATGTCCCGCCCCGGCGAAAGTTGCGCGAAACGGTCTAACTGCGCCTGAACGGCAGCGTCTGATGATGTGGCGTGGTCGGCCATTGCGCGAGGGAAAGGCTAAGCCGCTTGCTTCTTTGGTGCCAGATAATCGACCAGTCCGGCCAATTGCGCCTTCATCACATGCCGGTGAACAATCATATCGAGCATCCCGTGATCGAGCAAATATTCAGAGGTCTGGAAATCATCGGGTAGTTTTTCGCGGATTGTGTTTTCGATCACCCGCCGCCCGGTAAAGGCCAGGGTTGCTCCGGGTTCAGCGAGTTGAACGTCACCTAAAGTTGCATAGCTTGCCATCACCCCGCCCGATGTCGGATCGGTCATCACGACGATATAAGGCAGGCCTTCGTCGCGCAGCATCGCCACACCTACGGTCATTCGCGGCATTTGCATCAGCGATAATATGCCTTCCTGCATCCGTGCACCGCCAGAGGCCGTGAAAATGATAAGCGGGCATCTCGCCTTGATCGCTTCTTTCACCGCAACAATGAAAGCCTCACCCACCGCCATACCCATCGATCCGCCCATAAAGGCGAAATCCTGCACCGATATCACGACCTCATGCCCGTCCATTGTCCCGCGCGCCGAATTCATCGCGTCCTGTTCACCCGTGGCAAGCCGCGCCGCTTTGATCCGGTCAGCATATTTCTTGGTGTCTTTGAACTTCAACGGGTCTTCGCCGACCTTGGGCGGGGTTAGTACCGTATAGCTGCCATCATCAAGAAGCGCGGCAAAGCGTTCGGCGGGGCCAATACGGCCATGATGGTCACATTTGGGGCAGACCGACTGGTTTTCCTCAAATTCCTTGAGGAAGATCATCGCGCTGCATCCCTTGCACTTATGCCACAGGGTTTCGGCGGTTTCGCGCTTGGCAATAAAGGGAATGGCATCGCGGACGCGGGTGACCCAGTTCATGTCTTATCCTTTACGAGCGTTTGCAATTACAGCAGCTAAGCTTGCCACATAATCGCTAACAGGGCCAGCGGCGTTGACACCGTGCTGCGCGATCAATTCAACAATAGCCGACCCAACGACTACACCGTCCGCAACCCGCGATATGTTGGCGGCTTGTTCGGGGGTGCGCACGCCAAAGCCGACGGCAACAGGCAGGTCGGTTGCCGCTTTCAGACGCGTGACCGCTTCTTCGATGCTGGCTTGCGCGGCCTGTTGCAATCCGGTGATGCCCGCAACGCTAACATAATAGAGGAATCCGCTGGCGTTGCTCAATATGGTGGGCAGGCGCGCCGCATCGGTGGTCGGGGTGGCGAGGCGGATGACGGCGATGTTTTTTGCGCGCAAGGCATCCCCAAGGCTGTCGTCCTCCTCGACCGG
>JAYUPC010000169.1:0-7319 GCA_043760355.1 Sphingomonadales bacterium
CCGTTCCACTGGATCTCGTTGGTTGGCAAGATGAGTATCTTGTTCACAACGGGAAGAACTTCTGGAGGCGGGGGTTGATTTGGATCTTGCACTGGCAAATCAATTTGCACCGCATGGCTCACCGGCGGGATAGTAATCATAAGCATGATGAGGAGAACGAGCATAACGTCGATAAGCGGCGTTGTGTTCATTTCCATCATCGGCTGGCCGTCGTCTTTGCCGCCACTCATTGCCATAAAACTTACTCCTAAATTATAACATCAATTCGAGTTGGTTATTTCCATGGGCGAAGAGATAAAGCCAACACGTGCAAAACCTGCGCGTTGCATGGAGAATATGGTTCCACCAATGCACCGATAAGGTGTGTTAATATCACCGCGAATATGCGCTTCTGGCAACATATCGGGTTCGATCAATCCAGCTTTTGCCGCAGCATCACCGCCCAGTTTTTCAAACTCAGCTTTCAAATGCCTTCCTGCACGTTCAACCAATTCGTTTGAATCAATCGGGCTTGAACCCCAATATACACGGCATTCGCCGTTGGGGTTTGCGCCTTGATATGCCGGATCACCTGGATCAACGCCATTTGTATCAGTCGTTGTTACGGACAGGTTGACATTTTCGCGTTTTGCTTTGGTTGGTTCAAATGGAACAACTGGCAAAACGAGCTTTACGTTCTGAATAGCTACGGGAATTGCGATAAGAAAAACGATAAGAAGCACCAGCATAACGTCCACTAGGGGCGTTGTGTTGATGTCGGACATAGGGGTAGTATCACCACCACCGCCTGAACTCATTGCCATTGGCTAATCCTCTCTAATGGAATTGAGGTAGGGATTTCCGCACCGGCAATATTGCCAGAGACGGAGCGGAATGCCTTTCAGACATTCCGCAAATCCATCCTCACTTCTTCGCAGGTGCCGCAGCAGGTGCTGCCGAAACAGCTGGCTTCAGTTTGCCACCCGATGAAATATAACCAAGCACATCGTTAGAGAATGCAGAAAGGCTGCGCGAAATCGACTTATTGCGAGCTTGCAACCAGTTGTAAGCAAGCACAGCGGGCACAGCCACAAACAGACCAATTGCGGTCATGATTAACGCTTCACCAACAGGACCCGCAATTTTACCGATGTCAGCCTGTCCAGCGATGCCGATTTTAATCAGCGCGGAATAAATGCCGATAACGGTCCCAAGCAATCCAACGAAAGGAGCAGTAGCACCAACCGTTGCAAGGAAAGGAAGTCCTCCGCCGAGCTTGTTATTAATGCCTTCTTCTGAACGCATCATTGCGCCGTGCAGCCAATCATGTGCCTCTACAGGGTCTGTCAGCATGCTGTGCTGTTTCGAAGCTGAGATGCCATCGTCAACAACTTGACGGAATGCGCTGTTCTTTTCGAGCTTTGCAGCGCCTTCTTCCAAGGTGGCTGAGCGCCAAAAATTAGCTTTCACAAGCTTGGCTTGGTTCAAAACCTTTTGCTGTTCCGCAAGCTTGGTGAACATGATGTAGAATGAAAAGACCGACATGATCACCATGACCGTGAAAATCGCGATACTGATCGCACCACCTTCACGGAGTGCGGGGATAAGACCAAATTCAGCTGATTTTGGTGCTGCTGCGACTGCTGCGGCACCTGCGGCAGCGGTAAGAAATGTTATCGACATTATTGTTTCCTCTTCAGAAATTTATCATTGCTTGCGTTAGAACCCGGCATCAGTCCCCCTCTGCCGCATAAAATTATTCTTTTGGTATTTGCCACCTTACACTTTTTCGGAATGTTCCAGATGTAGGGTTGCCTGATGCATCTAATGCTGGTTCAAATCTTGCTCGTCTTTGCAGGTTGGTACACGCCGCTTGGTCTAAGCCGGGGAAACCGCTAGAGCTTGTAACAGAACAGCTTGAAACTCGGCCATCAGGTCCAACACTAAGAACCACTCCGGACACTCCAGCATGCTCTTGCTGTAGATCACGGCTCGGGTAATCGTTCGTCGTTACCCAGTTACCCTGATTACCTTTAGGTATGGGGTTTGGCCTTTTGGCCACAGCCGGCGGTGGAGGTGGAGGCGGCGCGGAGGGCGCAGGCGGCGCAGCTGTAGGAACCATCGGCACATAAGGCGGTGGGGTAGCAACCGTGCGAATCTGCTGTGGCGGTGAAATCGTTGTCACCATTGGAGGCGGAGAAACAACTGGCGGCTCGATCTGCTTATCGGGCTCGGGCGGTGGTTCCTCTTCGGGTGGTTTTTCCTCTTTAACGTCGATGACGTTCATCTTCTTGGCAATCGCCTGAATACCTTGATATGCAAGGCCAGTAACGAGCGCATAGCCCAGAAGAGCATGAAGAATTAGAACGATGATAATCGAAATTATTCGATTACTGCTCATTGCTTGTTGGTCAGCATATGCCATGCAGAAACGTCTCTCCTTACTTCCCATTTAGTCACAAAGCTGACGAATGTTGAAAAAAACCAACCTCGAAAACCCGCTCAATTAATCGATTATCTTTTTGTTATCTTCGATTCTTCTAAAAGCTTTAGCGCCGCAAAAACAAGCAGGCAATCCGGTTTATGCGATTCATCCGCAATTCATGTTAAGGTTTGCCATATGTTATTGGCGGGATTTATCACGCAAAGCACAGGATAGTAAGGAATAGAGTGATGATTCGGATAGATTTGGTTAAGATTTGCATCAGCAGTTTTGTGCTATTTTGGGTCGCTACCGCAACGGTTGCACAGGTTAACCCACAATCCGGTGCAGCACTAAAGCCCGCACAAGCTTACGCGGTTCAGGCCGAAGGGGCAGCTTATGCCGACATTGCCGATTTGGTCACGATTGCGCCGGTAATTATCGATGCACAGGTTACAAAAACAACAAAAGTTCTCCCCGAACAGAGCGTTGGCGTGCCCGCAAATCTGCAAAGAATGCTGATAGAAGCCAAAGTCGTTGCCCTGATTCGCGGGCAAGGTGGCGTGCTTCCGGTAGTCAAATTCCTGCTGGACGTGCCCAAAGACACAAAAGGCAAAACCCCTAAGCTTAAAAAAGCACGCTTTTTCATGATGGCGAGCCAGGTTGCTGGACGTCCGGGGGAAATCCGTCTGGTCAGGCCAGCAGCACTTGTTTCTTACAGCCCTGCAAATGACGCGATGGTGCGTGCAATCACACAGGAAGCCGTCCTGATCGACGCGCCACAAAAGATTACGGGCATAGCCAGCGCATTTTATAGCCCGGGCACAGTGATCGGTGACGGTGAAACGCAGATATTCCTGACCACGGAAAAGAACCAGCCATTCGCGCTCTCGATCAGCAGCCGGGCAGGACAGCCGAAAAAATGGTCGGTATCAACCAGCGAGGTGATCGAAGAGTCGGCGATGGCGCCAATACGCTATACGTTAATGTGGTATAGTCTCGCTTGCGGATTACCGCGCAGCTTGCCCGCCGAGCAAGTGGAATCCGCCGAGAGTGACAGTGCCGCCCGCGCAGAGGCAGATTATCAGCATGTGCTGGAAACGCTGGGTCCGTGCGGACGCAAGCGGTAATCTTTCAACGCGATCCGCCCGGCACCCAAAGAATATCTCCACCCCGGCCCACATTGATAACGCGGCACAAAACAAACAGATAATCCGATAGCCGGTTAAGGTAATTGAGCGCCAGCGGGTTTATTGACACATCGACAGATGCCGCAACCAATGCACGTTCGGCACGGCGCACGGTGGCTCTTACCACATGCATCGTCGCAGCAGCCTCGCTCCCGCCGGGCAGAATGAAACTATTAAGGGGTGGCAGGCTGTCATTGGCTTCATCGATTGACGCTTCTAGCCAATCGATTTGTGAAGAGATAATGCGAAGTTCCATCGGTGAAGGTTCGAATGTGTCGCCCGGTGTTGCAATATCTGCACCCAGATCGAACAGATCATTCTGGATACGCCGCAGCCCGGCGACCAGTGCCACATCACCCGCATCACGTTCCAACGCAGCAATAGCAACGCCTAAGCTGCTATTTGCTTCATCAACTTCGCCAATCGCATGCAACCGCGCATCGGCCTTTGACAGCCGTGATCCGTTGACCAGACCCGTGCTGCCATCATCGCCCGTGCGGGTGTAAATTTTATTCAGCTTTACCATAGGATTACAATCTTAACGTGACTGCGAGACTGCAAGCAATACAACCACCAAGATGACGGCAATCGCCTGCCACTTAACCCGCGCAAACATCATTTTGTTTTGAATACCAAGCGATTTTGGAATGCCGTCCTGATCAACATCAGCAGGTTGCATATTGGCAAAAGCATGCAAGCCGCGCACAACGGCGGTTACCGCTCCAGCAGCAGCGACAAGAATAAGGATAATGAGCAAAGCAGACATGGGAGAAATGACCTTTGAAATAAAGAATGAGATAAATAGCTTTTCCCTTGCCCCGCGCTACACGGACTAAAGCCTATCTAGGACTTTGTAAGCGAGATTCCAAGCGGTAGCTTACCGGTGCGTAAAGATGCAGCGAACGCCGGCCCGTTCTCACCTGCTATACGCCGCGCCGCAAGTGATGCTGAAGCCCTGCTCTTGGCCAGCTTCTGTCCGCTTTCGTCGATCAAGAGGCCGTGATGCCAATAAACCGGTATCGGTAAATCGAGCAGTTCCTGTAACAAGCGGTGAAGGCTGGTATAGGCAAAC
Organism: Sphingomonadales bacterium; assembly: GCA_043760355.1. Classification (GTDB taxonomy): domain Bacteria; phylum Pseudomonadota; class Alphaproteobacteria; order Sphingomonadales; family Sphingomonadaceae; genus Sphingorhabdus_B. Next base: position 4,664 of record JAYUPC010000169.1, read on the forward strand.
AGGTCCTCGCCCCTGACCACATGGTTAATCCCATCAGCTGAGTCATCAACCGTGACAGCAAGATGATAGCTGGCGGGCGCGTCTTTGCGCCATAGCACGATATCACCGAACTGGCATGGATCGGCAATCTGTTCGCCTGCGGTGATATCGGTCCATTTAAGAAGCCCGGTAGTTTTAATCGCCGCCTGCATATCCAGCCGCCAGCAAAACGCCCCATCGCCGATTTCCCTACCCCTGCAACTTCCGGGATAATGCGGGCCATCGGGTCCGTGCCGCACATTCTTTGTTTTCAGCGCTGTTGCAATGTCACTGCGCGAACAGCAACACCGATAGAGCAATCCCATAACCTGCAATTTTTCGAGCGCCGTTTGATAGCTGTCCACACGGGTCGATTGGAAAATCACCTTGCTAGCAGGTTCCAGCCCAAGCCATTTCAGGTCTGCGAGAATCGCGTCGATATGCTCAGGCTGGCTTCGCGTGCCGTCAATATCCTCAATCCGAAGCAAGAAGCTGCCATTATTTCCTTTGGCAAAATCATGCGCACAGATCGCGGCATAAGCATGTCCGATATGCAGCAATCCATTAGGGCTTGGTGCGAAACGGGTGATAACCTCCTGTCTGCCAATCGATTTAATCTGTGGATACGCTATATATTGCACGATTTGCCCTCTTGACGTCGTGTTTGGCATACATATTGTGGCGGGTGTAAAAATGCTGTCATGTTTATCGTCTTTAAGCGATAACAGCAGTAGCAAGGGAGAAGGTCAAACGCATGTTGCATGTGGGATCATTTGAAGCAGCCAGCCGGGCGCGCCACCCGGAAAACTGTCCTGCGCTTGTGCTCAATGCTGATTACACCCCGCTATCTTATTATCCGCTGAGCCTGTGGCCTTGGCAGACCGCAATTAAGGCGGTCTTCCTTGATAAGGTCGACATTGTCGCCAATTATGATCAACATGTGCACAGCCCCAGTATCGATATGCAAATCCCATCGGTCATCGCGCTGCGCCAATATGTGAAGCCTTCGGAATATCCGGCATTCACACGATTTAACCTGTTCCTACGCGATAAGTTTGAATGCCAATATTGCGGTTCGGGACATAACCTGACGTTCGACCATATCATTCCGCGTCGTTTGGGTGGCGGTACATCATGGGAGAATGTGACCACGGCATGCTTATCCTGCAACCTTAAAAAAGGGGGACGCACCCCTAAGCAAGCCCATATGCAGCTAAATATGGCGGCAATCCGCCCGACAAGCTGGCAATTGCAAGATCGTGGCCGTGCGTTCCCGCCGGGGCATTTGCACGAAAGCTGGATGGATTGGTTATATTGGGACATTGAGTTGGAGGGTTAGGCTTCGGCGCTATTCATATGCCCGCTGGCCCGTTGCGGCAACAGCCAGATCAACAATCCAATCGCAACAGCCAGCACTAAAGATGCAACCGGCCTGCTAAGATCTAGCCCGCCTTTGTCCAACGGCTTGTCCAGAAAATCGCCGACCGTCGCACCCAATGGCCGTGTCAGGATGAAAGCAGCCCAGAATAACAGAACACGCGAAAACGATGTGGCATAATAGATTAACGCGGTAATTGCTAAAAGCGCGGCAAAAACACCCGCAGCCCCCAGATACCCAAAGCCTGACGTGTCAGCCATCCAGTCGCCAAGAGCTGTGCCTAAGGTTTGGGAAAAAGTGATCGTGATCCAATAAAACATCTCGGCCTTGGGCGAACTGACTTCATCCGACGAAATCTTGCCAACCGAAAATTTCCAGATGATGAGTGAACCAACAACTAACGCAAGCAGCAACGCAGAGCCGCCGGTATAGCCGATACCTAAAGAGCGCGTGGCATAATCAGCCATCGTCGTGCCTGCCATCGTTGAGGCAATGATTGTCGCCCAATAGAGAACCGGATGGAAGGTTCGTGACCTGATCTGGAAAATAGCGAGGACGATTAGCAACGGCAAGAACAGCAACGTCCCTATTACATAACCCGCGTCGTGGGACAAACCGACCATGTCGGTAAAGCTCATGCTCACTGTATCGCCGCCAGTCTCACCCAGCGTCGTTGCCAATATTTTGATGAGCCAAAACCCCAGCGTGATAACAGGAACTTTACTCAGCGCTTCTGAATAGCCTGCGGTTTTGGATTCTGTCATGAAATTTACTCCGTAACCGTCAAAGCAGGAACAGCCTTCGCCGCGTCCTCTGGTGAAATCCCCGGAGGCGGGGCCGCCGAAATGATCTCCTCACGGCGCATCACCCGGCCCGCTTGTTTGATCGCATCGCGCAATCTGGGGTAAACGCCGCAGCGACATATATTGGTGATTGCCGCGTCAATCTCTGCATCGGCGGGGTTGCTGTTTTTCTTGAGCAGCACCGAAGCAGCCATGATGATACCCGGCGTGCAAAAGCCGCACTGCACCGCACCCGATGCAACGAACGCCTGCTGAACTGGATGACTGCGGTCACGGCTGAGGCCTTCTATTGTGGTGACAAAGCGGCCTTCGGCTTCGGTGATAGTGACAAGGCAAGACCGGATCGCCTCTCCGTCGATATCAACCACGCATGATCCGCAATCGCCTGTGCCGCACCCGAATTTTGTGCCGGTCAGGTTCGACGCATCGCGCAGTGCCCATAATAACGGAGTTTGCG
>JAYUPC010000170.1:0-22397 GCA_043760355.1 Sphingomonadales bacterium
CATTTTAAGGTAGCGTACAGGCGCATAATTACCTCTTCGCTACCCAGCCAGTCAAATGCAGTCCGCTTCGCTCTAAGAGGTCCTTACGGGGCTTACAGGGCATATTGGCAGATATGCGTCATTATGGGCAAATCCCATAAGCGATTTCATGAGTCGGTGACCTAGGGTCTGTTGAGTATCAGCTCAAGTTTCGCCGAAAATGATGGTTTTTCGTGACCCGGAGCGCAGCGTGCTCAATGTACGTGAGCACCGGAAGCATGAAAAAAAGCAGCATTTGCAGGCCAGCATAGGGTGATACTCAACAGACCCTAGAGCGCCTTGGGTAGCGCCAACCGTACCAGCAATCCACCCAGATCTTCGCTTTCTTCCAAAGCAACGCTGCCTTCATAAATCTCCGCCACATCGCGGACGATAGCCAATCCGAGGCCCGTCCCCGGCTTGCCTGTATCCAACCGTGCACCGCGGTCGAATATCTGTACACGCTCGCTTGTCGGAATTCCCTGCCCGTCATCCTCGATCAACATTTCAACGAAGTCGCCTGCATCTTCAACGGTTACAAACACACTGCCGCCGCCATATTTCGCCGCATTTTCGATCAGATTGCCAAGCATCTCATCCAAATCTTGGCGCTCAACCCTTGCGGACAGGGTCTTGTCACCGGCCATATCGAGCCGGACGTGCGAATATAGCCTGCTAACAGCGCGTTCGACCGATTCAAGGCTATCCCACACCTGTGCACGACTGTGGCTGTGGCCGCGCCTGCCGACGGCGCGTGCGCGGGCGAGATGGTGATCGACCTGCCGCCGCATAGTTGTGGCTTCACGGATGACCGTTTCATCAAGGTCTGGTGCCTTCGCGGTCGCACTGTTCATAATAACCGTCAGCGGTGTTTTAAGCGCATGGGCAAGATTGCCCGCATGACGGCGCGCTTCTTCGGCTTGCTTCTCATTATGGTCAAGCAAGCCATTGAGTTCACTCACCATCGGCATAACTTCATCTGGCAAGGCTTGGGTGATCCGGTTCTGCCTGCCGCTGCGCATCTCTGCAATCGAATGCCGGACCGCACGCAGTGGCCATAATCCGTAAAATGTCTGAAGTGCAGCCAGAATAATCAGCCCAAGCGCCAAGAGCAAGAAGCTTGTCACCAAAACCGAGCGTAATTCCCGAATTTGATCATCCAGACCGTCACGGCTTTGCGCCACCATAAAGGTCCAGCGAATAGCCGAATCCGGCAACAATATAGAGCGTTCAGCAATACGTAACGGCTCGTTTTTGAATTCATTACTACCCCGAAAATGAGTAGCAATGTCCTTAGGGACAGGTGTAATTTTAAGGTCACGGTCCCATAGCGAGCGTGATGGCCATGGTTCAGCGCCTGGACCGGAAATCTGATAATAAAGCCCGCTATTTGGTTCCAAAAACCTTTGATCCCCTAAAGGCCGGTTGAGCCTGATTTCACCGTCAGGGCCGATTTCAGCCGATGCAATCATCGCTGTCAAAACATATTCAAGCTGGTTGTCAAAGTTGGTCGAAACGGAATTAGCCAGCACGCGGTCCAGTGCAATACCGCCACCAATTAGCAAGACGACAATCCAAGCCGCCGCCATACCAATCATCCGCGTGCTAAGAGAACCTGTGCCTTTGACTGGCGTTTTTATAGCAACACCTGTTGCCAGTGCCGCCCCAATCCCGGTTTCAGCCGGGGTATCAATGGCGGCCATCTGGTTCAGCTGCGGGGTTCCTCAAGGCTGTAACCAAGACCCCGGATCGTCGAAATCACATCCTGACCTAGTTTTTTGCGAATACGGGTGACGAACACTTCGATAGTGTTGGAATCGCGGTCAAAGTCCTGATCATAAATATGTTCGATCAATTCGGTACGCGAAACGACCTTGCCTTTATGGTGCATCAAATAGGACAGCAGCTTATATTCCTGCGCTGTCATTTTAACCGGCGCACCGTCCAGCGTAACCCGGCCAGAGCGCGTATCAAGTCGCACATCGCCAGCCGTCAATTCTGAACTGGCATTGCCCGATGCGCGCCGGATCAGCGCACGTAACCGTGCGATCAGTTCTTCTGTCTGGAACGGTTTGGCGAGGTAATCATCGGCTCCAGCGTCAAGCCCGGCCACCTTATCCGACCAGCTATCCCGCGCCGTAAGCACAAGAACCGGGAATTTCCGGCCTTCTTTACGCCAGCGATCAAGCACCGTAAGCCCATCAATTTCCGGCAAACCAAGATCAAGGATCACTGCATCATAATTCTCGGTCGAACCCATATAATGGCCATCTTCGCCGTCCACCGACAGGTCCACGGCATAACCCGCACCCTCCAATGTCGATTTTAATTGCTGGCCCAGTGTTGGTTCGTCTTCAACGATCAGGATGCGCATGAATTCCCCTTTTTTGCCGGAATATTATTGTCACTAAGGAAACTGATAAGCCGGAGCGGGACAAAAAGCCAGCCATCAGCAATAGATATCATCTTTGCCGCAGAACAGAGCCTGTACGCGCATCGACATCGACAAAGATCACACGGTCACGGTCAATAAACTTTAACCGGTATACTTGCGCTACCGAATCATATTCGGGCCCTAAATACTGCATTCCGCGCATCCGCGGTACGACACCTGATTCAATCTCACGCAGGGACTTAACCTTGCCTTTCTGCACATCCTCCCGCGCGCCGCCTTGGTCATCACGCCTCGAATAAACAGGGGCGCTGAGGCTAAGGCCGGTAAGGGCGGCAAGCATAAGGATATGTTTTCTGGTCATCATGTTGCTCACATAAGCACAAAGCATTGAACGCAATCTGAATGGTACAGAAAGGATTTAGAAAGCATCGAATAATCTAAATCGCATTTTCGCGCGCCCAGTCAATATAAGCTTTACGAAGGGCTGTGGCGACAGGGCCAGGTTTGCCGTCACCCAATTTTACGCCGTCAATTTCCACTACAGGCATCACAAAAGCCGATGCCGCAGAAACAAAGGCTTCGGCCCCGTCCTGCGCCTCTGCAACAGTAAAGGCGCGTTCTTCAAACTTCAGTTCCAGGTCATCCGTCAATTCCAATACTGCAACTCGCGTGATCCCGTGCAGGATATTACGGTCCAGTTGATGCGTGACGAGCACGCCGTCTTTGGTAATAATATGCGCGTTTTGCGATGTGCCTTCGGTAACAAACCCGTCACGCACCATCCACGCATCGTCCGCACCGCGTGCTTTGGCCTCCATCTTCATCATCGACGCATATAGCAGTTGCGTGGTTTTGATGTCCGCCCTGCCCCAGCGCAAATCGGGGAGGGTGACGACTTTAATTGCTGTCGCTGCGGATGGATTGTCGACGAGTGTTACGCTTTGTGTAAATGCCAATACGGTTGGCGGTGTGCCATTTGGTGGGAAGAAAAAGCTACGGTCATCCGGTGACCCGCGGGTTACTTGCCAATAGATCATGCCTTCTTTTAATGCATTTAATTGCACCAATTCGCGGCAGATACCAAGCCAAGCAGCGCTGTCTGGCGCGCCCATGATGCCCAGCTCACCGAGCGACCGTGTAAGTCGTGACATATGGCCATCAAAATCGATCAGCTTGCCGTCGATTACCGATACAACCTCATACACTGCATCAGAGAACAGAAACCCCCGGTCGAACACAGAAACTTTGCCCTCTTTTTCGGGGACATAATTGCCGTTAAGATAGATTGTACGCATAAACGTTCTATTGAGCATGCCAGAGGTCGTCGTCAAGCCAAAGCCCTTGCCCTTGCCCGCCTCACCCCCTATCCGCGCCCTAATGTCTGCACCTCCCATACTTTCATATGAAAAACTCGCGCTACAACAGGGTCACGGCTGGCTCTTTCAGGATATCGACCTGCATATCGGCCCGCGTGACCGGCTTGCGCTAATCGGGCGCAATGGTGCTGGAAAAACGACACTTCTGAAACTGGTCGGCGGATTGATCGAAGCTGATCATGGCACGCGAACGGTGGCGCCGGGCAATAATATCGTGATGCTAGAACAAGACCCAGATTTTTCGGCGTATAAGACGCTGCTCGATTATGCGGTCCACGGCACCAATCCGCCACCCGAATACGCGGTGCAAGCTATCGCCGATCAGCTTGGTATTGATCTGTCGCGGCAATCGGCAACGGCATCGGGGGGTGAACGCCGCCGTGCCGCCATTTGCCGCGCACTCGCCAGTGAACCTGATCTGTTGCTGCTGGATGAACCGACCAACCATCTTGATCTAGCAGCGATCGAGTGGTTGGAGGAATGGCTGACGCGCTATCGCGGGGCGTTTATGGTGATTAGTCATGACCGGACGTTTTTGACGCGGCTGACCCGGCAAACCTATTGGTTGGATCGCGGTCTGCTGCGTCGCAATGAAATCGGCTTTGGCGGTTATGATGCATGGACCGAACAGGTCTATGCAGAAGATGCACGCAACGCCAGCCGCATGGATGCAAAGCTTAAGATCGAGGAGCATTGGAAAGAACGCGGCGTAACCGCCCGGCGAAAACGCAATCAGGGTCGCTTAACCAAACTCTATGAAATGCGTGCCGCTCGTGCCGCAATGGAAGGGCCGCAGGGCGTGGCGAAGCTTGGCGCATCGTCTGATGACAGCAAAACCAAGACCGTTATCAATGCCGAGCATGTCACCAAGGGCTATGACGGCAGGACGATTATCAATGATTTCACCCTGCGTATCCAGCGCGGCGACCGGATCGGGATTGTGGGTGCGAACGGTACGGGCAAGACGACACTGATAAAACTGCTGACTGGTGAGATCCAGCCTGACACCGGTAAAATTACCCTTTCGCCAACACTGACCGGCATCGTGATTGACCAGCAACGTAAACTCCTGACCCCGGAAAAACGGGTGCGCGATGTGCTTGCCGATGGCAGCGACTGGATCGATGTGCGGGGGGTACGTAAACATGTGCAGGGGTATTTGAAGGAATTCCTGTTCGACCCCAGCATGATTGAAGCACGCATCGGAACGCTGTCGGGTGGTGAACAATCGCGTATCCTGCTGGCCCGCGAATTTGCGCGTGAAGCCAATTTGCTGGTGCTTGATGAGCCCACCAACGATCTTGATCTCGAAACGCTCGATTTGTTGCAGGAGGTCATTTCGGATTATGACGGCACAGTTTTGATCGTCAGCCATGACCGCGATTTTCTGGACCGGACAGTGAACCTTACGCTGGGCCTGACGGGGTCTGGAAAGGTTGACATTATCGTTGGCGGTTATGCCGATTGGGTGGCAAAACGGGACCGCGACAACCATACTGAAACCAGCAAAAAAGCTGACAAGTTCACAGTGGAATCAGGTTCGAAAAGTCAAGTACAAAAGGCTGTCAAGTTGTCCTATAAGGACCAGCGCGATTATGATCTTTTGCCTGTGCGCATTGAGGAAATTGACGGAGAGGTTACAGCAGCGGAGAGAGAGTTGTCCGACCCGATGCTTTATACCCGCAACCATGCGCGTTTCGCTGAACTGTCCGCCAAGGCTGACGCGCTGCGTGCGGAGAAAGACGCAGCAGAAGAGCGTTGGTTGAAACTCGCGATGTCGGTTGAGGAGATGGCGGGGATATAAAAGCATGTCCTAGCTCCCTTTCAAAACGGGAGAGGGCAACATTTTGCCCCTTCACCCCGGTAACCTGTAAAACTCCGCCAACCTGTCGAGCGCTATCCTAAGCACAAGCTTCCCGGACCGTGTTGGCCATCCAAGCGCTTTTTCGGCTACCGGCACCCCCTCGCCAGCACATATCACCCGCCAGGCAATATCAGCCAGATCGCGACCGACTTCTGCTATCGCGCTGTCGAAACGATCCTTTGCCGATATCGCCCGCTCGCTTCCTGATAAGGGTGCAGGCGCACTGCGGCGGGTGCGGCTCTGAGGAATATTTTCCCACGACATCGTGACCCGTGGCTCGATACAAGCGGCTTCATAATCATAACGCAGTTTTTCTCCGGCCAAAAGCTGCCGGTCTGTCAAATGTCCGCGTGCATGCAGCCATGCGAGTGGCGATTCAGCGATGTTTACCGTCACACTCCGGATACTACGCTTACTGCCATTGTCTTGCGCGATGCTACGTTCGATCAAGGGGCGCGGATCGGTGTATTGCGCTTTTATTGCGGTTGCTTTGGTGGTTTGGTCTTTGGGCATTGAAAATCCTTTTTGGCAAAAGTTGCGAATCTCCCCTTGCCATCACGGATGTTTTGTAGGAAAGTATAAACCTATCTGGTTTTAAGGAAAATATCATGCAAAGCCGAATTCGGGAGGTTCGCCGCGCGAAAGGCCTTACTTTATTGGATGTGGCACAGCGCTGCATCCCTGCGACCACCGCGCAAACCATTGGCCGGTTGGAAACGGGGACACGGGTATTGTCGCTGATCTGGTTAAACCGGATTGCTGCCGCTTTGGGCGTCGACAGCAGCGAACTCGTTAAACTGCCCGATCAGCAATCGCTGCCTGTGGCAGCCATCCTAAGCAGCGAAGGTGCGCACGCCCCGACTAAAACCGAAACCTTGCTCGTCCCCAATATCGGCGGCGATATGGTGGGCATTCGCGTGATGGCAAGTATTGGTGAATATCGGCGCGGCGATGAAGTGTGGATGGAGAAGATCGAGCCTTCGGATTATGCCGATGCACTCAATCTGGATGTCCTCGTCCCTCGCCCTGCGGGTCGTTTCTTGTTTGCACGGTTGCTTGGACGTGAAGCAGGCAAGCTACATCTGCTTCCGCTAGAAGCCGGCGCACGGCAGCAAGTGGTGAGCGATCCGGTCTGGATTGCCAAAGCCGTCAGGTTGATGCGGACCTTGTGACCAAACCCATACATATCCTTACCCTCACAACGCTATTCCCGAACGCTGTGCGGCCTAATTTTGGAATATTTGTCGAACGGCAAACCGCTGCACTTGCAGCGCGTGACGGCGTTGAGATTACAGTAATCAACCCAGTAGGTATTCCGCCATGGCCACTCAGCCGCTCGGCGCAATATAGACCACTCAGCGCGCTGCCACTCCATGAGAATTGGCGCGGCCTTGATGTCCACCGCCCGCGTTTCATGCTCATTCCCAAATTCGGCGGACCGTATAATCCGGCGATGATAGTACGTGCTATTATGCCGTTCGTGAAAAAATTACATGCGGAAAATCCGTTCGACCTGATTGATGCAGAGTTCTTCTATCCCGACGGTCCCGCAGCCATGCAGTTATCAGCCGCTTTCGGTATTCCCTACACCGTCAAAGCACGCGGTGCGGACATTCATCATTGGGGGGACATCAAAGGCTGTGGCTCGCAAATATTGGAAGCCGGGACAAAAGCCTCCGGTTTGCTGGCCGTTTCCGCCGCGCTAAAGGTCGATATGGTTGTGCTCGGCATGGATGCGTCAAGGATTATGGTTCATTATACGGGCCTTGACCAAACCCGTTTTAGGCCGCGCGACCGCAAAGCTGAAAAAGCAAAGCTTGGTATCACCGGGCCGCTGATCTTGAGTGTTGGTGCACTGATCCCGCGCAAGAACCAAGCGCTACTCATCGAAGCTTTACCTCATTTGCCCGGTGTAACCCTGATGCTGGCAGGGCAAGGTGATAGCGAAGCGCATTACCGCACACTTGCCACCACATTCAAAGTCACAGACCGCGTCCGTTTCATGGGCGGAGTGGCGCATGACGACCTGACAGCGCTGTTTGCCGCCGCAGACGTGATGGCGTTGGTGTCGGCAAGCGAGGGTCTTGCCAATGCGTGGGTCGAGGCGCTGGCTTGCGGCACGCCCGTGGTGGCCAGCAATGTGGGTGGAGCGCCCGAACTGATCCGTTCGCCGGATGCAGGCCGGATTGTCGGACAGAACGTGCCGGAGATTGTTGCCGCGATCCGGGAATTACTCGATCATCCAATCCCGCCAGAACGGGTGGCGTCGCAGGTTGCGCATTTTTCATGGGATACGAATGCTAAGGCGTTGGAGACTTTTTTTCGGGACATTACAACAATGTCTTCCCCGACTTGATCGACGATCCAAGGAGCCGATAGTCAGGCCACGAACTTCCGGTCAAGCCGGGGGTGACGATTTCTATGAGGGTCAAGTCTTAGATGATAAAAACTCAACTTTTCGATCCGTATCCCTCGCGCATCCGTTCGGCACTATCATTCGCGCCACCTGCGGGAACAAAGCTATCAGAGCCTACCTTTAACCAGATCAAAATCGGTGCAGCCATATAGATAGACGAATAGCCCCCGACAAAAATACCAAAGGTCATCGCAAGGCTGAACCCGAAGATCACGTCAGGACCAAAGAACACCAGCATCGTCAGCGGCAACAGGATCGACAACGTCGTCATCACCGTGCGGGACAGTGTTTCATTGACCGACAGATCAAGCAGCGCACCCATCTCCATCTTGCGGAACTTCATCAGGTTTTCGCGGATACGGTCATAAACCACAACGGTATCGTTAAGCGAATATCCAATCAGCGTCAGCAGCGCAGCAATAGTGTTCAGATCAAACTCCATCTGCGTCAGCGCAAATAGCCCAAAGGTCAACGATACATCATGCACCAGCGCCCAGATCGCGCCGACCCCGAACTGCCATTCAAACCGTATCCAAATATAGGCGGAAACACCCAGTGCCGCGGCGAGCAGAGCAAGGAAGCCCTTGGTAAACAGCTCGCTGGATACCTTACCGGATACCGAATCAACGCCGTCAATCCGGACGCCTGGATAATCCTGCTTCAACTTGGCAGTAATCTTATCCGCCATTTGGTTGGCAAGCTCAGGCTTCTTATCTGCACCCGCAGGTAACTTCATGCGGATCGATACCTGATTTTCTTTACCGAAACGCTGGATCGTAGGCTCTCCGTAGCCAAGTGCCCCGATTTTGCCGCGCAGTTCGGCAACAGGGGCAGTTTCGGTCTGGGTGAAGGTCGCACGGATCATCTGGCCACCGATAAAATCAACGCCGTAATTCAGGCCCTTTACCATAACCAGCGCAATCGACGCGATCATCAAAAGGGTGCTGATCCCGAACGCAATATTACGCCATTTGAGGAAACCGATATTGGTGTCATCGGGAACGAGTTTGAGCAGTCTCATAATGTGTTCCTTCTCAAATCGCTAATTCTTGGGGACGGGTGCGTTTGACCCATCCGATCACCCACATACGGGTGATGGTGACGGCGGTAAACACCGAGGTGACAATACCGATCATCAACACAACTGCGAACCCGCGAATAGGACCAGAGCCAAACAGGAACAATAATACGGCCGCAATCACGTTGGTCGTGTTCGCATCAAAAATCGCGCGGCTGGCCTCTTTATAACCAACCTCGATCGCCTGCACCACACGTCGCCCTCGCCGCGCCTCTTCGCGTATTCGCTCATTAATCAGCACGTTCGCATCCACTGTCGCACCAATGGTCAGAACGAAACCGGCGATGCCCGGCAACGTCAGCGTTGCATTGGCAAGCGCCATAACCGCAAGGATCATACACACGTTAATCAAAAGTGCTGCACTCGCGTACATGCCAAAGCGGCCATATGTGACAAACATCAAAACCAAAACAGCTGTTGTTCCGATAAGGGCGGCAAGCCCACCACGACGGATTGAGTCTGCGCCAAGATCAGGCCCGACTGATCGTTCTTCCACAACTTTCAAATCTACCGGAAGCGCCCCTGAACGCAGTGCAATTGACAGCTGGTTGGCACTCTCGGTCGTAAAACTTCCGGAAATTTGCGACACACCTCCAAAGATCGGCTCCTTGATAACCGGCGCGGAAATCACTTGACCGTCCAAAATAATCGCAAACAATTTGTTCGTATTTGCTTGCGTCATCCGCGCAAATTTTTGACCGCCTTCGCCGTCAAACTGGATGGTGACAGCAGGTTCGTTTGTCTGCTGGTCAAATGTCGGATCGGCTTTAACAAGCTTGTCTCCAGAAATTCCGCCCAAACGGCGCACGGCTATTACGGGTCCTCCGCTTGGATTTCCGGGATAGGGCAGTATCTGGCTTCCAACACGGGCAACACCTTTTGCCGTTTGATCGGGATCGGCCTCGTCATCCACCAGCTTGAATTCAAGCTTCGCGGTTTTACCGATTAATTGCTTCAAAGCCTCAGGGTCATCAAGGCCCGGCACCTGTACCACAATGCGGTTCTCGCCCTGGCGAATGATCGTCGGCTCCAGCGTGCCAAGCGCATTGATACGTTTATCGATCACAGTTTTAGCCGTATCCATTGCCTGATCCAGCGCCTCGATCTCGCCGTTTCCAACAGGGCTAAGGGTGATCCGGTTGCCGTCGACCACATTAATGTTCCAATCGCGCCCGCCGCTGGTATTTGCAATCAGCGGCAGCAATGCTTCGCGCGCTGCATCAAGCTGTGATGCATCAGTCACCAGAAAACTCAGCTGTCCATTGGCACGCGCGATGCTGTCAATTGCTACTTTGGGATCGGTCCGACGCATCGCGCCGCGAACACCATCTTCTAAAGTTTCAAGCCGCGTCGCTGCCAATTTTGATCCATCGGCTTCGAGCAAAATGTGACTTCCACCTGCCAAATCAAGGCCCATATTGATCTTTTCATGCGGCACCCATGACGGCAACTTAGCCAGATAGCTGGCAGGCATAAGGCTAGGGATTGCGAGCAATATGCCGACCAAGATCAGGCTATTTAGCATCCATATACGCCAGCGGGGAAAATCAAGCATTGGCAAATTCCGGGATAAAAGAAGTAGTGCAGTAATTGGAAAACAGAGCAGTAAAGTTTAAGCTATTCAATCGTTAGCTGGCTTAGTACCACGCGGCGTCACATTAACCAAAGTCGATTTAACCGCCTTCACGCGAACATTAGGCGCAATTTCAACCTCGACATAATCATCGGCAACCTTGGTCACCTTACCCATCAAACCGCCGCCAGTGACAACATCATCGTTTTTCTGCACGGCATTGATCTTGGCCGAATGCTCCTTGGCACGCTTTTGCTGCGGACGGATAAGCAGGAAATAGAAAACGACGAAGATCAGCAGCAATGGCACCATCTGAACGAGAAAAGCCGAAGAACCAGCAGCAGGCACAGCGGCCAAAAAGAAAAGCGAATTCATGTGTATTCCCCAGATTAAACTTGGCAACGCAAACGCAAGAACGCAACGTAGCACTTATTGTGGCGCGCCTATCACGCGACACACAAAGGCGCAACGGCAAAGCCACAATCGACTTCACGCATGAGGACTGCCTTGCAATTGCAAAGACTCATCCATATAACACAGGATCGGGTCGGGACGTAGCGCAGCCTGGTAGCGCATCACACTGGGGGTGTGGGGGTCGCAGGTTCGAATCCTGTCGTCCCGACCAATAAATCAATGATTCCCAAGCAAAACCGCAGAAATCCTAAGAAATAGGATGTTTTGCCCATGTGCTTGCGACGATTCCGTCCCACATTGTGTCTTGAACTGTGTCCTAAGCTGTGTTCCTTTTGGTCAGGGCTCGGGCGATGAGCGTCTATCGTCGTGGGGCCATCTATTGGTGGTGCCGAACAGTCGCCTTGGGAGGATCGCGCGTTGGGCCTATAAAGCTTCGTATATCGCTAAAAACTTCGGACAAGGCCGAAGCCAAGCGACGGGCATCATTGCTTGAGGTGGAGCTGGATATGGTTGCAGTTAGATTTCCTATGCGCGAAGCCGGGGTTACGCCGAGCCAGTTGCAAGCAATCCATAAGGAAGCGCTTGAATATAAGCGGGATCAAATCGCTCATATTCAATCGAACCCGCCCTTCGATGACGATGCGCATCGCCGTTACAATACGGCCTACAGCCGGATATTCGGCGCGATTGCACATACCGGCTTGACGCCAGATGACCCTGCTACTTTGGCCATTGCCTTAAACGATGAGGGGTTGGACCAGGCCGACCGCGAATTGATTGAGCAATTGGCAGTAGTCCATGGGAGCCCGAAAAAAGAGCTCTATGCCAGCTTGTCTTATCCGGCGACGGGCGAAAACGCCTTCCTACGGGCAAGTTACGAGGAACGTTTAAGCCGTCCCGCAATCGCCCCTAGGCTGGTTACGCACTATCTCGAAAACGCAGGTATTTCAAACACCGCAGCACATCAGAAAACGGCATTAGCCGTCGCAGCGACCGCCTATGGCCAGGCGTGCATAGAAGCCAATCAGCAATTGGGAGGGACTGACGCTCACGGAGAATTTGTAATGCCAGTCTCGCTTCGGGCCCAGATCGAGTTGAAACCGTATCAAGATTTGCCAAAACACACTGCCGAAACCGAAATCGACCGCGTTGAGGGCAAAACTGTTATTGCTGCGACAGAGGTTGCAATAAACGACAATGCGTATCCGCCGCCGCAATCGGTAGTTGGTTTGCCGATGGCCCCTGCTTCCTCGCAAGCTCACCCTCAGGCCGCGTCAGCGCATCCGGGCTCTATCGATTTGCATATTAGCGAAGTGTGCAACCGCGCTATCAAAGAGTATAGCCGCACAAATACGTGGGAGGATAGCTCCCGGCGCAATGCACGTGTTATCACCGACATTTTTATCGCTGAGCATGGTGATCTTAGGATGAGCGAAATCAAGCGCAGCCATTTGCTTTCTATCGATGTCCGTTTGAAAATAATGCCGGTCTTTTGGGGCAAAAGCAGCGAAGATAAATCTGGAGGCCTACCTCATGTATTTCGTCGCGGCGAAGCGCTTGCGGCGGCATGGGCAGCCGACGAGGATAAGGCCGAGCGCGAAGGTATTGCGCGCGTCGGCCTCTCTTCTGGCACCTACAACCGGCATATGAATAATTTGAAGCAAATTTTGGGTTTCGTCGACGTGATTGCTGAGATTGATCCGGAGCAAACCTATCGTCGAGCAACGGTAAGCTTTGCTCGGCTTCATATGCCTGATGATCGGCCGAAAAATAAGCGGAAGCCTGAGCCGTTTCAGGCTGAACTCCTTACCCTCCTGAGTGGCCCGATTTTCACTGGCTGCCAAGGCTTTACGGCGCGCCTCACCTCTGGATGCTTCGTATTTCAAGATGGGGGATATTGGGTCCTATTGCTGCTGGCCATTTATGGCGCACGATCAAACGAGTTTTGCCAGATGCCACTCGTGAATGTGCACGTGGATGCCCCAATCCCATTTTTTCGTATCCGCAATTCCAGCCATCAACGCACCAAAACACTGGCATCAAACCGCGATCTCCCGATCGCGCTGAAGCTTATCGCGCTTGGCTTTGTGGATTATATAATGGCGCTACGCGCCCGCAATGAACGTTGGCTCTTTCCAGAGTTCAACACCACTAACGTGCCTGCCAGAAAACGGTTCTTGGAGATGGTTTTCAAGCCCTTACTGGCATATCACTTCCCCAATGGAACAATCAATGCATTCCCGGGCAAGGATATCGACAGCCAATCGTTGAGGAAGTTTGCGACGACCTATTTGCGCAAGAGCGCATCAAATATCGAGCTTGCGGTGCGGCAATCCTATTTTGGGCATACTAAGGAAACCACGCTGGAAGGCAATTATGAAGCTGATCATAGCCTTGAGGAACTTATGCCCTGCGTGATGCGAATGCAGACCTTGATAGAGCATTTGCAGCCTTTTCCACTGCGGCTGGCCTTGCATTAGCGGAGCTGCTCGATCAGAAGATTGCGCGAGATGCCTCGAATGGCTGTGCTAAAGCAAGGGGGAGTGATTGTACCAAACATTGCGCTAGTGAAAAAATAACCGAAGGTTAAACACACAGATTGTGGTTCGTTAGGATATTAATGGCGTTGCCCCAAAAAGGTCATAACATGGGCAACTTTACTCAAATCCTTTACGCAATCACATGGTGCTTTGCAGGTAGCCAAGATACTTATCCCGAGCATTTGCGGTGAGATTTGTGATGCTGAATGAATTCCAATCGTTGGCGTCCTCATTCAATGTAGGCGCAGGCTCGCTTGCTCTCATTTCAACGCCGTTTACTAGCAGTACAGCCTGCGGTGGGATCTCATTGGATAGAGAAAGACCAAGACGAGCCAACATTGGTTTCAGGCGGAACCTAAATGTTGTCAAACTCTCGACCCTCTTCAGGTCAATTTTTTGCAGATCCTCGGGATTTTTAGGAACGAATGTGAGTGTGAAAATAGAATGCCCTTGGCTGTCTGAATCGACTTGGGGAGGGGCCATTCCTGGATCGAACATATCGAGAGAAAAACCATCACCCAAAATCTGTGCGACAGGTGAAAGTCGCGGCAGTGCCACTGATTGAGCTTGATCGTCTTGCTTTGCATAAGCAACGATGAGGTTAATTTTGAACGAGGAGATTGGGACAACTATGGAATCTCTCTCAGATTTCAACTCTGAAATTCTCCGATTTAGGCCCTGATTTGCAGAGCTCTGAGACTGAATTTCTGCCTGTAATCGCTTGTTCTCAGATTTTATTTCAAAATAGTCGCAGCCTTCTAAACTTAGCAGCCCTACCGAGATCAATAAAATCACTGAGAGCCTTCGTAACATCCAATCCTCCTCACAAGGAGCAAAACAAAATATGTATCATGCTCTCACGTTAAGATGTTATAAGGCGAGGCTATGAAAAATCTACTCATTCTCCTAGCGCTACCCTTGCTGTCGTCATGCGCCGTAATCGGTGCAGAAGCTGCTGCGGGAATCGCGGTAGAAGCTGGTGCAGGCGCTGCTGCCGAGGCTGCACTTATCTCGCGCATTGGGATAACCGCACCGCTTACAGAGCTGGGAGCACAAGGTCTTGCTGGAGCGGCAAGTGAAAGTCTTTTACAGCGTGCGCTTTTTCAATTAACCGAGAGCGGATCCAAAAATGCCGTGCTCTCGATTACCAGAAGCGGCATTATACGTTCTGGATCATATGAAGTCGCATCGATCACGCCAGGAACTGGTGAGGTGATGATTGGCCAAAGGGCCATCGGGAAATTGGCGGATTCTAATATTTTGGAAAATGGTAGCCCAGTGGCAAGGCTTCGAGGTTTCGTTCCAGCTTCGAGTCTGCGTGTCGGAACTATTACCGAACGCGCCGGTTACGAAGTGTTGGATAGGCCACTCGCAGTCACTATTCAATCGATGCAAGGGAACGGCCTCTACCTAATTCGAGTGGGAGCAACTGAGACCGTCGTGGCGGATGCCTCGCTGTTAATGCTCGCCCTCTTGCCCGTTTTGGCTTCCGAAGGATGCAATAATGAGGGTGGTCTTGCGATCCTAAAATCAGGCGAAACATATAAATTCGATCAATGCCAAGTTGATGGTGAGTTAACGAGCATATTCCTCAATGGAAAAGAAACACTTCTTTATTCCGAAGAGCTTGATGGCTTTATAGACAGCCAGACGGCAACAGGGCTCTCGGCAAATCGCATTGCATTTTCAAGCGGTGACGGAACTTATGGTCGAATGGAGAAGAATGGTGATTTGGTAGAAATTACAAATGACGACCAACAAATCGTTTTGCTTGCGGACACCGACCGGCTCTAAAATAGAGATGTTTCCTTTGGAATCTCTCGCCGCAAGTGGAGTAACGGTGCAAGTGCGAAACGCGAAAAGGTGCCGGTTCACAGCGAAATGAACCGTAACCAGTGTTCGAAAACGATCTGCTCAAGATCGCAATATGCTGCTTCTGAGTCGACGATAGAATCACCGATCACGTCGATCACAATGGCAGGTGCAGCCTGGTTAGATTCGCTATAACGTAGTGGATTTCGCGGTCTCAATGGCGGCGCGATATCGACATGTATTGATGCTTGAAGCCGGGCGAGACGTTGGTTCAAATGCGCAGCGACGATCGGCGGTTGTCTATAAGCTGCCCGCTCCAGCGGCGCGATGACGCGCGCTTCGATCTTGTCGGAAAGAAGGAACGTGGGGTGAGGCAACGCATCGGCAAGCTCAATCAACAGTTCCGTTTCATCGGTTAGGAAATCGGCGACGCCGCTCGACAGCGTGAACTCAAACAATTTCGGGGTGATCCTGGCAACAACAAGTAGACCGAACCCGATGATGATCTCACGCCGACCGGCTTCGGAGTTTGACGGATGTGTGGCGATGACAAGCGCCGCATAGCTGTGGTTGGGATAAGGCAAGATCATAATCTTTCATAGCTGCACGAACGCCTGCTGCCCGGGATGGCAGAGCAGCAGGACGTTCGGCGATGGAGTTGGAAGAACTGAGCCGCAAAAAGCGGCATCCGGTTCGATGATCAGTGTGCGTGGCGTTCGAACCAAGTGATCGTTTCGATCTCAGGCTTGACGATAGGGCAAAGCGAGACAAGCCAATTTCGCTCATGATCGATTCGCTCGCGATCAGACTCAAACCACCACGCGCGCTGGGTCTGGTTCCAGCGATATCCCGCCGTTTTCAGGCAATCCTTCAGCGAGAACGGTGCGCCTTTTGCCCAAAGCCTGTGGGTCGGTCGCTGCGCCGCCTCAATTAAATGGGAGAGCCGCGTGCGGCCATCCGATGCCAGCGTTATGAGCAGTATCGCGAGCGCCCAGCAGTCGGGCCCAGCACGGTGCGCATCGCGCATGAAGAAGCCATTCTCAGTCAGAAGCGCGCCGATAGATTTACCGCTCGCGCCGAGCCCAAACGTATCCCATGGAACATCCTTCAGCGAACATGCCCATGGAAGACTAAGCGCTGGAAATCGACGCTTTACGAATGGAAAATCGAACGCCGCATGGTGCACCACGATCGCCTGAACGTCTTCAAGCGCCGCGTAGATCGCCCGTTCATCAAACTGTTGTCCGGCGAGAACAACATCAGTCAGGCCAGTCAAGCGGAGGATGTCATCTGACAATGGCTCCTGTGGGTCTTCAAGCCAACTTATAGGTGGTTCGATGTGCAACAACTTTCCGGTGGTGGCACAGATTTCGACGATGCAAACTGCAATTTCGATCAGCTTGCCTTGGACCGAATCGAGGCCTGTGGTTTCAGTATCGATCACGGCCACCCGCATAACGCCATCCCGGTCTACTCGGGGGCTGGATTGGCACCAAACCTCGCCGATCGTTGGCAGGCGGCGGAGGACGCGGAAATCGCGGGTAGCATTGAGCGAATGCGCTTGGCGCACAAGAGACTGATCAAGGTGATAATTGAACGCTGACATGGAAATATCCTTTAAGTTGCGCACTACCAAGCCAGCCACCGTGACGAGCACGGCAGCGGACCTTGACAGCGGGGTTTGATGATGGGTTAGGCTATGACCCTCGGTCGAAGGCCGGTCTTGGACAGCCACGCAGTTTCGAGGGCTTCAATTTGTAATCTGGAATACAGCCATACGCGCATCCGCTGGCCCTTCCTCATGTCGGATTTGAAACGTCGAGCTGAGCAAAGCAGATGCACATGCGGGTGGGTTGCCCAGCCGTTGCCATCTCTGTCAGCCTTGGCGTGAATTGCGAAGTCGACGATCAATCCAAGCGCGACCAAATTGTCATCGACGAAGCGCTCGACCAACGGCTGCCACGCCTTTTGCGGAATGTTGGGCAATGTGAGGATCACATGCACCGCCGCCGCGTGCGCAAGATCGTCGCGCGTTGCCGTATCGGCCTCGGCCCAAATTTGCGGGCCGCTGCGCATCTGCACCGGAACGCCTTTGAGCGGGTGTCGCCGACCACTGACTATCAAATCATCCGCCTTGGAGAGATAGTCAGGCGGCAATTGTCCAAGGTGATCGCGCCCCGGGAAGCGATGGATGTATAAGTAGCTGGCCAGCGCTGTGTGATGTGTCTTGCGCGCTTCCTCTCGTCCCGGATCGGATGGGTCGGGATGTTTGACCTGCGCGCACCGAAAAGGCGCGTGACTTGGCGCGGCCAGCGCATTGAGTGCGCGGGTGCGCGCGTCGTGAACGACGTTGAACATAGTCTTCTTATCCTTCGTGATCGACCGCATGATTTGCGGTTTGATTTACGCGGTGGCGACCTGCCTCCGCGCAAGCCCGCAGGCGAGGTTTCGGAGCTTTCTTAGCTCTTTTTTCCCTCACCTTTTGGTCTCACTTCGTTCCGCAATGGCGGGATATGGAAGAGCTGGCAGCGCTCATTTTCCACTGCGGCGGCAAGCCGGTGGCGAATGACGGGACGGTCAAGTAGCCTGCACGGTTTGATGATTAACATGGTCTCGTCACCTGATGTGTAATTTATATGCGGGTAACGATTGCGCTGGCCAAAGCTTCGAGGCGCAGTTTTCAATGGCTCGCCAACGTGATTGAATCACAATCGTCCTGCGTGAATTCTCGAAATTGCTAAAATTGCCTCGCATTTCCGAATGCGGTGAGTGCTGCTTGCCGAGCGGCACGATCCACAGTTTGAGTTTTTTTGCTGTCGACCTCAGGCCCGGTCTTTTTGGCAAGAGATGCTTCACTAGACAGAACCAGCACTTCCGACAGTGGACCATGCATCGCCTCAAACTCAACGGTTAGTTGAAATAGTGTCGCCCGTTCGCGGGCTGCCTCTGCCCGTGCAGAATCGCGGATCAGCTCGAGATTAATTAGTTCAGGCTCGATGATGGTAAGATAGTCGTTGGCAAGGGCGACATGCGCACGCGCCAATTCGCGTTTGTCCTTTCGCTTCTGCGTGTTTGCAGAAGCGTCGCTTTTCCGGGCGGCTGGGGTATAATGCTCAATGATAGCCTCAGGGCCACTTCGGAGCATTGCGGCCAATTTGGCCGCCTTGATCGCTACACGCTCCGCCTCCACCATACGAATCTCAGCATTTCCTTGTTCGCGGAGCACGACGCGCGCCAAGTCCATTTGCGTTGCATCAAGAAATAGAGAAGCGGCCGCGTCATCTACCCGCTGCAATAAGCGGTGCCGCTGATCGTCGCACGATTGCACCTGCTCCTTTTCAAGCGCGTCCCAGGAAGCCAAGTTGGATTGAACTATCTTGTCGCCAAACCAGCCCTTTTTGGCCAACGCGTGAACGCTCGGGGCAAGTCTTTCTTTTGCTTGTGGTAAGCCCCGATCTAAATTTTTCTCGTCGGTGAATCGGATAGCTAGGCCCTCGCTGGCAGCTTCGGAATTTACGATTTCCTGCCATTCACGCTTGAGATTGCGGATCAGGTGTTTGTCCTTAAAAATTTCCGGGACGCCAAGTCTCTCTAACGGCACGCGTTCCATGGTGCGGTGCTTGTTCCGCACATTGATCCGCTCAAAGCTCCATCGACCGTCTGACTGTTGGCGCGCACAACCTCGATATATTTGACCATGAAAATGATGGTTGCGCTTATCATTTGCTGCGGTCGGTTCGTGCATGACGGCCTGCGCAGGGATACCCAGCGCAGCCCATTTTGCCATCCAACGGTCGGTGCATCGCACCCGGCCTGCCATGGAAAGACCGCAGGGATACTGACCTATGAAAGAGTAACCTACGCGGTCATTGCGAGGAGTTTCGAGCTTGACAGTATTTTTGATACTCTGGGGCAGGCTATTTTTGCGGCGTTCTAACCAACGCTTCGTGATACCCGCGTCATTTACGACGATTTGGGCAGTGCCGTCACCTGCCTGCGCGACTTTCAATGCGCGGCGTAGATCAAACGGTAAGCTGCGTTGTTTGCTCAAATCTCCCCAAGCTGCCTCGTTGGCACGGATATCGATGCAAATGCGATGATCACCGACGACATTGGCATTGTCGTTAGCCAGTTTCCAAAACTTCTGTCGCTCCTCGTTTGTTTGGCCGGTAGTAGCGGCAATGTGTGATACGCGATCGCCTTCGCTGTCTTCATTACCCTCCATATAGTGAGCGGCTGAAGATGCGCGGACTTTGACATCAATGTCATCCAGTCCTGCGCACGTTTGGTAAGCCGAACGCACCTCGGCTACGGAGCGGCCACCACGGTTCTCGGCGAGAATCGTTTTCATCTCGAAATGATGGCTCCGCACAGTCGGCGATTTTTGCGGCGCGGCCCGCGGCTCAATGAGGCGCACTGAACGCGAAGATGAGCCGATAGCGCCGAAGCTCGCTTTCACAGAGGTTGCCGCACCGATCGTGACATCGGTATTCCAGGTGCCAACCCACTGCGGACGACCGGCGTGTGCGCGCCAGCCGCCGCTATCAAGTTCCTCAATCTCGCGCAGATAGCGCGCTTGACCTTCGAGGTGCGTGCCTTTGAACGATTTCGCCATGGTGCTAATCCTGTGCGATTGCGCAGCGAGTTTGCGCCTCGTTAAGCATTGGAGCTGTGCTCGACCTTGTGCTTTTCGTCTGCGTGCAGACGAAAAGCGGTGTTGAACAAAAAATATCCACACAGCGCACAGACTGAGTCAATGTGCAGGTTCTAATCTTTGGATTGTGTGCGTTATTCGCAGTTGGGGAGTGAGTCATTACCAGATCCATTCGGCGTAGGAGACTGGCACATAATGTGCGCTCACATAGTCAAGAAACCGCTTCGCATTGCTTATGCGCTTTGCATTGCCGCCTGTTGTGCGCGGTTTTAACGACCAGGCGGGAGGCGTCGATCCTACGCATAAAGTTATAAGATCAGCCGCTGACTTATGACGGTCCTGTCCAGCTTGTCCCCAGCCTGACCCTACCGCGTTGATCAGTTGGATGAACGCTGTGGCGTCAGGCTGCGCAAGCACAGCAAGCGTGTCGACGGGCGCTTCGGGTCTAGCGCCTATGGCCTTTAGGAAGAGCTCGACCGCGCTCCTCTTGCGCGCCATTTCAGATTTCGAGCCTTTTGTTCCGATCCAGTTTTCTAGTGCGGTACTTATCGTTACCGCTGCTTCTGGCATGTCCATCATCGGTGCGAGCTTCGCTGGCGCTTCGATTGAAGGCGGGGTTATTGCGGCCGATGGCGCTTGGATCTTTATTAGGCCAGGCGTCAAAAACTCGATGCCATCCACTAGGTGGATTTGTGCGGCATCCAAGTTGGGCGACATAGAGGCATGTCCTGTGGCCTCTAAAGTTTCGACAAACAGCGCTATCCCCAACGCAGCACCCGCGAATCGCGACATCTCGCTTTCGTGCAGAAGTTCTTTGATGAAAACAGTTTTCAGGTTTGCGATGCAGTCTCTGGCGAAGTGCTGCATGACTGGGTCTGCAAGGACATCCATAAAGCGCTGTGTTGCAGCTGCCTCTTCCAAATCGTCGACGATCATTCCAAGAAAAACGACGGCGGCTGCATATGAGTCGATCAAAGATTTCATCTGCCCTAGGTCAGACAAAGACGGATCGAATTTGCGATGTTGGGAGCTATAAATCAACTGGACCTCGTCGGTGTCGACTAATAGCGGGGCAGTCCGTCCAAACCGCAGGGCTGAAACTGCGCTGGGCACTGTTGCCATTGGATTGATGCTGGTTATCTGTATATTCAAATTCGTCATTTGCCTCATCCTCAACAAGATCCGGAATTGGATCCAAGGCGTGGGCGTCGTCGTTGAATGATCAGACGCAACACGCGTCGACCCTTTTTATGATGAGGTTGGGCGCCCAAAAATGTGAATCTGACACAATTGGGGGTGATGAGGCTTCAAACGCTCTGAAAAATGCAAAAAACGACGGAAATGCTACACAGTTGCAGATGCGGAATTGAGGCTCTGAAAGGTCAGGACCCATGGCAAATTAGGCCAAATGGGGGCCCGTTGAGGGCTTGAAGGCAGAGATCAGTTTATGACGAAAGGCTAGATTTCCGAATGCTCGGTCAGCAACCGAACCGCTGCATCATGAAGTCCAGCCCCATATTATCAGCAATTTGGTCATGCGGGATAAGTGCATAACGCCACGGCTTGCCGCCGCTCTGCACGGCATGTTCGCTGGCCCATCTGCACCACTGAATTGCCACATCGCGCTTGGCGAGAACATCCGCATCATCCATTTGCGTCGCCATCTTAGGTTCGAGCATCAGGATTTCACCCGCAGTCTCGGCCACGAAATCAGGCCGATATTCCAAATGATCGCTGCCCTTGCGGTAGAACATTTGGAATTGGCCTTTGGCGGGGCGGAACCACTTATCCGCTTCCCGCTCCAAGATAACCGCCAGTTTGCGTTCTGAGTCTGAATCGAACCGCGCCACGTTGGTCAGGCACTTGGTGAACCCGCCGAACAGGTATCGCGCCATATTGCTCTTGTCGGCGGGCGGGCTGCGGAAATCGAGGGGTTCACCGCGTTCCGCTGAATGTGCGCTTTGCCTGATCTCGGTGAAGCCGCTTGTCACAACATGCTGATATTCAACCGTGTCATCGGTCCAGAAATGATCGAGCATTTGCGCATGCACTGCACGCGCGATTTCGCGCTGCTCGATCTGCAACACCCGCTTTGTGTCTTCCTCCGACAAATAGGATTGGAAGTGCCGCACAACCTGCCCCGCCAGATCATAAAGCAAATCGGCATTGTCTTCATAGGAAACGTCTGGAAAATCGATCAGGCCGCTGACGACATAATCCTCGGGCCGCTTCTCAAGGAAATTGCCCTGTGACATGC
>JAYUPC010000171.1:0-7309 GCA_043760355.1 Sphingomonadales bacterium
TCGAACTTTCAGGCGTTGTTCCTGCACAATAATTCTATACATGGTATAGGACATATGCGCTGAACGACTATTTTATTAACCAAGCACCCGGAGCCTAAAAACCCCCGGACCTGGCGCCGTCGCCCACATGTCCCTTCATCTTATTATCACAATGTCAAAGAGCCGACCGACAAAAAAAGCGGACACCAATGGGTCCCTGATATTGCTACCAGAGGAAGTAGGTGACCTTTTTGTTAGCGACCGAACCGCAGAAACGCTTGCTTCCCGTCCGGTGAACAGGCCTCTAGAGCGACTTTCAGATTCGGTCAACAGTGATTTGCAATTTTGTTACAAATAAAATGCCGTCCCCCAGAAATCCAAGTCAATCAACCATCAAAGCGCTGGCAAAGCGCTGGCAAAGCGCACACCATTGCTTAACTTTTTCCGCGTAAACAAGCGCTTTCCGGCCAGCAAGGATACATAACAGAGTCGATGCCATTGCCTTATGTCCAAAACTCAACATCGGCGATTCCCGAAATTGCTGTGATCGTCCCCTCATACGGCGTTGCGCACCTGTTGGGCGAAGCACTCGATTCGTTAATGGCGCAGGAATTTACGGATTGGGAAGCAATTGTTATCGACGACGGCGCACCAGATGATGTTGCTGGAGCAGTCGAGCCTTATCTTGCTGATCACCGAATTCGCTACTTCTCAACAGCAAATCACGGCGTATCCGCTGCGCGCAACCACGCCATAGCACAAACAAAAGCGCCATTAATTGCATTGCTAGATGGCGATGATATGTTTCGACCAACCTATTTGAGCAGAATGGTCTCTGCTATGAATGCCGATCAAGATGCTGTCATCTGTACCTGCAATGCCCGAATTTTTGGTGTGGTCCCTTTCGAAGCACTTACAATTCCTGATGGTTGCAAGATGGGAGTGACCGCAACTGCGCTCGACCTGCTACGCAACAACTTCAATATTTACATAGGATCCACCTTCCGTCGCGCTGATTGGGAGAGAATTGGTGGTTTTGATCCAGAAATGTCACATTCTGAGGATTTGGATTTTTGGATACGGTTATTATTGACGGGCGGGCATGCCCGTTACGTTGATGCCGTGCTTGGTAATTACAGGGTGCGCGGTAATTCCGCTTCTGCAAATAACCTAGCTTTAATCAAAGGTCGCATTCGAATGTTGGAAAAAGTAGTCGTCGCACATCCAGTAAGTCCTGAAGCCACAGAAGCGGCTGAAAAACTGAATAGCGAACGTGCAAAGGCTGAATTGGAAGAAGCGATCATCACCACGATTGGCGGCGATGTTAAGAACGGCCTTGCCGCGCTGCAATCACATCGCGACCAGCTTAACGGCGTGGTCTGGGCATTAAGCTTTCGCTTGTGGCGCATTTTCCCGCAACTTGCGCCTCCTATGCTAGATTGGCGCAGGCGACGTCATACACGCAGCGTTGCGAGGGGTGAATTTCTTTTACAGCTGAACTCGAATATAACGTGAGCGAAATGCGCAACGCGATATTATGGGCTAGCGCGGGCAAGATGCTCGGCTTTATTACTGCATTTGCGACGAGCATAATTATCGCACGTTTTTTCTTAGGTCCCGAAGAGGTCGGCCTGTTTTCAATTGCCTTTGCCGCTACCTCACTGATTGCAGTGCTTCAGGAGTTTGGGCTCAATCGGTATATAGTCGGGGAGAACGAGCTCGACGATACAAAACTACGCATTGCATTTTCAGTATCGCTCCTTGTGGCGTGGGGGATAGCTGCTCTCGTCATACTGTTAGCATGGCCCATTTCCGCGCTTTATGGTGACGCTCGATTGTTTCCGCTGATGCTGGTCATCGCCACATCTTATTTTTTTGTGCCCCTCGCGATTGTTCCCACTGCCCTGCTGCACCGACGCATGGATTTCCGGTCAGACTTTATTGTCGAAATTAGTGCAGCGCTTGCGAATGCGGTTGTCTCCCTGTCGTTGGCCGCCAATGGCTGGAGCGCAATGGCTTTGGCATGTGGTGCGCTAGCGCAGCAAATCGCCCGTGCTTTTGCGAGCCAGTGGCGAAGCGGCTGGATGTTCCCATGGCCATTTCAAATTAGGGGGGCTGATTCGGTAGTGCGTTTTGGCGGGGGTTCTACTCTCTTGCAGATTTTCGATTCGATCGGTGCGCGTGCACCTGATCTTATAGTCGGCGGCGCGATCAGTTCATACGCTGTCGGCATATACACACGCGGCAGCGGCCTTGCCGTGCAAATCATTTTCCTGATGACTGGCGCGGTCAACAGCGTTTTTTACCCGGCGCTTGCCCGACTGCGAAATGAAGGAAAGCCCTTGGGAGACCATTATATCGGTATAGTTTCAGGATACACCGGACTGGTCTTTCCGGCTATGGCGGGACTGGCCATTGCCTCAGAACCGCTCGTCCTCGCGCTTTACGGAGAACGCTGGCGCGAAGTAGCACCTGTCCTATCTGTTCTTGCTCTTGCGCAGATGCTCATCGTCGCGCTGCCGATGCCGGTGCAAATACCCATACTTTTGGGACAATTAGGCGGGGTAGTCCGAAGGAGCTTTGTTTCAGTGGGACTTCTACTGGTATTCTTGATGATTGGCACACGTCACGGTGTCATGGGCGCAGCTATTGCTTATCTTGGCTATACCATCGTCAACGGGCTCATCTATGGCATGTTTCTGCACAGGCTAATCGCATTTCCGGTCCGCGGTCTGCTGAAATGCTATGCACAAAGCCTAGTGTGCGCATGTATCGCTATCGCGCCAATACTTATCTCCTACACATATTGGATTGCACCTAGCGAGATGGGATTTTTACAGCTGGTAGCGCATGTTTTTCTCGGTATTTTGGGATGGTTGGTTGCATTGCATATTGTACGCCACCCCCTGCGGATAGAGTTGGAAAAGCTTGCAGGCAGCTTCCGTCAGCGACACTTTGCCAGCACGAGATAAGAAGCGGCGAGATATGCAACCCACGATCAGCATCATTATTGCCACCTATAAACGCCCGCATCTGATCGTTCGAGCACTCGACAGCGTTGCCGCACAAAGTTTGTCGGCCCATGAAATTATTGTCGTTGACGATGCTTCTGGCGACAATACTGGCGAAGTCGTATCTGCTTGGTCTAAGCGCAATGGCATTCCTGTAGTGTTTATCCAGCAACAGGAAAACCGTGGCGTAGGGGTCGCGCGAAATGCTGCGTTAAAGCAAGCGACCGGAATATTGATCGGCTTTCTCGATTCAGATGACGCCTATTTGCCGCATGCCCTGGAAACCCTATCCGCCCCGTTTCTTATCCATGAACAGACGGTACTAAGTTTTGCCGATGCCATGCAGTATTGGGATGACGGTCGCCCAGCGATTCCTATGATGAGTCGCTGTCTTGATAGCGTCCACGACACCGCCCCGCTTGTCACTACCCATCCGGGTTGGCGACGTATGATCGATCCACAATCTGTGCTGCTGACCACGAGCATGATCCCGACCTGCGCAGCTCTGTTCAGGCGGGCGGCATCGGAGAAAGTGGGCATGATGCCCGAGTATCGTCACGGCGAGGACTGGATATTCTGGCTGAAGCTAACCAGTCAAGGGGACTTTCTAGGCCAGTTCATCGACGTTGCACAAATCTACCGTCAAGGAGACAATCAGACCGGAGAGCAACATGACGCACGCAATGCCCAGCTCAGTCTCAACGCTATGCTAGGTCTTCTCGACGGGCGTTTTGGCGTGGAGCTGCGCGCAACCAACCAGCAGCGCCTTAAACAGGCCATCGTCGAAAAAGCGGCACATATGCGCTACCATGGATCGAAAACGGGTTTGGCCAGATATTGGCGCCTTTTGGGTTCGGCAGAAGCAACGGCAACAGGTGGTAGATGGCGACACTTGCTGAGCGACCCAAAAAGTATTGCCCGCGCCTTATTTTCCAGAGTTTAAGCAGACAAGAAACGCAGCTTTACGCCTTTAGCAAACCAATTTCGATCAGCCGCTCGCGGAGATAGTCATCGGCCAAAATCGCATCTGGATAGTGGTTCGGATTATCTGCGCTGATACAACCCGGCAAAGTCGCGATTGGAAAGTCCGAACGCAGGTGCAGGAAATAGGGCATGGAATAGCGGCTGAACCTGGAACGCTCGCCCAGCGGATTTACCACCCGGTGCGTAGTAGAGGGCAGCACATGGTTGGTCAGTCGTTGCAGCATGTCACCGACATTGACCGCGATTCCATTTGGCGGAGGTGAAACATTCATCCAGCTTCCGTCGGGACGCAGTATCTCCAGCCCGGCTTCCTCGGCCCCGAGCAGTAGCGTAATCAGGTTGATGTCTTCATGCGCGCCCGCCCGTATCGCACCGTCCGTCGCCCCGGCTATCGGCGGATAATGGAGCAGTCGCAGCACGCTGTTTCCATCCTCAATCGCGGGATCAAACCAATGTGCATCAAGACCCAGATACAGCGCGATCGACGAAAGTATCCGTGCGCCGACCTTATCCATTTCCAGATACAATGTTTCAAAAGTCTCCCGGAAACCATCAACCTCTGGCCAGATATTGTCCGGCATTGATGATCTGAGCGGATTGTCTGTCGCCAGACTACGCCCGACATGCCAGAATTCTTTCAGATCATGATGCTCGGCCCCCTTGGCAATCTCGGTCTTGAACGGTGTGTAACCGCGTGCCCCTGCAATACCGTCCTTAAATCCGCGCCGTTTTTGTGCTTCGCTCTGGTCGAATACTTGCCTGGTCAGCGCCCATGCCTTAGCGACCAAATCAGGATCAAGTCCGTGATCGGTGATCGTCGCAAAGCCGTAAGTTTTAAAACTATCGCCCAGCGCCTTTCCCAGAGCATCGTGCCCCAGTGCATCGGGCCCCAGAGCATAGGCCCTTGGTGATTCGGCCCTTGATGAGTCGGCATTTTCGCTTGCAAGCGAAATAATAGGCATCTGTGTCATAGACATTCAAATAGCCCTTGTCCTAAAGGCTTTCCAGCAAAAAGGAACGTATCCATGGCGAAACAATATTGGCTGATGAAATCCGAACCCGATGTCTACAGCTATGACGATCTGGTGACAGAAGGAGAAGGCACATGGGACGGCGTCCGCAATTATAGCGCAGCGATCAACCTGCGTGCGATGAAGCTTGGCGATTCCGCTTTTTTCTATCACAGCAATATCGGGGTTGAGGTGGTTGCGATAATGACGATCAGCGGCGAACACTTTATCGACCCCAGCGATGAAAAAGCCCGGTTTGTGGCAGTGAAGGTGAAACCTCTCCGCAAGCTTCTCCAGTCGGTGACACTCAAAAATATAAAAGCCAATCCCAAACTTGCCGAAATGGCGATGATAAAACAGTCGCGGCTTTCGGTATCACCAGTACGCGTTGCGGAATGGAGAGAAATACTGAAGATGGCGGGCGAAAACTAAAACCTTCTGCTAGCTAGATAATTACATTTATTTCATAAAAAGCCACAAAGAGAAAATGAAGTAAGAAAAGCAACATAGGCTTTTTACCTTCTATATCCTGATCTTGTTAAATAGAGTTTTTTATAAGAGCTTTCGCCTTTTTCCTTATGTGGCTTTTATGAAATGAAAATTTAACTGCAAAAGTGTAAATATCACAACGAAAGCCTTACAAAGTGACCGTAATCTGCTTCTTAACCCCTGACCCCAATTATGAAGAGGACTGGTCGGTATTAAAGGCTGATTATCTCCGCCTGTTCGGCGCAGATACCCAGTTTCGAAACTGGACAGCGCCGGGGGATCTCTCACCTTTCACACTCGTCCTACCGATGATCGCCTGGGGGTATCAGCGCGATTGTCCGCGCTGGTTTGCGCTACTTGACCGGATGGAAGCAGAGGGTTTACCGGTTATCAATCCAGTTTCCGTGCTGCGCTGGAACACCGACAAAGCCTATCTTGCCGAACTCGCCGCAGCCGGGGTCGCAACCGTCCCCACCCGCATGTCAGTTACGCTAAGCAATGCGGACCTTACCTCAGCCAAAATCGCATTCAGTAGCGATACACTCATAATAAAACCCCCCATTTCGGGCGGAGCCGACGGCACATTCCGGCTCGGCCCGGCTGATGCCATCCCTGACAAGGTCGTCGGCAAGCCGATGATGATCCAGCCCTATCAGCCCAGTATCGCCAATGAAGGCGAGTTTTCGCTGTTCTATTTTGGTGGCCATTTCAGCCATGCGATCATCAAGCATCCGGCGTCAGGCGATTTCCGCGTGCAAGACCAATTTGGCGGATATGAAGAAAGCATCACCGCTCCCGACGACGCCGTTGCACTCGCAAATGCAGCACTTACAGCCACCAGCCAGATTACCCAAACCGGACCGCTTGCTTATGCACGTGTCGATATGGTCCGTGATGCAGACGGCGCTTTCCGCTTGATGGAGCTGGAGTTGATCGAACCCTCGCTGTTCCTGCACTTCGCAAATGACGGGGGTGCTGCGTTTGCAAAGGCTGTTTTGGCGCAATTTTGAAAAAGCCCCGAGGATGCCCGTTAAGGCACCTTAAAAACACGCCTGCACCATAGGCAGCCAAGCACCCCGTTTCGGGGCTGTGGTAGGTGCACAAATCGATTTTAGAACCTATTTGGTTATATACCTGAGGTCCCATTTCGATAATCCGCAATTATCTCGCCGCATTCCGTAAGCTCCTCCTCATGTCCGACCTCGCGCCATTCTTCCCGCAACGCTTCAGCTTCCCATTGCTGCATCGCGGGATGCGCGACGATGTGATCGACCCAAGAACGCCCTGCGCCAACATCAAGGCCGTAAGTCCGCACGCGATAAGCCACCGGCGCGAAAAATGCGTCAACTGCGCTGAAAGTGTTTCCGGCAAGATAAGGCCCGCCAAAGCGAGACAGCCCTTCCTCCCACAATTCCGTGATCCGGGCCACATCGCGCTTTAAGGCGTCCGACATCTGCTTAGGCTTGACCCGCACCCCGACATTCATCGTGCAGTCGTTGCGCAGTGCGGAAAACCCGCCATGCATTTCACACACCGCACACTGGGCCCATGCCTTTGCCGCTTCATCCGTCGGCCAGACACCCGTGTGACGGTCCGTGAGATAGAGTGTGATACCCAGCGAGTCATAAATCGTCCGTCCCTCATCAATCAACACAGGCACTTGACCAGTCGGAGAAAAGGCGCGGAAATCATCATGATTTTTAGGTTTGGTGAACGGCTCCAGCCGATCCTCAAAAGGAATGCCAAGCCCTTTCATCAGCAGCCATGGTCGCAAGCTCCAGCTTGAGTAATTCCTGTTGGCGGTGATCAGAGTGTAGGTCATTCGCCTAATTTACC
>JAYUPC010000172.1:0-22191 GCA_043760355.1 Sphingomonadales bacterium
GGACCTGCGGCTGCGCCCAGTTGCGCACCTAGGCTGGCCAACGATCCGCTTGTGCCCAAAGCCGTTGCCGCAGCAATCCCGCCAAACGCGAGCATGCTGGCGATAACCCACTTTTTCATAACGACTCTCCCCTGTCCTCCACATATCCTCTCATATCCTGACAGTCTCGCAAGCGATTTCTAACCGGCCCGGGTTGACATTCTTGGGGTAGACGTCCGCTGCTAAATCCGCTTCTAGAGCAGGATGACACTTCAAGGCCCGACATCGAACAGCTTCATCTCGCAGCGGCTAAAACTGCATTATACCGATTGGGGCAATCCGGACGCTCCGCCCTTGCTGCTTATACATGGCGGACGCGATCATTGCCGCAGCTGGGACTGGGTGGCGGAAGAATTGCGTCGTGACTGGCATATAATCGCCCCTGATCTGCGCGGGCACGGGGACAGCGCATGGTCGCCCGAGGGTAATTATGAAACCGCTGCCTTTGTTTATGATCTTGCGCAGTTAATCCATCAGCTTGATCTATCCCCGGTGAGCATCGTTGCGCACTCAATGGGCGGTAACATCGCCTTACGTTACACAGGCCTTTACCCTGAGAATGTCCGCAAGCTGGTTGCGATCGAGGGTTTGGGACCATCGCCTGCGATGCTTGCCGAACGCGATGCCAAAGGGATCGGCACACGTTTTCGCCAGTGGATCGAGGATAAACGCTTGGCCGCGGGACGTAGCCCGAAACGATATCCAACGCTCGACGCTGCACTCGAACGGATGAAGGCCGAGAATACCTATCTGACCGATGAACAAGCCCGGCACCTGACCGTGCAAGGGATCAGCCGCAACGAAGACGGAACCTGGAGCTGGAAGTTCGACAATTACCTCAACATCTGGTCTGCGTTTGATATGCCCCGCGACGATCTGCGCGCGATTTGGGGCGCGATCAGCTGCCCGGTATTGATGCTCTACGGCGCGAACAGCTGGGCCTCTAACCCGGAAAAAGACGGTCGCCTTGAACATTTCAGCACAGCGCGGGTTGCGGAATTCGAGAATGCGGGACACTGGCTGCACCATGACCAGTTTGACCGGTTCATGGGTGAACTGCGAGGCTTTCTCTAAGCTACACTGCACATAAAATCGACCGAGGGCGTATCGGCAACCGCCAAACGCTCTTCTCCCAAAATTCCGGCCCAATACCCTTCTGATCCGGCCGCCAATCGCCACGCGTAAAGCTGCTTTGTGTAAAGATGTAAGTCAAACGCCTCGGTAATTCCGATGGCGCCGTGTACACTGTGCGCAACTGACGTGGCCAAAGGAACGGAACTGCTTGCTGCGTGCTTGGCGATTGCAGCGCGCGCAAGAGAAGGGTTTAGGCCGCCATCGGCCCCGTATTGCGCAGCGATTTTTACCAGCACAGATTGTTCGGCAAGCTGTGCTATTTGATGTTGTATGGTCTGTTGTTTGCCGATTGGCTTCCCGAATTGCACGCGCATATTGGCATATTCAACACACATAGAAAGCAATGTTTCGATTGCACCAGCGATCAATAGCGCATGGATAACCGCCGACAATGGCCGGGACACCGTGATAACACGGCCCACCATTTCCAAGGCAATATCAGCTGGGG
The DNA here is from genome assembly GCA_043760355.1 of Sphingomonadales bacterium. GTDB lineage: Bacteria > Pseudomonadota > Alphaproteobacteria > Sphingomonadales > Sphingomonadaceae > Sphingorhabdus_B. The sequence goes on from JAYUPC010000172.1 coordinate 1,622, forward strand.
CAGCGTGAGCACCAATGGCCCGGATTAGCGGTTCTGCCTGTAATAGGGTTAACCCGGCCCCACCTTTTTCCTCCGGGCAAAGGGCGTCCAGATAACCTGTATTGCCAAGCGCGCTAATAAGGCCATCGGAACTGCCAGCCACGTCAATCTTGCGCAGTTCAGCCGGCGCGCAGTGTTGGTCCAATATCTTGTTAAAAGGATCAAGGAATTCGGCGATTTCCATCAACGCAGTCCCAATCCGCGTGCAATGATACCGCGCAATATCTCTCGCGTACCGCCCCGCAGCGAGAAACTCGGTGCGATCTGGGTCATCAGTTTCAGTGTGTGTAAAAGCTCCCCGTCAACGGCTTGATCGGGATGACTGCCCAGATCATCGGCAATCATCTGCGGCACCAATTGTTCAAAACTATTGCCCATATCCTTAATAAGCGATGCTTCGACAGCTGGGCTTTCGCCTGACTCCAGCTTTGCGGTCACTGCAATCGATACGAGGCGAAGGGCGGCCATTTGCGCAGTCAAATTACCGACCAATGCCGTGCGTCTGGTGTCCTCCCCTCCAAATTGCCCGATATGGCGTATCCATGCGTCGAGCAAAATGATGCTTGAATAGATCCGCTCCGGCCCGCTACGTTCAAAGGCAAGTTCTGCGCCAACCTGTATCCAACCTGCGCCTTCGTCGCCGACCAGACAATCCGCACCGAGCATCACGTCATCGAAGAATATCTCGCAGAAATCCTGTTCGCCGTTCACATCGGGTATCGGGCGGATTGTTACGCCGGGCAGGCTCAGGTCGACGATGAATTGCGACAGCCCCGCATGGCGGCTGTCCGCATCGCCAGATGTCCGCACCAAGGCGATCATATAATGGTTGAGATGCGCGTTGGTGGTCCAGATTTTATTGCCCGATAACCGCCAACTGCCGTCGGCTTGACGGACAGCACGGGTTTTAACAGCCGATAGGTCGGAACCTGCACCGGGTTCGCTCATTCCGATGGAAAAGAATATCTCTCCGCGGCAAATTACCGGAATATATTTTTGACGCTGTTCCTCGGTCCCGTAATTCAGGATCAGCGGCGCGCTTTGCCGGTCAGCAATCCAATGCGCCGCAACGGGTGCGCCGGCACTGAGCAATTCTTCGACAACAACAAACCGCGCAAACGGCCCAAGTCCGCGTCCGCCATACTCTGTTGGAAGTGTCAGTCCCAAAAATCCGGCTTTGGCGAGTGCTTTGCTAAAATCAGCATTATACCCCATCCATGATCGTGATCGTTCGACCACCGAAAGACTAAATGTTTCGCGCGCGATCAACTCGCGGATATCGGCGCGCAAGGCTATTGCAGCATCAGGCAATTGGGCAAGATTAAGTGATACCATAATGCGCTATCTTACCGCAATCTGGATTTGCGGTCTAAGCATAAGCTCCGATGCCAGTCTGTCCAATCGCCGGCGAACCGAACCATTGTCAAGTGCACCAAGTGCCGGATCAATCGACAGGATCATCTCATCACCTTTGATGATGATCGGACATAGCGATAATATGCCAGCAGCACCGCCGCTCAACCGGTGGGCAAGCCGGATGGCAAGGCCCCAGGTTCTGGCTTTGGCAAGCATTTCTGAAGGGGCAAGGGCGGCAATGAGCGCCGGTTCATTATTAGGGTTGCCGCCAAAACTGCCATAAAGGGCCGATGCGATAACCCCGCGATCCTGTGCGTTAACGCCGACCCAATTGCCGTGTAGCGCAAGTTCTTCCGCCGCTATGGCCCGGAAGTCCGGATTGCTTGCCCAGCCCAGATCGGCGAGCAAACATGCCGCATGGCGCAAGCGCGCAATGTCCGGTGGTTCTTTTTCAAACAGCCCATCAAGCCAAGTAGCCAGAGCCTCGCCATATCCCGGAAAGCGGCGCTGTTGATCGGCAGCAAATTGTGCTCCAGCTATCAAGGGGTCTTTTGCCCGCTCCTCCTCGCTTAGCGATTGGAACAATAAACCTTCCCGCAAGCCTGAGGCACATACCACAAGCTGCGAGGGCCCAAGTGCCTCCGATAACCCCGCGAGCAATGCAGCGGCATCAGACAGAAACACGATACGCCCTTGTGGTAACCCCCGAATTTGTTTGAGTGTTGCGCGGTCCATCTCCGCCAATTTATCGACGAGCATACGGGCATCGTCGGGTGGCATGATATGGTTTGCGATTACCGGCAAAGGGAAACCGGTCAGCTCGATATGCACCCGCGCCAGTGACCGCCATGATCCGCCCACCAGATATAAGGGTAAATCTTTGGCCTCGGCCAACCAGGGGTGCACATCGGTCAGTTGTTGCACATGGCGCGCCAATTTGCCCACACCACGCCCCCGGATTTCGGGAATACGCAATATGCCAAGCGGTAGCGAGATACGTTCATGCACCTGCCCGCCAGATATGCGGACAAGTTCAAGCGACCCGCCACCCAAATCGGCGGCGATCCCGTCGGCATCCGCGATAGCCGAAATAACACCATAGCCAGATGCCACAGCCTCTTCATCACCGGTGAGCAGCTCAACGGGTAATCCGGTAGCGCGTACCCTGTTCAAAAAAGCTCCACCGTTCGACGCATCACGCACTGCGGCTGTTGCGACCACACGCAAACTATCGATATGCATGGCGTCGATCAACGCTTTGAACCGGGCGAGCACGGCAATCGCTGCATCAGCCGCTGTTGCATCAAGCGCCCCGCCCGCAATAACCGCTTTACCCAAACCAGCCGCTAGTTTCTCGTTGTACAGCGCGACCGGCGCACGGGGAGAGCCGCCAAAAACGACAAGCCGGACCGAATTAGATCCAATATCAACAATTGCCCGCCGTTTACCTAAAACCAATTTTCACGCCTCACATAAGTGATTTCAAGTGAAATGGTACATTTCATGACTCGGAAATCACCGGTAAATAAAAAAATAAACTATCCTTTTATTATGATGAAATGACAATCAATTAGTTTATTTAGCGCGCTTTAGCCTTAATTTGGGAACTGCGCCAGCGGTCGATAATGCAGCGCCCCGACCCGAAAGTGATGGGTTGGTCATGAAATATTGATGCAGGTTAAACGGCACATCTCCGGGTTCCAGTCGCCGGTAACTGCCGTCCGATTGCAACTGCCATGTCTGTTCGGTGTCGAGCAAATTGGCGAGCATCACTTGATCGAGTATCTGGTCATGCACTGTACTATTCTGGACCGGAAGCGCAAATTCCACCCGCCGGTCAAAATTACGCGCCATCCAGTCGGCTGATGTAATATAGACTGTCGCGCGGCCGCCCGGCAGCACATGGCCATTTCCAAAAGCCCAGATTCGGCTATGTTCAAGAAAGCGCCCAACAATCGAACGCACGCGGATATTTTCCGACAGCCCTGATATACCCGGCCGCAAACAGCACACCCCGCGAATGATAAGATCGATTTGCACACCGGCTTGGCTCGCTTCATAAAGCTTGTCGATAACCTCGACATCGGCAAGCGAATTCATCTTTGCCCAAATCACAGCGGCTCTGCCTTGTTTGGCGAAGGTGATTTCCTTATCGATCAGAGCGATCAACTTTGCACGCAAATGTACCGGGCTGATCGTCAACAATTCCAGCTTTAGCGGTTCGACATATCCGGTGATGTAATTGAACACCTTGGCTGCATCCCGCCCGGCACGCGGGTCGGCGGTGAAGAAACTGAGGTCCGTATAGATGCGCGCCGTCACGGGATGGTAATTGCCGGTGCCGAAATGGCAATAGGTGCGGAATTTTTTACCCTCCCGCCGGACAACCATTGAAATTTTGGCGTGCGTTTTCCAATCGATGAAACCATACACCACCTGCACACCCGACCGTTCGAGTTGTGAGGCCCAGTGAAGATTTTGTTCTTCGTCAAAGCGTGCCTTAAGCTCGACTACGGCAGTTACCGACTTGCCCGCCTCCGCCGCATCACACAGCGCCCGGATTACGGCGGACTGTTTGCCTGCACGGTATAGTGTCTGCTTGATCGCCACGACATCGGGATCGGCCGCCGCCTGGTTCAGGAAAGCGAGAACAACGTCAAAGCTCTCATATGGATGATGAACGATTATATCTTTTTGGCGGATCGCAGCAAAGCAGTCGCCATCATGTTCACGGATGCGTTCTGGAAAGCGCGGGGTGTACGAAGAGAATTTAAGGTCGGCACGGTCATCTTCAATTAATTGCGCCAGATCGGTGATGCCTAAAAACCCGCCGGTTTCGGTAATGATAGCATCGCCCCCGCCAAGTTCGCGCTTGATAAGCTGTTCAAGCTCTTCGGGCATTCCGGTTTCGGCCTTTAACCGGATTACACGTCCGCGCCGACGGCGTTTGATCGCGCTGCGGAAATAGCGAACCAAATCTTCGGCTTCTTCCTCCAGTTCAATGTCGCTGTCGCGGATAATGCGGAATATGGCCGAGCCCAAAATCTCGTATCCAGGAAACAGGAGATGCGCAAAATGCCGGAGCAGCGTTTCCATTGTGACATAACGCGCTGCTTTACCCTGCAATTTGACAAATCGCGGTAAGCTCGCCGGGATCATGATGAGTTCGCGCACAGGTTCGTTATCGGAAACACGACGCAAGTCAAAAATCAGGCTCAGCCCTAGATTAGGGATGAAGGGAAAAGGATGTGCCGGATCAAGCGCCTGTAACGTCAGCACCGGGAAAATTTCTTCACGGAAATGGGTTTCAAGCGGACCGGTATCTTCGGCCTGTATGGCCGGTTCATCAACAACGGTTATACCTGCTTTCCCGAGCGCAGCCTTTAACTCCAGCCATAAGGATTGCTGCGCGCCCATAAGAGCATCGGCATCGGTTTCGATTGCAAGCAGCTGCTGGCTAGGGGTCAGGCCGTCAATCGAGGGCTCTTCAACCCTCTGTACCTGCTGCCCGCGCAGCCCAGCCACACGCACCATAAAAAACTCGTCAAGATTGGCACCGGAAATCGACAAAAAACGCAGACGCTCGAGCAAGGGATGCTTGGGATTTTGTGCTTCTTCAAGAACCCGCCAGTTGAATTTAAGCCAGCTCAACTCTCGATTAAAATAGCGCGATTCGCCAGACCGCAATGGCACAACAGGCTTATTGGTTACGTCACTCTGCGCACTAGCACTTTGGTTAGTCCCGAATTGTTTTCGCGCCATGATAAAGTATTTTGATCCTTTAATATTTTCGCATGGAGGAAAGTTATGACAGATTTGTTACGGCGCGGTCAAATTTTGCCAGCCACAGATTAGGGTCAAGATCAAATTCGTTATGTCTGGTGTTTGTTACAATCCTTAGCAAACGGGATTTGACACCAACCCTAGACATTTATGCCACGCATATGTTAATGCTAGGACTAATTAGGTCGCACTATTTTATTCCGTAATTTAAGGAAGATAACATAGTGGGCATAATAAAATCAGCAGCATTGGGTTTACTTCTTCTAAGTGGCCCAGCCGCGACCGCTTATCAGGGCGCTAACGTTCCGACCCCAACAGCTGGTGAAGTAGGCGATCGCAACTTTCCCGAAGACCCCAATTTGATCGTCGAAGATGAGGCATATGCTTTTGAAGCAGACACGGAGCAGATGCCTGAAGATGAACGTGACAAGGGTGCCATGTTGCCGCAAACGGATCGTGACGAGGATGGCAATCTGCCGCCACGCAAACCGCGCTGCCTCTCCCAGCCCGACAGCACTGTAAAGTGCCGCAGAGTCGTCGTTAAGGGCATCGCGATAGCCCTCACGCAAGCCCAGGCACCGTGGCAGGCGTCCTTATGGTGGTATAAATATACCAATTACAAGCCAGCCGAATTTGCACAAAAACCCGAATGGGACCGGCGGCATAAATGCGGCGGTACGCTAATCGCGCCGGAATGGGTGCTGACGGCGGCACACTGTGTTATGGGGGATTATGCAGGCTATCCTTTCAAAGTAAGATTTGGATCGACAAATTTGAACGATAAGGTTGGACGGTTATTTTCGGTTATTGGTGAACCCATTCAGCATCCATATTATAGCAGTAAGGCCAAAAAACACGATATCGCCTTGTTGCATATTTCCCGCGTCGCAATGCCGGGTGTTAGTTCGGTTCGGTTATTCGGGTTGAACGGCGTGAAAAATATCGCGCCTGACACGCCCGCAAAAGTCCTTGGATACGGCAAGACACGCAAAGGCACACAGTCGTCACTCTTGCTAAGTGGCAAGGTCAATATCTGGTCACAGACCGAATGCGAAAGTGCCTATAATAAAAAATATCCGGGCCGGATTACCTCGCTTGTCGTATGTGCAAATGGTCCTTCAACCGACAGTTGCCAAGGGGATAGTGGCGGACCGTTGATGGTTGGCGATGAACAATTGGGTGTGGTCAGCTGGGGCGATGGCTGCGCTATTCCAGGAAACCCCGGCGTGTATGCCAATGTCGCTTATTATCTATCCTGGATTTATGAAGTGACCAAAGGACAGGCCGGCAGGCGTTAGGGTCAGGACTTACTAACCGGCGTGCCTTTGTCTCACAAATGCACCGAAACTATCGCGTAGTTTCAGTACCACGGTCTACGCCGTTACCGCGGTCAACGCCGTTACCTCTATCAACCCCGTTCCCACGATCATCGACTTTATCTGAAACTCCGGCTTTCACAGGCGCAGTTAATTTGCCAGCTGCTTCGGCTGCATCCTGACTATTTTTATCAATCCGCGTCACCGGTTCAGCAGGTGCAGTATTAGGGGTTGCGTCTTCGGGTGCCTGCTCTTTCTTGGGGCAAGCAGTCAGGCCAACCGAAATGGTGGCGAGCAATACCAATGTCACAATCTTACGCATAGTCTTTCTCCTGTTGCTGTTCACTTCCTTACTCAAAACCCAGCTTAGCAAGCAATTTGCCAAAGCCGGGGTCATTTCTGATGCCATCAAACATCGGATCATTGCGGAGCAATACCAAACCAGAATCACCAGCCTGATACGCTTTGCCAAGGGCCGTCAACGCAGCAGCTTTATCGCCCCAACCGGCTAAAATCTGCGCTTGTTGATAGAGGCTGTTGTCCCCAAACTCTGCGAGCAATTCGGCCATTGCTGAATTTGCGGCGTCCATATTCTTCAGCCGGTGCTCAACAATTGCCAGCCCCTGCAGCCGGGTCAAAGAATTAGGCTCGGCGATATATTCCTTCTTTGCTTCGGCGAAATCACCGCGCAGTAACGCCATATCGCCGATCATCTGGTGCACCCCGGACATTTTCGGATTAAGCGACAAAGCGGTTTTAAGCGGCGCCTTTGTCGCCTCATATTGGCGGTCACAATATTCAATGACACCTGCATTACGGAAGACTATCGGGTTCAATGGATCCAGTTTTTGGGCTCGTGCGATGGCTTGCCGTGCCTCGTCAAATTTTCCGGTTCTTGCCGCATAAATGGCAAATCCGGATAAGATGTCGGCATTGCCAAAGCCGCTTTCAAAACTCTTGCGATACGGGTCTTGCGCGCCCTTGATATCCAATTGGCCGTTGCACATAACAAAGCCCAGAGCAGCCTGCGCCTCGGCAAGTTCAGGCACCAGCTTGATGGCATTTCGCGCGGCGGCAACGGATATGTCATAAGAGGCCCTTAATTCAGAACCACTGGCATAATTATTGGCAATCACCGTCAAGGCGCGTGATTTGGCTGCATAAGCCGCACCGTATTTGGGATCGAGCCGGATCGCTTCATCAAATTGCGCCAATGCCGCGCGATCCGATTTTTCATCCGCCGCGAAGTTATACAGCGCATTACCGCGCAGATAGGCGTCATAGGCTTTGCTGTTAGAGGTTCCGCCAAGGATGGCAGTTCGTGTCTTGGCATTGTTGGCCGATATCTCAACCAGCAGCCCGTCAGCAACGACATTGGCAATTTCGCTTTGCACTCTAAAGATATCATCCATTTTCCGGTCAAAGCTCTGCGACCATTTTTCCTTGCCGGTTTTGCCGTCGATCAATTGCGCGGAAACCCTGACCACTTCGCCCGCCCGCCTGACCGCGCCCTCAACGATATGGGCGACACCCAATTGGGACGCGATGGCGGTAGCGTCCAGTTTCTGGTCTTTGAAGCGGTTGGATGATGTGCGTGCCGCGACCTCTATCTGGCTGTTAAGGCTAAGTGTTGAGCGTATTTCTTCGGATAGGCCATCTGAAAAATAATCCTGCGACCTATCACTGCTTAAATTGGCAAAGGGTAAAACCGCTACGCTGCTTTGTGCGGTTGAGGGTCCAAATAACGGGAACTTCCATGCAACAAATCCTGTTCCGCAAAGAACCACTGCAGCGCCCCCAGCCAAAGCCAACCGCCGGGTTATAAATGGGGGCTTGGCAGGAGGTGGCAGTTGGATGTCCTGTTCATGCAGCGCCGCCACCGCGCGTAACATTTTTTGCATTTCGGGCGTGTCAGTGCGGCCTTTGTCCTGTGCGATATGGATCACCTGAAATTGCCGAAATCCAAGCGGAGGTTCGCAACCGTCAATAGAAAGCGGAACAAGACAGCGACGGTCGCGTCCGCGTGTTGCCTCGTCATGAACCCAGTGCGATGCTATCGATGTTTTCGACCATAGAACGACGACGGCCTTGGCATTTTCAAGAGCAGCTTCGGTCGTTTTGGCAAATCTCTCACCACCCTCCAGCAAGCCATCCCACCAAACAGAAAAACCTGCGGCCTCCAAAGCTGCGATAACGGGCAGCGCCGCTTTCTGGTCAGCGCGCGAATAGCTCAGGAATATGGTAGCCTTTACACCATTTGCCTTCAGATTTTCGACGTCGCTCGGCACTGGCAAAAATGCCCCCGTTTCACAGTGGTCGCGACCGCTTTACCTTATATGCGTGTTTACAGGCCAATTGTAAAATGACATTGTGCTTTTTTTAATGAAACAGGGTATTTCCGGCGATGCAACGGGCACCATCAGCATGACCAAAAAGGCGCGCATGTCCGATAGCATCGCGCTCCCCCCTGCGCGGCTTTGTATCGGGATTACCGGCCACCGCGAGGGAAATGCCGCATTTGCCGCCAATCGGCAGGAAATCGAAGCCGCGTTGGCTTCCCTGTTTGATGTCGCAAGCACTGTCGTTGCCCGGCAAAAAGATGCCGTTTCAAAAACCCGGTTGCTCACGCCGCTCGCACAAGGTGCCGATTTGATGGCAGCTGAGCTCGCGCTGAGCCGGAGTTGGGATGTTTGTGCACCGCTCCCTTTTGGCCATGATCTCAATATCGCGATCAATTTGAACGCCGATGGGCCAGAGGATGTTCTGGCTTATTTGCAAGGCTCGAAAGGCTGCAATGCGGCAACTTTGCAGCACGCCGCGCATATGCGGGCGGTTGCCGCCCAGACGCGTCGGTTTGAATTGGCTGAACAAGACACGGTGGTCGCACAATTATTTGAAGAAAGTTTGCGCAATCCAACCGATGCAGCAGCACTTCAGGCCTTCGCAACGCTAAGCTCGGAACGGGCGGCCGCGGCAAGCCGGGTTATGATCGAGCAATCGGATATTCTGATCGCGATTTGGGATGGTGTCACTTTGGGAGCAACGGGTGGCACGCGCCACAGCATATCGGCTGCGGTCAATCTGGGCGTACCCGTCATCTGGATTAACGCCTCTACGCCCGACCAGTGGATATTGCTACGCGAACCAGAGGCGCTATCCGCTCTGCATGAAGCCATAGCACTGCTTGACAAGAGTGGCGCTGAAGCTCTTTTCAATGCCATATTAAACCCGCCTGCATCGGACAAAAACGAACGCGCCATCGGTTTTCATACCGAACAATGGCACCCAAAAAGCCGTCGGCGGTTTCATGCCTATCGCCGGATAGAAAGGCTTTTTGGCGGCGGCACAGACGGTCACCCCTTTGCCAGTTTACGGCAAAACTATGAGGTGCCGGATGCAATAGCACAGGGATCGGCTGCTAATATGTTTCGTGCTGCCAGAGAATTACCGGGCGGTGACACGGCTTTTGTAACATCGATTGAGCAAGAAGTTTTGCGGCGCTTTGCCTGGGCCGATGGTCTTTCAACCTATCTATCCGATGCCTATCGCGGCGGAATGGTAATGAATTTCCTGTTGTCGGCTTGCGCTATCATGGGGGGGATAGCCTATCTTCCCTTTGTTAGCGTTGATTTCAAATGGCCTTTTGCGCTGTTCGAATTCATCCTGTTGATCGCCATACTAGCGATAACCTGGGTTGGTGGCCGAAAGAATTGGCACCGCCGCTGGTTCCAGACCCGGCGCGTCGCCGAATATTTCCGCCATGCTCCGATCCTTCTCCTGTTAGGTGTTGCGCGCGCTTCGGGCCGGTGGCCGCGCGGCAAGGACAGCGAATGGCCCGAATTTTATGCCCGCGAGGTTTTGTGTGATCTGGGATTGCCCGCGATCATACTAACGCAGGCCTATTTACGCAGCGCGCTGGAAAATCTGCTCCACACCCATACAAAACAGCAAAGGCTTTATCATCAGGCAAAGGCAATACGGCTAACCAAAGTGCATCATAATCTGGATAAGTTATCGGAAATATCGTTCATTCTGGCCGTCGCATCAGTCGCCGCTTATCTTGCACTTTTTGCGAGCGAACGCATGGGCCTGATGCCGGGTTCAATCGTCCACAGCCTGTCAAAAACCTTCACCTTTTTTGGTGTAGCCTTTCCTGCACTTGGCGGTGCATTTGCTGGTATTCGCTATTTTGGCGATTTCGAACGCTTCGCGGCCATTTCAGAAATAGCCACCGAAAAACTGGCCAATGTGGAAAAGCGTATCGATATCCTGCGCCTATCGCCGCAAAGTCAGCTTCATTACACCCAGATAGCCGATCTGGTGCATGCCCTTGACGATATCGTCGTGACCGAAATCGAAAATTGGCAAGCTGTATTTGGCAGCAAGCAAATTACCGTGCCGGTTTAATTACAGAACTTTCAATGCCCAAATGCGCCCCGCCAAAGAAAGCCCGTATGGGTTTCCTTATAAGGTATTGATATACTGTAAATATTGGAGCGGGCGAAGGGATTCGAACCCTCGACCCCAACCTTGGCAAGGTTGTGCTCTACCCCTGAGCTACGCCCGCTCGGCGGTCGGTATCTGTATGATTTCCGACAGGTGAGGCGCGCCGTTAGCACGCAGGTTAGCAAGCACGCAAGCCCAAATTGCATATCAGATAGTCTTCACGTTAATCTTAGACTAAAAATAGCAAAAGGCTTGGCAAATCGGTGATAATTCCCACATAGCGTTGTACACGAGTTTGCTAAGGTAATTTGGCAAGTCTGCTAAAGCAGCTTGGCGAGTCCGATAAGATAGTTTGGAGAATGAAGTTGGCGACGATGGGCCTGACCACCGAAGAGCAAAAAGCGGTTGAAACCTTTCGAACAGAGGTTGTCACGCCGTCGATGGACAAACTGGTCATCGTCGATTTCTGGGCCGAATGGTGCGGGCCGTGCAAGCAATTGACGCCCGTGCTGGAAAAGGTTGCGGCGGACTATGCCGATAAGGGCGTATTGCTGGCCAAGATCGATGTCGATGAAAACAAGTTCATTGCAGCGCAATTCCAGATCCGTTCAATCCCGACGGTGTATGCAATGCATCAAGGCCAGCCGGTTGCCGATTTGTCTTCTGCGCGTACCGAACCTCAATTAATCGCGATGCTGGATCAATTGCTTGCCAAATTGCCGATCAAGACCGGGGACGCAGCCGACGTAGTGGCCGATATCGCCCCATTGGTAGCAGCCGGCGAAGAGCTTTTATCCAGCAATGGCGCGGTACAAGCCTATGATTTGTTCGCCGATGCGCTGGAGATTATGCCAAGCGACCCGGCGGCGTTATCTGGCCTGATCCGGTCAATGGTGTTGCTTGATCAGCGAACGGAAGCACAGGCGATATATGACGAGCTGGACGCACATATTCATGCCGATCCGCTTATGGAGCGTGCACGGGCGGCCCTTGCAATAGCAGCCGAGGCCCGTGATCCAGCCGAGGTTGCAGCCCTAAAAGCTGCGATTGCGGCGAACCCGGATGACCACCAACCACGCTTTGACCTCGCCAATGCGTTGATGGCGGGTGGCGACCGTGACGGTGCAGCAGACACTTTGCTCGCGATGATTGCGCAGGACCGCGAATGGAACGAGAATGCGGCGCGCGCAAAGTTGCTGGAAATATTCGGGATGATCGGCTTGGAAGACCCCTGGGTCGCCGCAACGCGACGCAAATTATCTGCGGTATTGTTCGGATGACGCGCAAACGCATCTCAATTTTCCCTGTTGCAGGGGCAATCCTGTTTCCGGGCATGCAGTTGCCGCTGCATATTTTTGAACCGCAGTATAAGGCGCTGATTAGCGACGCGATGGCGCGTGACCGAATGATCGGGATGGTGCAGCCCAAACAGAAAGCCCAAAAAACGGAAGGGCCAAGCGCGATCTTTGACATTGGCTGTCTAGGGCGGATTGGCGAATTTGAGGCGCTGGATGACGGACGTTATAATATTATCCTTGAAGGATTGCAGCGCTTCACGATCAGCCGTGAATTGGACGTAACCACAGAATTTCGTCAGGTTGAAGCTGACATCTGGGAAGAAGACGAACTTGGCGAAGCGCTATCAAGCGTCGAGCGCGCCAGCCTTGAAATGGAATCGCGCCGTTTTGCCGACGCCCAAGGTTATGCGGTCGATTGGAACAGCGTCAGCCAGCTTGATGATTATTCGCTGGTCAACGCCATTGCCCAAATCGCGCCGTTCGATGCAGCCGCAAAACAGGCATTGCTTGAGGCCCGCGGATTACCCGCACGCTCCGAACTCATTATTCAGCTGATGCAGTTTTTCGGGCGGCATGATGGTTCGGATAATCGGGTGACGTTGCAGTAAAGGGTTATGCTTTTACACAAATCCAAAGCTTGTTCTTAAGCCGTCGATCACAAATTGCGCTGCCAGCGCTGCCAATAACACGCCGAGTAGCCGCGTAATCACAGCCTCCGCCTGCGTGCCAAGCACCCGCATGATCGGACCTGCCGCGAGCAATGCCAGAAGCGTGAGTAACAACACTGTGCCAAGTGCAGACAATATGACGCCTGCGTTTTCGATGCCGTCATTCTGGCTCATCAACAGCATCACCGACGCAATCGATCCCGGCCCCGCAATCATCGGCATTGCCATCGGAAAGATCGAGACGTCTTCAATCTCAGGCGTATCGATGATTTTCTGTGCGCGTTCTTCACGGCGTTCGGTGCGTTTTTCAAAGACCATGTCGATCGCGATCAGGAACAGCATGATTCCGCCTGCGATTCTGAAACTGTTAAGTTCAATGTGGAGCGCGCCAAGCAGTTTTTCCCCGAACAGCGCAAAAACAAACAAGATCCCCGCCGCTACGACCGTAGCCCGTATCGCCATCGACCGTCGCTGTGCCGCATTTGCGCCTTTCGTAAGGCTTGCATAAATCGGAACGCAGCCCGGCGGGTCGACGATTACAAAAAAAGTGATAAAGGCCGAGAGGAAAAGGTCGAGCATTATTACTTGGGTGCAGGAACTATATCGGTGAGGACATCGACAAAGGCGGCACCATCCCAGCTGCGGATCTGGATATTGCGCGATGTATCTGCGTTAACCGTCGATATCCATTGCAGCGTCTGGTCACGCGAAACGCCGACCTGCATATCGGCACCAATAGGAGGGGCCGATATCGGAACGCTAGGCGTCCCGTTACATTCGGAAGTTTTCGCGGCAATCATTTCGGGTGCCATTAGGGGCTTTTCTGTCGGGACGCCGTGATCAACTATCCATTTGAATGTGCCGTCGCTCTGGCGCGTCCATACCGTGGTGAAATAGCCATGGGCGTCCTTACCCATCTGCCACGCACCGTGGGTCACGCCCGCAGAACCATCACATGATGCCCAAACCTGATAAGGCTGCCATGTTACCGATTTCGCAGGATTGGCCTTGCCCTTCAAATAATCCGCCGCACGAACACGCATGGGTTCAAACATCACGGCATCCTTCGCCATAGTTTCGCGAAAGGCGGTCCATTGGCCCTTTTCCTGCGCCAGCCGGTTAAAAGCGAGCTCGGCAGCTATGATGCCGCTGGGGTTGGCTTTCAGGGGAATCTGCGGACCGTTATAGCTTGGCCCCGATGCGCAGCCCGCCACATTAAGTCCTGAAAGCACCAAAAACGCGATCACCGATATTTTCTGCATCACAGTCCTTCCGGTTCGGCGAGCCCTTTACGCCGGTATGCAGCGACTATAGTGTTATGCAGCAAGCACGCAATCGTCATCGGGCCAACGCCGCCGGGTACAGGGGTGATCGAACCTGCGATGTTAGAGACACCAGCAAAGTCAACATCCCCGACAAGGCGCGTTTTACCTTCTTCCGCCCCTGCCACGCGGTTGATACCGACATCGATCACACATGCGCCGGGCTTAATCCAATCGGCCTTGACCATTTCGGGGCGGCCAACAGCAGCCACAACGATATCGGCGCGGCGCACAACTTCTGCCAAATCCCTGGTGCGGCTATGCGCCATAGTGACGGTACAATTGGCGGCAAGCAACAGCTGCGCCACAGGTTTCCCAACCAGTATCGACCGGCCAATGACCACCGCATCCTTGCCCGATATATCGCCCAGCTGCGCCTTGATCAGCATCATACAACCAAGCGGCGTGCAGCTGACCAGACCCGGCAATCCAGATACCAGCCGTCCTGCGCTGATCACATGCAGGCCATCGACATCCTTGTCAGGATCAATCGTGCTAATGATCGCCAGTTCATCTAGCCCCGATGGCAAAGGCAGCTGGACAAGGATACCGTCCACGGCGTCATCGGCATTTAGTTTTTCAATGAGTGCAATCAAGTCAGCTTGGGGCGTGTCAGCAGGCAGCTTATATTCAAAGCTTTCCATGCCCGCATCGTGGCACGCCTTGTGCTTGGACCGCACATAAACCTGACTTGCGGGGTCTTCACCGACCAGCACAACAGCCAGCCCGGGAGCGCGAGCAGTAGCGTCGAGAAACGCAGGAACCGTGCGTGCAATGCGGGATCGAAGTTCGTTTGCGAATGCTTTGCCATCAATGATTGCGGCGTTGCCCATGTTCACAGCATCGCCATATCGTTACCAAGGCCCATGAGCAGCATTTGCAATATCCGAAGGCCGATAATCAGCACGATGGGCGAGAAATCGATCATTCCCGTGTCTGGCATGATCCGCCGGATAGGTTTCAAAAATGGATCAAGGATCAGGTTGAGGGAGTGGTAAAGCGAACCAACAAACTGGTTCGAAAGGCTGATAACATTGAATGCGATCAACAGGCTCAACACAAATTGAACGATAATGACGGTGGTAATGATACTGATCAAATAGCCGATGATCGAAATAATGGCGAAAAGCATGGATATCTCCAGAAGAAAAGCGTTGGAGCGGGATTAGCCGAGCAAAAGCGCTGTATCAACCATATATGACAGTTGATTTCATTTATGCACCCCTATTTATGTACAAGCGTGCCCGCACCCTTGTCGGTGAACATCTCGATCAGCATCGCGTGCGGAACGCGGCCATCCAGGATGACAGCCGCGTCAACGCCCGCATCCACCGCATCAACACACGTCTGTATCTTGGGGATCATCCCGCCGCTAATTGTACCATCGGCTTGCAACGCGGCAATCGCCACTGGATCGAGATCGGTCAGCAGCGCGCCTGATGTGTCGAGCACACCCGCCACATCAGTGAGCAACAATAACCGTGAAGCCCCGAGTGCCGCTGCTATCGCACCTGCCATCGTATCGGCATTGATATTATAGGTATGCCCGTCATCGCCCACACCAATGGGTGCGACAACGGGGATCATGCCAGCCGCGCTGATGGTATCGATGATCGTCCGGTCGACGCGGTCGGGTTCGCCGACAAAGCCCAGATCGACGACGTGTTCGATATTGCTGTCAGGGTCTTTTTGCGTGCGTGTAACCTTAACCGCATGAACAAAGCCGCCATCCTTGCCCGATATACCAACGGCCTTACCACCCGCTGCATTGATCCAGCCAACCAGTTCCTTGTTGATCGCACCCGACAGGACCATCTCGGCAATCTCTGCGGTTTCCTTGGTAGTAACCCGCAGACCATCGACGAAGTTTGATTCAACGCCCACCCGTTTGAGCATTGCGCCAATCTGGGGTCCGCCGCCGTGCACGACCACGGGATTGACCCCGACTGCTTTCAGCAGAACTATGTCCGCCGCAAAATCGCGCGCCAGCCCTGCATCGCCCATCGCGTGTCCGCCATATTTGACGACAAAAGTTTTACCGGCATAACGCTGCAAATACGGGAGTGCCTCGGTCAGCGTTTCCGCTTTGGCAAGCATTGCGGGATCGATAGTGTGATTGGTCATGATGTAGCGGCCCTAGCGGCAAGATAAATGCGTGTCAGCCCTTTTCGCTATCCAGATATTTCATAAACCGGACCAGCAAAGTTATGAACACAGGGACAACAATCGCCACCAACACCAGCTTGGCAATAATCTGGCCGGTCATGATATCCCAGATCGGCATCAGCGCGCCTGTCCCCGGGTCACGCACGCCGTAGAACGAAATGGTGATGAAGAGCAATGTATCCAGTGCTTGTGACAGCAGTGCCGCGATCAATCCGCGCAACCAAAGTGCTGAACCTAAACCGCCTGAGCCCCCATTGCCTTTTAATTTGGAGAACACATAGACATTCAGCGTTTGTGATGTGCCGTAAGAAATCAGCCCCGCCAATTGCATTCGCGCGCCTTGACCAAGCAGCGAGGCAAAAGCGTCTTGCTGGCTCCAAAACGGCGCATGGGGGATTGCAATCACGATAGTAATCATCGCCATCGACAGGATTAGAGGCAGGAAGCCATAACGCACCAGCCGGTCGGCTACATCTTTCCCGTGGACTTCGGCAACGGCGCTGGAAATAATTACCAGTTGCAGAAAGGCGAATATCCCTGATTCGACATAGAGCGTCCCCATAGACCCAAAAGGCCCTATCGCGGCCAGCTTTGTTCCCAGCACACCGGCGAGCACAACGAGGCCCCCGTAGAGCAGTGAAAAGATGAAAAGCGAGCGCGGGATGGAGATTGTGTGTGTTTGGTTCGTCATATCCACTGGTTAGCGGCTAATTTCGCTCGCGCAAGATGCGAAGTCTGGCTAACGTCACATAGAATAAAACAGGTTCGTCACACTGAGCTTGTTTCAGGGTCTATTTATCCTCTCAGGCCATTGGCCTAATTTGCGGAATAGATGCTGAAACGAGTTCAGCATGATGGTAAGATTGAAGTGGAAATACTGTGCATATAGTTTTGAGCCTTTGCGGAATGGCGCTGATTTTGGGCGTTGCGTTTTTACTTTCCTCCAATCGCCGTGCGATCCGGCCGCGTGTTGTGCTCGCGGCATTTACCTTGCAGGCGGGGCTTGCCGCACTTGTCCTGTATGTACCTGCGGGTAACCGGATATTACAAGGTGCCGCAGGCGGTGTTACCCAGATGCTTGGTTATGCCAATGAAGGCACGGCGTTCCTGTTCGGCGCACTCGCCACAGATCCGCTGGGCCAGAATTTTGCGATTCAGGCGCTTCCCGTTATCATCTTCTTTGCCGCCTTTATCTCGGTGCTCTATTATATCGGCATCATGCAGTATGTGATCCGCTGGATCGGCGGGGGATTACAGAAGATTACCGGCATATCCAAGGTTGAAAGTCTGTGTGCTGCATCCAATATTTTCGTCGGGCAAAGCGAATCGCCACTTGTAATCCGGCCCTATCTGGCGACGCTTAATCCCGCGCAATTATTCTGCGTGATGACGGTTGGCATGGCGGGGGTCGCAGGGACAATTCTTGCGGCTTATGCCTCAATGGGTATCCGCATCGATTACCTGATCGCAGCCGCGTTTATGTCGGCCCCCGGCGGCATATTGATGGCAAAGATCATCATGCCCGATGATCCCAACTCTCCGGCGATTGATGATCCGGTAATTGCCGTTTTGGATAGTGACGAAGAAAAGCCTGCCAATATCATCATGGCGGCGGCACAAGGCGCGCAAACCGGCGTTAAATTGGCAGTGGCCGTCGGCGCAATGGTGCTGGCCTTTGTGGCACTGGTTGCGCTGGCAAATGGCATCCTTGGCGGCATTGGCGGCTGGTTCGGTATTAAGGGACTTAGCTTTCAGGGGCTTCTGGGCCAGGTTTTTGCACCGCTGATGTATTTGCTCGGTGTTCCTTGGGACGAGGCCACGCAGGCGGGCGGATTTTTCGGGACCAAGGTTGTCCTTAATGAATTTGTCGGCTTTATCGATCTTGGCAAGGCCACCGCTCTATCGGCACCCACCGTCGCGATTGTGACCTTTGCCTTATGCGGATTTGCCAATTTCTCTTCGATTGCGATCCAGATGGCGGTAACGGGCAGCCTTGCCCCCAATCAACGGCCCTTGATTGCCAAATTGGGACTAAAGGCACTCGCGGCAGGATCGCTGTCTAACCTGATGAGTGCGGCACTTGCGGGGTTGTTTTTGAGTTTGGGTTAGGTGCCTAATTACGAGAGCCTAAACCTTTACTCCGCCTCCGCCAGTGCCTTTTTGTAAATGCTGTTAAGGGGCCGCTCGAACAACTTCATGACCATGGGCTCAAAAAATTCGAGTGGCATCGTATCATAATCAGGGTCAAAAGCCGGACAGTCATATTTGTCGATAAATTCTTGCGTGGCGGCAAAGTGCTCGTGCCCGCGAAACTGTTCCCGCATATCGCGGTCAAGGCCCAGATGGTGGAAAAAGTTCACACCTTGAAATATGCCGTGATGCGTTACAATCCAGTGCAGTTCCTCGCTGACAAACGGCTTGATGATCGCAGCGGCAATATCGGGGTGGTTGAACGCGCCCAGAGTATCGCCGATATCGTGGATCAGCGCCATCACCACATAAGGTTCATCGCGGCCGTCCCGGTAAGCCCGCGTCGCGGTTTGCAAGCAGTGCGTTAGCCGGTCCACCGGAAAGCCGCCATAATCCCCGTCAAGCAACCGCAAATGATCGAGCACACGCTTACCGCCGCTTTGCGCATAGGGCGCTTGTTCGGCCATGATGATCGCCCAGTCTTCCTGCGTACTCTGTGACATATCACTAAAACTGGCGTGTTTATGTTCCGCGCTGTCCATATTCCCGGCTCCTCGATGTTTCTTGCCAATATGCTATCATGACGGTGACAAGAAACAAGGGCTTCATGGGGAACGCAATTGCGGCTAGTAGACATAAATGGCTGTAATTGAAATTTCTGATCAACCGTTCTTTTCGAACAAAAACCGCGCTTTCTGGAACCTGCAATCGGTGGGGTGGGCAGGCGCGCTGTTACTGCGCGGCGCATCGGGCTTTGGCAATGGCCAACCGTTAAGCTTTCTGTTGCCGATTCTCATCTCGGCAGTCACCGGATATTCGATCACGCTTTTGCTTTCGGTCATTTACCGTGCCGTTATTGAAAGCCGCCCGATTATCACCTGGGGCACAACACTTGCCGCAGTCGTGCTGGGGTCGGGATTATATGCCTATATAGATGTATGGGTGCTGCAAACGATCCAGCCTAGTGCCGAAAACCAGTCCTTTGCCGGGCTGATGATTGGTGCGCTTTATGTTGATGTAACACTATTGGGCGCGTGGACCGCACTTTATTACGCGATTAATTTCTATGTCCGTGCCGAAGAACAGGCCGACCAGATGGTCCGGTTGGAGGCACAAGCGACCAGCGCGCAGCTGACGATGCTGCGGTATCAGCTGAACCCGCATTTCCTGTTCAACACACTCAACAGCATATCAACTCTCGTGCTCTTGAAACAAACCGAACAAGCCAATGCGATGCTGTCGCGTTTGTCGTCCTTTCTGCGCTTTACACTTATCAACGAAGCCGAAGCCAAAGTGACGCTGGCGCAAGAGATTGAAACCTTGAAGCTCTATCTCGACATCGAAAAAATGCGTTTTGAAGAACGGCTTAGGACCAATTTCGATATCGATCCTGCCGCCAGCAACGCGCTTGTGCCCTCGCTTCTGCTCCAGCCGCTCGTTGAAAATGCGATCAAATATGCGGTGACGCCTAAAGAAGACGGCGCCGATATTACGGTCAATGCTCAACTGGTCGGTCAAAAACTGCGGATCACCGTATCAGATACCGGCCAAGGCTTGCAGCCCGGGCAACAAGACCTCACTTTATCAACAGGTGTGGGCATGGCGAACACGCGCGAACGCCTGATGCAAGCTTATGGCGAGGATCAGAAATTTGAACATTATGTCCGGCCAAGCGGGGGATTTGAGGTTTTGATCGAAATGCCCTATCAATTGAAACGAAGTGCTGTAGCATTCGATCCAGTTAAACAGATAACAAACGAACCACAAACAGGGCCAATAGCGGGGGCAACAGTGCAAGGAACGATAACCGCATGACCATACGCACCATCCTCGTTGATGACGAGAAACTCGCGATACAGGGCCTAGAATACAGGCTGGCTCCATTTGAAGACATTGAAATCGTTGCGACCTGCCACAATGGCCGCGAAGCCATTCGCAAGATCAAGACGCTGAAACCAGATCTGGTATTCCTTGATATCCAGATGC
>JAYUPC010000173.1:0-7241 GCA_043760355.1 Sphingomonadales bacterium
CCCGCGGCCCGCGCGTCAATAATCGCGCCAAATAGCTTGCCCGGAAAATAATCAGGCGAAACAGGCTGGATCATCACGACAATATCGCCACCACAGGGAAGACCAACTTCCCAAGCAGCACCGTCCGCTACCCCGTATCGACGGATAATGTGCGTGCTACCGTCCATAATATCACTGGCCGTTTGCAGCACATCCCCCTCCACACAGCCGCCCGAAACAGAACCAACAAACCGCCCGTCTTCATGGATCAACATATGGGTGCCCACCGGACAAGGGGCCGACCGCCAAGTCTCGATCACCGTCGCCAAGACCATGCACGCGCCGCGCCATTCCATCACGCGGGCAAAGATACGGCTGTGTTCGGCTGCGCTTTTCACACCGCCTCTATAGCCATATCGATATCAAGTTGCTAATAACAACTTATGAGGTAGCGCAGGAGAGAACGCATGGCCATAATAGCCCAAGTCAATGGTAAAGTCGTAAGTTTTGAAGGGGAACCCGACACCCCTTTATTATGGGCGATCCGCGAGGAGCTTGGCCTGACCGGCACCAAATTCGGATGCGGGATTGCAGCCTGTGGCGCTTGCTCGGTTCATGTGAACGGCGAAATCACCCGGTCATGCAGCGTTCCGATCAGCGAGGTTGCTGGCAAGTCGATCACTACGATCGAAGGGATCGCCAATCCCGACGGTACACTACACGCCGTCCAAAAAGCATGGGTCGCGGTCCAGGTTCCCCAATGCGGATACTGCCAATCAGGGCAGATCATGGCAGCGGTGGCACTCATCAAAAAAACCGGCAAACCCAGTGACGCACAGATTGACGAGGCGATGACCAACATCTGCCGCTGCGGCACCTATCCGCGCATTCGCAAAGCGATCCATGCAGCCACAGGTCAGGCAGCAGCCACCGCAGAAGGAGCCGTATAATGGCCGATAGCCCTACACTCGAAATGGAACAACCCGCCGCACCCAAGCGCAAAGGTGTGAAGCGTAGGGCATTTTTGATCGGCGGCGTTGCAGTTGCAAGTGCTGGACTATTTGGCGTGTATCTTGCCGACAATTCGGCGGCGAAACGCGCCATTGCCCAGACCACTGGTAAAGGCGAGGCGTCGTTTGCCACTTGGCTGAAAATTGGAGAGGATGACACCGTCACCATTTATTCTCCGCATACCGACATTGGCCAGGGATCGAATACCGGCCTTGCACAGATGCTGGTCGAAGAACTGGATGCCGATTGGGCGAAGGTGAAGCTTGTATCGGCTCCGGCGGAATCGGCCTTTGCCAATACTGGCCTTGGTCGTGGTTTCTTGGGCGAAATGTCGGGGCAGCCCGGCATCATCAACGGCATCCCGCAATCGTTCCTGTCACTGATCGCCCGGTCGATGAATTTGCAGATTACGGGTGGATCGTCGGCGCTGCGCTTTACCGGGCAAAGATCATTCCAGCTGGTGGGTGCCGCAACACGGCTTGCACTTATCGAAACAGCAGCCGAACGGCTCGGCGTTCCAGCGGCCGAATTGACAACAGCGGATAGCATTGTAACCCACGGTAAATCGGGCAAGTCGCTGCGTTACGGCGAGCTCGCGACGCAAGCGGCGGGCCTATCGCTCGACAGCGATCCCAAGCTTAAAGACCCGAGTGATTACAAGCTGCGCGGCAAATCGATAGCGCGCATCGATATCCCGGCCAAGGTTAATGGCACCGCGCAATATGGCATGGATTTCACCGTGCCCGACATGCGCGTTGCGACGATCATGGCAGCGCCCGTGCGCGGCGGGAAATTGACCTCGGTTGATACGGCTCCTGCGATGGCGGTGAAAGGGGTTGAGAAAGTCATCAAGCTGGATGATGCCGTGGCGGTTGTTGCCAAAGGATATTGGGCGGCACTTTCGGGATTACGCGCACTATCCCCCAAATTCAGCGATGGTGGGCACGGCGCCCTATCTAGTTCAGCCATATTTGCCGCACATGACGGTCTGTTTAAGGGCGCAAAGCCCGACGGCGAAGATGGTGCCGGCGATGTCGCGGCGGGACTAGGTACAAAACCGATTGAAGCCAAATATCAAGTGCCGTTCCTACACCACGCAATGATGGAGCCGTTTGCACTGACCGCGCATTATAAGGATGGCAAACTTAACCTATGGGGTGGGATGCAGGATCCGCTGTCATCCAAAATGAAGGCGGTTGAGGTGTCCGGCCTTGACGAAGATGCCGTCACATTTCACCCGATGGCAATCGGCGGCAGCTTCGGGCGGCGTTTGCCGATGTATATGGAAATCGTTGAACAAGTGACCAAGCTTGCCATGCAGCTGCCTTATCCGGTCAAGCTGATCTGGGCACGCGAGGAAGAAGTGGTACAGGGCGCGTACCGGCCGCAAAGTTCGGCCATGTTGAAAGGCGCGGTTGGCAAAGACGGCAAGATTGCTGCCTATCAAAACGACTATGCACAACCCGAAAGTGCAGAAAGCGAAACGGCATTTATCTATAACTTGCCAGTGGTGGCGCGGCGGCATTATGCGCATGTGTCGAACCAGAAAACGGGCGCATGGCGATCAGTCAATTCGACGCAGCAGGGTTTTTATAATGAAAGCTTTATCGACGAACTCGCGCATTCCGCAGGGGCCGATCCGGTCGCGTTTCGGGCCAAACACCTGAAACCGGGATCGCGGCATCTGGCGGTCCTGAACGAAGTCGCCAAACGCAGTGGATGGGGTACGCCACTCCCCGCCGGAACCGGCCGCGGCGTGGCGATTGTTGAAAGCTTCAAAACCATCGTTGCGCATGTGATCGAGGCTTCGGTGAAGAATGATGGCAGCCCGAAAATTCACAAGGTCACAACCGTCGTCGATTGCGGCAGTGTGGTCAATCCGCAAGCTGCCAAAGCACAGATTGAAGGTGGCACGATTATGGGGCTATCCTCGGCAATCGGCGAAGCGATTACGCTTGAAAAGGGCGCGGTCCAGCAAAGCAATTTCAGTGACTATCCGATTATGAAATTGGCCGATGCACCGCCAGTACACGACATCCATTTCATCAATAGCGGCGCGTTCATGGGTGGTATCGGCGAACCTGGCGTTCCGCCCGCAGCAGCAGCACTTACCAATGCGCTCTTTGCAGCAACCGGAAAGCGAGTGCGCAATTTGCCAATTCTGGCGCAAGCGAAGGCTTGAAGTTTTGCCAGAGGCTAGGCTACTTTCACCTGCCGACAACAGGGAGGTTGCGCAAACACTGGCGCGTGCGTTCCAAAACGAGAGCGGGTGGAGCTATGTCATTCAAGACCCCGCACTGCGCGCCAAGCGGCTGGCGGGTGCGTTCCATTTGTACCTGCGCGATGAACACCGCAAAGGAGCAGTATACGGCACCGAAGGTTTTGAAGCCGTCACCCTTTGGCGCGGCCCGGGTCAGGCGCATGACAGCCTATGGGACAGGGCGCGGCTAATCATGCCCTTTGTTCAGCAGCTACGCGGATCCATTTTTCGCGGGCTTGAGGTGAGCGATTTGATCGAGAAACATCTGCCCAAAGAACCGTGCTGGTACCTGCATTATGCCGGATGCCACCCCGATCATCAGGGCAAGGGTTTTGGCGGAGCAGCCATTCGCGCCGGGTTGGAACGCGTCGATTATGACGGCATGCCTGCCTATCTGGAAACAGCGGACGAGAGCAATGTCAGCCTGTACCGGCGCTTCGGTTTTGAAGTGGTGCATGAATGGCACATCCCCGAAGGCCCGCAATTCTGGGGCATGAAACGGCCGGGCAAAACACGGCATTGATCTGGCCCCTCTCCCACGGGAGAGGGTTGCGTAGACTTAAGAGTGAAACGAATTAGTCGAAGCTGGGTGAGGGGTTGTGCGCTATCGTAAGGGGCGGAACCCCTCACCAACTGCGCCTATAGTTGCTTTGCTCCCAAGTCTACATATCCTCTCCCGACGGGAGAGGTATAAACCTCTCTTGCATCCCCTCCAAATCCCCCCTATTTGGCTCTTATGCATCAGGTCTGTGCGAGAGCGTGGATAATAGGGAAGCCGGCGGACATCCGGCGCTGTTCCCGCAACTGTAACCGGCGAGATTGGCTCCTTTATACCACTGGGCCCCTCAATTTTGGGGCTTGGGAAGGTGGAGCATAAGCGTTGACCCGGAAGCCAGGAGACCTGCCTGAATGCGGTCGATCCTTTGTGCTTGCGGGAGACTGGCATGATCGGGGGTTTCCTCGCGTGACGACATAATGTGGACGTTAACGCGCAAGGAAAAAAGTGAGTTATGAAAAATTTGATATATGCGGTAGCGGCAATTGCGCAGTTACCTTCGGCTGTTTGGGCTCAGGATGCAGAGGAAGACTATGGTACTTTTGATCCTGCAGCCACTAGGTTGGTCCCCGATAGTGACATTGTTGTGACTGCAACAGGCACCAGAACACCGCGCAACGAAACGGGCCAAGCCATCTCGGTTATTGATGCAGAAACACTCAAAACCACGCAAACCGACTCGATCAGCGACATTCTGCGCACCATTCCCAGTATTGCCATCGCCCGAAATGGCGGCGTGGGCAGCCAGACGAGTATATTCATTCGCGGCGGACAAAGTTCACAAACTCTGGTCATGATCGACGGTGTGCGGATCAACGATCCATCCTCACCCAATGCTGCGTTTGATTTCGGCGCCTTGCTCACCGGCAATATCGACCGCGTTGAAGTACTACGCGGACCGAACTCGGTGATCTGGGGCAGTCAGGCAATTGGCGGCGTGGTGAGTGTACGGACGGCAGAACCAACCAGTGGCTTCACCGCCAATGCACTGGCCGAATATGGCAGCTACAACACCGCCCAAGCACGCGCCAATATCGCAGGCACCAGCGGCATGTTTTCCGGCAGCGTCGGCGCAGGCTATTACCGTACCGACGGCATATCGGCACTCTCAGCTGGAACCGAGAAAGACGGCTACAAAAACTTTGCGGCCAACGGCAAGTTGAAGGTAGCTTTCTCCGACGCGCTCAACCTCGACCTGCGCGGGTATTACAACAAAGGCCGCGTCGAATTTGACGATCCGTTTGGCGCAACGCCCAATACATTTCCGGTGACGAATAATGAACAGTTCATCGGCTATATCGGCGTGAACTCCAGTCTATTTGACGACCGCCTGCACAGCCGCTTGTCTTATAGCCGCACCGACATCAGCCGGATTGGAACCGAACCAAATGTGCCATTCAGTTTCAACGTCAACCGCCTGAAAGGAGCAATCGACCGCTTCGAATATCACGGCAACTTCGATATCGTTGACGCCGCAACCCTCAATTTCGGTGTCGAACACGAACGCAGTTTTGCCAGCACCTTCTTCCCCGCAGGAGGCGGCGCTGCGCCGGATAACGCCAAGAATACCGTCACCAGCGGCTTTAGCCAATTGACACTGCGGCCCGTCAACGGTCTGACCCTGACCGGTGGAGTGCGTTATGATGATTACTCTGTCTATGGCGGCCAGACAACATTCGGCGCGAACTTCGCCTATACGCCGAACAACGGCAACACCGTGATCCGCGGTACCTATGCAGAGGGTTTTCGTGCACCGACCCTGACCGAGGCTCTCTTCCCCGGCGCGAACCCGGCGTTGAAACCGGAAACTGCCAAAAGTTATGATGTCGGGATTGAACACAGCTTCCTTGATGGTCGCGCCACCGCGTCGGCCACCTATTTCCGGCGGGATAGTAACAACGCGCTGATATTCTCGTTCGATACATTTAAAACCGAGAATGTCGAAAAAACGCGCAGCAAAGGAGTTGAACTGGGCCTATCGATACGGCCAAGTGACCGCCTGACCATCAATGCGCAGTACAGCTTGGTTGATGCCAAAGACCTGACCATTGGCGATATTGCTTTTGGCGCACGGCTGGCACGGCGGCCAAAAGACAATGCGAGCGTTGCGGTGGATTGGAAATCGCCATGGGGCCTTGCCTTGGGCAGCACCGTCACAATAACTGGCGACAGTTTTAACGCGCTGCCCAATATCTTCGCTCCCAAGCCACCTCGCCTTGATGGCTTTGTGCTGGCCTCGCTCCGCGCGTCCTATCCGGTGACGGATCAGTTCGAGCTGTTCGGTCGTGTCGAAAACCTGTTCGATGCGCAGTATGAAACGGTGCGCGGATACGGAAGCTTGGGCCGCAATGCGTATGTCGGCGTGCGGGCGAAGTTCTGATGCGTTTTGGCTGGCCTTTGCTTCTGCTCCTGTGCGGTTGCCAAGGCCAGCCAGCTATTGCCCCGGGCGGCATCGTTTCCAACAATCCCTGCATCGACAGCGTCCTTGCCGAAATAGCAGCACCTGGGCAGATCGCAGGCGTCAGTATCTATTCGCATGACCCTGACAGCGGCTCCGCGCCGCTCGCTTGGGCAACTGCCCTGCCCGCCATAGGCACTAGCGCAGAGGAAATTATCGCGGCGCGGCCCGCACTTCTGCTCACCGGCAATCTGGCGAGCAATGGCACCAATGCCGCGCTCAAAAAGGCGGGCGTCAAAATGGTCGCGTTCGGCGTGCCCGCGACTTTGCAAGAAAATGCCGCGCAAATCCGTCAGATTGCCGCAGCGATTGGGCGGGAAACAGCGGGTGAGGCTTTGATTGAACGCATCACCTCCGCAACTGCATCAACCAAAGCGCCCACTTCACGATCCGCCATCATCTGGCAAACAGGCGGCTTTGTGGCGGGCAAAGGAACGCTTCAAGACGAGCTGCTTGCCCGCGCCGGGTTCGCCAATGCCAGCGCAACTTACGGCCTCAAGCAATGGGATATCCTGCCGTTGGAGACCCTGATCCGAAAGCCGCCATCGGTTATCTTCATGCCGCATTCGGCAAAGGGCGATGATGTGCGCGGCCTTGCTATGCGTGAGGATGTGTTGCGGCATTTGAAGGGGCAGACGCGGATCGTTGATTTCCCCGATAAACTCCTGTTTTGTGGCGGGCCGACAGTTATCAAAGTGATGGAATTGATGAAGGCCTCCATATGAAATTCCGTACCTTCCTCATCATCCTGCTTATTGCCGCGTTCATGCTCTCGCTTATCAGTGGCAAGGTCTGGATCGCACCGGTGCAGTGGCTGTCCGATAGCGCAGACGGCTGGATCATGGCCGAGCTTCGCCTGCCCCGCGCGATCCTTGGCGCGCTGATCGGCGGGGCGCTCGGGCTCTCTGGTGCGGTCCTGCAAGGCTATATGCGCAACCCGCTCGCCGATCCTACAGTAGTTGGGGTTTCCGCCAGCG
>JAYUPC010000174.1:0-21754 GCA_043760355.1 Sphingomonadales bacterium
GAAAAGAGAACCGGAAAAGCCATTATCCCCGCCCGGCGCGGTCCCGCCCCAAGGGCTCAAAAGCAATGAGTTTAGGGGTTATTGCACCTGTCACCGTAATTCAGGTGATGATTTCACTCGCTGAGCGGCTATCAAGACCCGCAGGAAAACGTGCAAGCCTGTCTTGAGCGTAGTCGAAAGGTTCACACCCGATTGCAGGTTTTGACAAGAGACATGCGGTGTTGATTTGGCAAGTCCTTTACTGCTGGAGGATGGGTATTGCTGTGATCGTAAAGCTGGCAGGGAAAAGCCTAAATTGCAGGAGCATACACGAACAGAAGTTTAAGGGTTATTGCACGTGGCGCCGTAACTTTCTGAACTTTCTGACACCGTAACTTTAAAATAATTTCCCTGAATATGGATTTGATATATAATCTTTAATTCCACTCATCACTAGTACAGCTCGTTTGAAATGGTAAATTATATGCCTAAAAATTGACTTCGAATTCTGACGTTCTAAGCTAAGCAGTAGCCCCTTGGCAACGATATGCCCTTTCTCTGCTGCTGCATTGAGCCATTTCATAGCATTCTCAACATCACTAGGGCCGCCTATTCCTGAAAGCATCATAACGCCAAGCCAGCTCATGCTTCCCACATTACCCAATTCAGCTCCTTGCTTAAAGGTATTTTGGGCTTTGATTAGCTCGCCTTCGGCCCACAAAACACGACCCAGAGGGTTAAAAGCGTCCAAGCAGCCAAGTTTTGTAGCGCGTTCATAATATGACGCTGCCACCTTTCCATCGCGAGGCGCACCTTTCCCGACTTCGTGCATCCATCCCAAAGTTGTTAGTGCATATTCCGAATCGGAACCGACGAGCGGCTCAAGCAAGCGTCTTGCCTCCAAAAAGTTTTCGGCTTTAATCGCTTTGGCCGCAAGGTTTTCAATTTTTATTTCAGCCTGAGTATCCATGTTTTCAATTTCACCATTAGTCATAAGTATGAGCTTTTTGTAGGTAATAGAGTCAGTGTTTTACTATGGTATATAAATGTAATGCGTTGGCTTAGGCTTAAGTGTTTGAACAACCTTTCACTTAGGTCTTGCATCAACTCTTGGTCGGCCGATGGGCGGATTTTTAGGTATCGTGTTTTCAGGTCGCGGAAGGTTTGGTGGCGGCCTCGGGATACTGGGGGGTTGGATAGTTGGGGTAGGTACAGGACCTTGAGGTAGTGGTGAATTTGCCAATCTTACAAGACCCATTGTTATTTCAACTGACTTTTTTATGCCTAAAAACCTTACTGCTCCTCCGATCGGTAGTCCTGAGGCTGTCCATCCACCAACTTCCCACAAGTCGATACACTTAAATTCCTTGCCTTCCCAGAAATACTGATAGGCCAGATTACCGCCGCCTAACAATACAGGAGCGATAAGCCAAGCTAACTCCCCTGTCGGATCAGTATACCGAACAGGATTGCCCATCGCATAGAGGTAGGGATTACTCCCCCCCGCAAGCCCGATGGGATCGGCTTGGATGTAGCGCCCTGCCGTGGGGTCATAATCCCTGTACCGGTTGTAATATAGGTCGGGCAGCGTCTTGCTCTGCCCCGGGAACGCGGGGGTGGTATAGCCGGTGGGCTGGGCTATCGCTGTGCCGGTGGCGTCAGTCATGACGATGGGCGTGCCGAGATGGTCGCTATGGACCCAGCTGAGTGTGGTGACCCCCGGTGTCGCCGTCGCTGTCGCCACTGCTATCGGCATATAGCCGCCGAGCCCGTCATCGCCGCCGAACGGGCCGCTGTCTCCTACCTCTGGAGCCATCCAGATAAACTCCGCCTTCACATCGGTGGCACTCACCCCGTATTCGCCCAGCACCCGACCACCGGGATCAGTCACGAACCGGCGCGTATCGGCAACGCCGCCAGAGGGTGTGGTGCGGTGCGGTGCGGTCGTCATAGGCTACCTTATACATTCATAAGTCGAGCCTTTTATGGGCAGCTTTGAGTATGAAAATATAAATAAAATACAGAATAGGAAATAATATAATCATCCAAACAAAAATATAGATAACCATAACATCATTTAACCCTTCTTTACGGATATTTTCCAGTAAATGAGTTATAGTTAAAATGTGAAGTCCGCCACCAATCCCAACTACTATTGCTACAAATGGGAGACCAATAATAAACCAAAGTAGAATTGGAACAAAATGTTGACTCTTATGTAATTTCTTTTCCATACTGATACTCAGTCTCCACCTTGATATGCGTCGCTACCGCCCAGACGAACTCCGTAGAAGTAGGTTGCTCCTGAAGCAGAGCAAGCTGTGAAGTTACCACCCTGTGCCATGCAAAGAGTGAAAACATTTTTTCCTAGGTCAGCATCACAACTGAAACGTGACGTTGAAGATTTTGGTCCATAGCAAATATCATGTACGTGACATGCTGGCGCAATGTTAATGATAATCAGTTTATCCGGCACCCACTCAGTTCCTGTTGAGCCACACCAATCAATCGGAGGAGGCGGCGGTGGAGGGGCTGGTTCAGGACAATCGTCCTCACCAAAATAATGCCTCCATAGTAATTCGAGCGGATTTGGAATTTTAATCGGGAACTTCCCATTTGGATCAGTATACCGCACCGGAATTACGGTGACAGGTGCAATAACCCCTAAACTCATTGCTTTTGACGTTACGGCCCCACGTGCATAGGTCATTCGAGCGCTAGCAATTCGACATTCCCGCCTGACGCGGTGCTGTTGACAGAGAGCGTTTTTTCCGTTGCAAAACGGTAAAGATAGCGTGGGCCACCGGCTTTGAACCCTGTCCCCGACAAACCCTGTCCACCAAAAGGTTGCGATCCGACAACCGCGCCCACCATGTTGCGGTTGACGTAGATATTGCCCACTGGCGCGTTTCTGGCGATCTGTTGCCAGCGGCGATCCATGCGGGTGTGGATACCAAGTGTAAGGCCAAAGCCACTTGAAAACGCATCGCTCAAGGCTTCATCCAGCCTGTCTGCCTGATAACGCACGACATGCAGGATTGGCCCGAAATTTTCTTTATGAAGTTCCGACATCGACGAAATTTCAAACAAGGTCGGAAGTACAAACAAATTAGAATCAGTATCGCGTGCAGGTGGAGCCACGTAATTGATGCATCCACGTGCTTTTAATTCTTCTATATGTTGGCGCAGTGAGTTCGCCGCCGTTTCATCAATGACAGGACCAACATCAGTATCGAGTTTACGCGGGTCTCCGGTTTTCAAAAGCATCATCGCGCCGCGTATCATCTCTATTGCAGCTTCGGCGATGTCGGCCTGCACATAAAGAACGCGCAAAGCGGAACAGCGTTGACCAGCACTGTGGAATGAAGATTTGATGACATCGTCGGTGACCTGTTCGAGCAATGCCGTACTGTCGACGAACATTACATTCTGCCCGCCAGTTTCGGCAATCAGCGGTACAATTGGCCCCGGCTTTCCTGCCAAAACAAGATTGATGCGTTTGGCAGTTGCCGTGCTGCCCGTGAATGCAACCCCGGCAACCAACGGGTGTTCGATAAGCGTTGCTCCAATTGTAGCATCGCCAATGACCAGCATCAGCACATCTTTTGGGATGCCTGCTTCATGCAGTATCTGGACTGCTTCATACGCAATGACCGGTGTTTGCGGCGCCGGTTTGGCGAGGACAGTATTGCCTGCGGCCAGCGCAGCGGCGATTTGTCCGACAAAGATGGCGAGTGGAAAGTTCCACGGGCTGATGCACACAAAAACACCGCGCCCCTGTAAACTCAGCGTATTTGCTTCTCCCGCAGGGCCAGGCAATATCTGAGGCGCTGAGAATTCACGGGCAGATTGTTCCGCATAATAGCGCAGAAAATCTACGGCTTCCCTTACTTCGGCAATGGCATCATCGCGGGTTTTTCCTGCTTCACGCATGAGCAAGGCGGACAGCGGCATAAGGCGCATGCTCATTATGTCGGCCGCTGTGTTCAAACGACTGGCGCGTTCGCCCCCTTCAAGCTGATCCCAGGCCCGCTGTGCGGCATTTGCGGTGCGCATGGCGGGATCGATATCCGTGATATCAGCCTGTGGTGCATGCCCCAGAATATCGCTGGTATTGGCCGGGTTAATTATGGCGTTCTGTAATTGGGCGCTGGAATGAACATCGCCTAACAAGGATGAAACCGCAAATTTCTGTGCATATATCCGGTCAATTTCATCCTCGAATGTTGCGACATCGGTTGCCGAGGTAAGATCAAGGCCAGTTGAATTAGGACGTAACATGCCAAACAGCTCCTGGGGGATAATGATTTGGGGGTGGGCAATGCTCTGTAATTCGCGGGTGATCGAGAAGGGATCCTGTACCACTTGGCGCGCAGGCAATTGCGCGTCCATGAAGCGGTTGATGAAAGAGCTATTTGCGCCGTTTTCAAGAAGCCTGCGGACCAGATACGCCAACAGATCCTTGTGTCCGCCAACGGGCGCGTAAATCCGGACGACCGGAAACGAACCAAACTGTTCGCGGGCAACGGCATAGACCGCTTCTCCCATGCCGTGCAGCCTTTGAAACTCGAATGTGCCTGCCATGCCTTTGCCGATGTGCATGATGGCGCTGATCGTATGGGCATTGTGCGTTGCGAACTGGCAAAACAACACGTCACGGTGCAATAGCATTTCCTGTGCGCATACCAGATACGACAAGTCCGTGGTCGATTTGCGTGTAAAAACAGAAAAACCGGGCAGTCCCAGTTCTTGTGCATGCTTGATTTCAGCATCCCAATACGCACCCTTTACCAAGCGCACCATGAAACGCACGCCAAGCTCCCTGCCCAGCGACGCAACCCTTGAAATAACAGCGCGGGCACGCTTTCCATATGCCTGCACTGCAAGGCCAAAGCCTTGATAGCTGCCAAGATTGGCGGCGCGGGCAACACGTTCGAATATCGCCAGTGACATTTCCAAACGGTCGGCTTCCTCGGCATCGACGGTCAACTTTACATTTGCCGCCATCGCCTGTTGCAACAAGACCAGTAATTGCGTGCTAATGTCGTCAATTGCCGCATCTGCATTGGAAAACTCATAACGCGGATAGATTGCCGATAATTTGACCGAGACGCCGGAACGATTGATGACCGAGGCTTCGCCGCGCATCGCACCCACTTGCCGGATTGCTTCCCTGTAAGAGGTAAAGTGACGATGGGCATCGGCTGTTGTGCGTGCGCCTTCTCCCAACATGTCGAATGAATAAATCTGGTCCTTGCCAAATAACTTGTCGCCCCGTTTGTGGGCCTCGCCAATGTTTTCGCCAAGTACAAATTCGCCGCCCATGATCTTCATCGCCTGACCCACGGCCTTGCGGATGACGGGTTCACCAAGACGGTTTATCGTTTTGCCCAGAAAGGCAAAGAAACGACTGTCCTTTTCATCGCCGTAACCAGTGACACGCCCGGTAAGGAGTAACGCCCAAGTTGAGGCATTGACCAGCCGCGTGCCGCTCTGCCCAATATGAGCGGCCCAGTCCCCCGGCGCGATCTTGTCAGCGATCAGCAATGCGCGTGTTTGGGGATCAGGAATACGCAGCATAGCCTCGGCAAGGCGCATTAATGCAATGCCTTCTTTGTTCGACAACCCGTATTCTTGTAAAAAGCCGTCAAGGGTCGTCTGCATTTCGGGCCGCGCCCGTAGCGTTTCGACAATGGCAACTGCATCATTTTCAATCTTTTTTAGATCGACATCCGACAGTCTATTGGATTGCAGAAGCTCCGCGACACCTATGTTTTCCGGACAGTATTTGTTTGCATCAGGCAACGAAATTTCCTTCGCTTCATATTTGCGCCTTATCCGCATTTCTATGCATTAAACACTTCCTTCGTGCACGGGTTTTTATCGCCTCATTTTGTAAACGGTCAAGCGAAGCTAACGACATCACTTGAAATAGCTTCGCTGCACCGTTATGCGCTCATCATCGATCATGCCATCAGGCATATCGCCGCTTTAGCTCAGTTGGTAGAGCACGTCATTCGTAATGACGGGGTCAGCAGTTCGAGTCTGCTAAGCGGCACCATTTTTCTGTCACTCAGCTTTAAGTGGCGCATGGCAATGCCCAATCAATTGCGGGCAATCCTTGATCTTCCAAAAATGTGTTGCACTTGGAAAAGTGCCTACATCCAAAAAAACCGTTATGTGCTGCGAGTGGCGATGGATGTGCTGCTTTGAGGACCAGATGCTTGGCCTGGTCAACAAAAGCAGCTTTTTTCTGAGCGTAAGCACCCCAAAGAAGGAAAGCCACAGGCTCGGTTCGATCATTGACCAGGCGGATGATGCTGTCGGTGAAACGTTCCCAACCTTTATTTTGATGCGATGCGGCTTGTCCCGCCTCGACTGTCAGGACGCTGTTGAGCAGGAGCACGCCTTGCTTTGCCCAATGCTCCAGACAGCCGTGCTTAGGACGCGGCAAACCCAGATCGGTTTCGAGTTCTTTATAAATATTGAGTAAGCTGGGTGGCGGACGGACACCGGGTCTGACACTAAAACATAGGCCGTGTGCCTGGCCTTCCCCGTGATACGGGTCTTGACCAAGGATGACGACGCGAACCTTGTCGAGCGGCGTCAGGTCAAGCGCGCGGAACCAGAGGCTGCCCTTGGGATAAATAATCTTGCCCGCTGCCTTCTCGTCAATAAGGAAGCTGCGAAGTGCCAGCATATAATCACTGGCAAACTCACTTTGGAGGGGTGCTTTCCAGCTTTCATGGAGGTTGATATCAGGCATAATCTTGGACCATTACAATTTTGTAAAAGAGAAGAGAGAGGGAGAGAAGTCGATGCTGTTTATATATGTCGGTCATTCTTGATGCGCTGCGTACCGTCTTTGAACATAACGCAGTCGAAATTAAGTAGAAATCCGAATGGCAAATTCATCAGCCTGATATATGTCAGTACTTGTTTACGGTGAACAGGGCCAAGTTTTTCCAATGATTTAACTTCAACCAACAAGATATCGTTTAGCAGCAAATCATATCGAAATGCATCATCATATCGTTTGCCATAAATATCAATAAGGACCGGCTGCTGCCGGTCTACCTTGATGCCATGATTAAATAGACGATCTGCCAACACACGTTCGTAAGCGGACCCAATCAAACCCGGCCCAATATCCTGGTGAATTTCCATGCCGACATCAAACGTCATCTGGACTAATAATTCGATATTAGGGTAACTTCGGTTCTCTTGCAAAACCTCTCCCTTTCTCACACCTCTTTTACATTATTCGCCGCTCAGTGATTTCACTAGCAATTCTCCCCAAGCCTCACTCTCTTTCTTCGTCGAAGGGCCAAGGAGTTCCATCGCGTGACGCAATCGCTCACGGATTATATCGCGGCCTAAATGCACAATCGCATCGAACAAGGGCACGCCTTGTGCCGCACCTGTGATGGCAAGATACATCGGCCGGATGACGTCTTTTAACTTGGTGTCGAGCACTTCGGCGGTGCGGCGCAGGGTTGCTTCGACACCTTCCCTGTTCCATTCAATCAAGCTGTCAAACTGTTG
The DNA here is from genome assembly GCA_043760355.1 of Sphingomonadales bacterium. Taxonomy (GTDB): domain Bacteria; phylum Pseudomonadota; class Alphaproteobacteria; order Sphingomonadales; family Sphingomonadaceae; genus Sphingorhabdus_B. The sequence goes on from JAYUPC010000174.1 coordinate 7,525, forward strand.
CAGTGCTAATGTATATGCCGCGCGCTGCTGATCCGTGTCGATCTTTACGCCTTCGCGTAACTGCTCAACCGTTAATCCCTCGATCCGGTTCATGAAGAACATCGAAACCAGTGCGCCAAGGTCGGACAGCCGCGTGATCCGCGATTGCGCCATTTCGGCAATCGGCGTCAGATAGGCATCATTCAGCGCCCAAGCCTTTATCGCGTCCAGAAACTGCGCTGTGTCCATTGTCTCACGCAAATAGCGGCCGTTGAGCCATTCGAGTTTGGAAGTATCAAACACGGGTCCACCAAGCGAAATATTATGGACGTCAAAGCCCGCAATCAGCGCGTCGAGCGAGGTCATTTCGTCTTCCTCGCCAGACGATTTGATAAACAGGCCGAGGAAATTCTGCATCGCTTGCGGCAGGTAACCGGCGCGTTGATAATATAGAATGCTGGTCGGGTTCTTTCGTTTCGACAGCTTCGATTTGTCGGCATTGCGCAACAGCGGCAGGTGGGTAAGCACGGGTGGCTCCCAACCGAAATATTGATATAGCAACAGGTGCTTGGGCGCCGATGAAATCCATTCCTCTCCGCGCATCACATGGGTGATCTCCATCAGGTGATCGTCGACAACATTGGCGAGGTGATAAGTCGGCAGGCCATCGGATTTCATCAGTACCTGCATATCGACGACGCTATATTCAAATTGGATTTCACCGCGTAAAGTATCTTGAACCGTGCATGTGCCTTCGGTCGGGATTTTCATTCGCACAACATGGGGTACAGCTTCACTATCCAGCTTTGCATGATCAGCATCGGTCAGCGCCAGGCATGTTCCGTCATATTTCGGCGGTTGTTTTGCGGCGATCTGGTGCCGCCGCATCATCGTCAGCTTTTCGCTATCACAGTAGCATTTGAACGCATTGCCGTCGGCCAGCAATTTATCGCAATGTTCAGTGTAAATAGCGCTCCGTTCGGACTGGCGATACGGACCATGCGGTCCGCCAACATCCGGGCCTTCATCCCAACTTAGCCCAAGCCATTTGAGCGACTCCAATATCATGGCCTCGGACTGCGGCGTTGACCGTGCTTGATCGGTATCCTCAACCCGCAGCAAAAATTCTCCACCATGTTTTTTGGCAAAGCAATAGTTGATAAGGGCAATATAAGCAGTGCCAACATGGGGGTCACCGGTGGGTGAGGGGGCTACACGGGTTCGCACAGGGCGGGGGCTGGCAGTCATTTATCAGGGCCTTTGGATAAGTATTTGCCTGCCTCTAACAACCTGCTGCCCATGCGCCAAGCCTTACTACCACGCAAATCTGCGATTATGCCCTGTACGTCTCTTGAAGGCGGGTCACAGCGCGATGGGTATTGTTTGGCGGCATAGTACCTAAAATGGTTTTTTGAGCCTGTAAGGATGCTTAGAATGGTGAATAGAGCCTATATGGTACATATTGGTTCGATTTGCATCGGCTGCGGTATTTATGAGGTCGGTTTACTAATCATCTGTAACTAAAGTTCGTTGCATAAGACGTCGTCATCCTAAACTCGTTTCAGCATCCACCTTGCAGCCAAGGCGGAGGCTAGATTAACGATGGACCTTGAAACGAGTTCAGGGTGATGGTTAAGCAATAAGCCTAACTTCGGATTCGGATCTAACTTTCAAACACGCGCTTACCGCGGAGTGTGACCATGCTGTGCGTGCCCGAAAGCGCTGTCGATTTTTGCCGGATAGTCGCCATAAAATGCCAGTTGCTTGTGACCTTGCCGGGTGTCAGATGCACTGTCATATACCCGCGCTGCGACGTATCTGCCCATTTCAGCTGGGTATTTGTGGTCATCAAGGCCGTGACAACATCTTTTGGAAGCGTCGCCGTAAAGCTGCTTTCAAACCCAGGCGAGGTAACACTATGCCCGCCGAGCTCGACACCGGCGGGTTTTTCACCAAAAGGCAAGTCAAATGCCCAGGCATTATGGCTGTCACCCGTCAGTACAATCAAGTCGGCATTGGCAGATTGCGCAGCTTTCAGCGCCCGGTCACGTGCAGCTGGATACCCATCCCAATTATCAAGATTGGCCGGCAATCCTGCTTTTGCAGCGGAGGCGCCGCGTTTAACACGGTCCTTCACATAAGAAGGCGCGGTGGGCGATACCCATCCAGCGACCGTCTCTGGCTGGCGGATGCTGCCGATAATTGTCTGTTGTGCCCAGATGTTCCACGGCGCCTTGTTCGCGGCAAAGCCATCTGCTAGCCATTTCTCCTGCGGTGCACCCAGCATTGTGCGCGCTTTATCACTCCACGGGCCGTCGCGGAATTCCGTAAACCGTTTGGCGAGTTCGTCTTCGCTGCCGGTCATGTCGGCAAAGGACAATTGCTGCGATCGACCGCTAATTCGGCTCTCGGACATATGGATTAAGGCAAGGTCGCCAATGGCATAACGGGTCCAGCGTGTCTCGTCGACATTGTCGCTCACCGGCATCCATTCACGCCATGCCTTTTCAGCAGCAGCCTTGCGCATGTTCCAGTCGCCTTCGCCCGGTTGATGGTTTTCCGCACCATTTTCCCACGCATCATTGGTAAATTCGTGATCGTCCCACATTGCTATGCACGCAAACATCTGGTGCAGTTTCTGCAAATCTGCGTCGGCACGGTAGGTGGCATAACGCAGCCTGTAATCGGCAAGCGAAATGATCTCGCTTGCCGGCTGGAGTGCACGTTCGGGCATGGCTTGTTTGACTGAGGGATAATTGCCGGCCTGGTATTCATAGAGATAATCGCCAAGGAAAATGGCAAGATCAATATCGTCGCGTGCGGCCCCGTGACCATATGCGTTGAACCAGCCAAAAGGCAGGTTGGAACACGAAAATACGGCAAGATTATAAGAAGCAGTCTTGCCACGCGGCAGAGTCTTTGTCCGGCCGATATCCGATATTGATCCACTTGGCGATACGAACCGGTAATGATAAAGATGCGCCGGTTTCAATCCCTTCAAAACTATCTTTGCTGTATAATCCCGTGCCGGGCCTGCGATCACATCACCGCCAGCAACTATGCGTTTGAACGTTGCATCTTCGCTAATCTCTGCGCGCAATTTTGTGCCGCCATCGCTGCCCACAAAGCGGGTCCATAAAAGGATCGATCCGGCGGTAGGTTCGCCGCTTGCAACGCCGTGGGTGAAACCTTTTGCAGTTAATAACGTACTTACACCTGCAGACGCACTAGAGGTGAGTGCACCTATTCCGCATAGGCCAGTCTTGATTAACAGTCGTCTGTCTATAGCCAAGATGTCGAATTTGGATTTGTGCGTCATGGCAGCTGGATACCTCTGGTGTGTTGCAGGATGAAGACGATGATTAAACTAGCCCATATGGCAAAACTAGCCTAACGATTGAACGCAATGAACCAAAATAATATGTCGCCTTCTCTCTTATCAATCGGCACTGCACTTCCCGATCACGCCATTAGCCAAGCCGAGGTGCTTGCCGTGTTGGAACGCGCCAAAGGCCGGTCGTTGCCGCCGCGTATGGCTGAGATATTGGCCAATACCGGGATTGAGCAGCGCTATCTGGCGATGCCGACGGATTATTATCTGGAGGAACGTAGCTGGGCTGGCAGAGCCAAGGTCTATGCTGATATCAGTACGCAACTGTTTCAAAAGGCTGCGACCCAGGCAATGCACCGCGCCGGATTGAAGGCGGGTGATATTGGACAGATTGTGTATGTCTCGACCACCGGCACTATGACGCCCAGCGTGCCGAGCAGGATGATTGAGGCGATGGGTTTTGGCGAAGATACGCGGACAGTGCCACTCTTTGGCTATGGCTGTGCAGGCGGGGTGATAGGGCTTGGTTTGGCGGCTGATCTTTGGCGTGCATTACCGGATAAGCCGGTGATGTTGGTCAGCCTTGAACTCTGCTCGCTGGCGTATGACCATGCGCGGATGGACAAGAAGGACATGGTCGCGACTGCCCTGTTTGCCGACGGCTGTGCTGCGGCGATTGTGGGCGCGGGGGAGGGACCAAAGCTTGGCAGCTTTGCGCAAAACACGTGGCCCAATACGCTTGACATGATGGGGTGGGAGATTGGGGAGACCGGGTATGACCTAGTGCTGGCGCGCGATATTCCTGCGTTTGTGAACGGCGCGTTTGCGCCCGTCTGCGATGCGTTTTTGACCGCGCAGGGCATTTCCAAATCCGATATGGCTGAACCTGCTTGTCATCCCGGCGGCGGCCGCGTGGTTGATGCTCTGGCGCAGTATATCAGCAGCGATCTCCCTGCCACCCGCGCAGTTCTGGCAGCACACGGTAATATGAGTTCGCCGACCGTGCTGTTTGTTCTCGAACGGCTCCTTTCGCAAGGGATGCTTACCAAACCGATGCTGATGACGGCCCTTGGTCCGGGCTTTGTGGGTGCAATGGGGTTACTTCTTCCATGATTTGGGACTGGCCATACTGGGCGCAGGCAGTGTTTGCCTACGTCGTCATTCAGCGGCTGGGCGAACTGGTCTATGCGAGCGCCAACACGCGGCGCTTGTTGGCCGAGGGCGGCAAGGAGCACGGTGCAGATCACTATCCGCTGTTCATTGTCTTACACGGCGGCTGGCTGGCCGCAATCGCGCTATTTGCCAAACCGTCGGTCGAACCTAGCCTACTCCTTTTGAACGCATTTATCGCCAGCCAGACCTTCCGCTTCTGGACGCTGGCCAGCATTGGCCGCTGGTGGACCACCCGCATCATCAGCGCACCGCATTTCCCCAAAGTGAAACGCGGGCCTTACCGGTTTATAAGTCACCCCAATTACGCGCTTGTGGTGGTTGAAATAGCACTGCTTCCCTTGCTTCTTGGCGCACCCGCTATGGCGATTACATTTTCGCTATTGAACGCAGCTTTGTTGTGGTGGAGGATCGGAATCGAGAACGGGGTCTTGGAAGAACGTGCATAGGAAGCAGATAATATGGCGAGTGTAATGGCGACGGTGATCGGGGCGATGCTGCGCACTAGCGGATTTTACCGTAATCGTTATTCTGATAACCCGGCCTTTTTGGAATTAGTCAAAAAAGTACAAACCGGTTCGCAACAGCTTCCCACTGCCAAAATGAAAGCCAAGCTGTCGGTTAGCGAAACCAAGCTTGATGGCCGATCAATTTGGCATATCGCTCCAAAGGACCGCGCGCCTGCGGCTCATATCTTATATTTCCACGGTGGCGGTTATGTGTTTCCCGCCGTATCGGTGCACTGGGATTTCATGGCCTATATGGCGACGCATTACGGGATTGCATTTACCGCTCCGCTCTATCCGCTTGGACCCACCGCTAATCCTGACGAAACTATCGGTTTTGCGATGAAGGCGTACCGTGCCTTTATCGCGGATCATCCCGGGCCGTTTGTGATGGGCGGCGATTCAGCAGGCGGCGGATTAACAGCGGTCGTTGCTCAGCGCGTCCGCGACGAAGGGCTGCGCGCGGCTTCGGGGCTATTGCTAATTTGCCCTTGGCTGGATGCGACGGTATCGCATCCCGATCAGCCACACATTGCCAAGCGCGATTGCATCCTGACCATATCGGGTACCGCACGCTGTGGCCGCGAATATGCAGGCGACATCTCCGTAACCGATCCCCGGATCAGCCCGCTAAACGGCAATTGGGACGGGCTTCCGCCGATCCTGTGCTTTGGCGGCGGCGATGACATATTGGTGACCGATGCCAGACGGCTGAAGGAAGCATTGCCCTCGGTCGATTATATCGAGGTTGCCGGTGTGATGCACGTCTGGCCGATATTCTTCCTGCCAGAGAGCAGGGTGGGGCAAAGACAGATCGCGGAGTTTGTGGTGGGGTGAGATAACCCAACCCCTTGACCAACCCCCCATCCCCCGCTAATGGCGCGTTTCCAGAATTTGGCAGGTGTGATTCTTCACGGATGCTGACTTTACGGAAATCAACATAGCAGCACATTATGTGTCAGGTCGGGTGGGCTAAAGGCTGAGCCTCCACCGCAAAAAACGCCTTGCCACCTAAAGTAACCGCACAAAGCATGATGCGAAAAAGTGGGAACCGGTTTTTCGCTTCACATCATGCGACAACAAAAGAGCAAGGTGAAGATATGCCAACGATTAACCAGCTGGTCCGCAAGGGCCGGACTCCGCAAAAGGCGAAGTCCAAGGTTCCTGCAATGGAGCAGAACCCACAAAAGCGCGGCGTTTGTACGCGCGTTTATACAACGACCCCAAAAAAGCCGAACTCGGCTCTGCGTAAAGTTGCCAAGATCCGTCTGACCAACCAGCGCGAGGTCATTTCCTATATTCCTGGTGAGGGCCATAACCTTCAGGAGCATAGCGTCGTCCTGATCCGTGGCGGTCGTGTTCGCGATCTTCCTGGTGTCCGCTACCATGTTTTGCGCGGTGTACTCGATACGCAAGGCGTCAAGGACCGGAAGCAGTCACGCTCCAAATACGGCGCTAAACGTCCAAAATAGGGGCGCCCGAAATAAGGCGCTTTTCAGCTGCCTGTTTTCTTGAGATAAGGAATATAGAATATGTCACGTCGTCGTCGTCCAGAAAAACGCATCATCCTTCCCGATCCAAAATTTGGTGATCTGGTGCTGTCCAAATTCATGAACAACCTGATGCTTGATGGTAAGAAGTCTGCTGCTGAACGTATTGTTTACGGTGCGCTTGAAACCGTTGAGACCAAGGCAAAGAAAAACCCGGTTGAAACCTTCCATGAAGCACTCAATAACGTAAAGCCCGGTATCGAAGTGCGTTCACGCCGTGTTGGCGGCGCAACATATCAGGTGCCTTGCGAAGTACGTCCTGAACGTGCGCAGGCACTTGCGATCCGTTGGTTAATCGGTGCAGCGCGTAACCGCAGTGAAACAACCATGGCCGCGCGGCTTTCGGGCGAATTGCTCGATGCGTCGTCGAACCGCGGTAATGCGGTCAAAAAGCGTGAAGATACGCACCGGATGGCTGATGCCAACCGCGCCTTTGCGCATTACCGCTGGTAATCACGCAACCGCGTTTTGAACACCATAGAGGGGCTGGCCAAAACCAGCCCCTTTCCCTATAGGGCGGCGCAACACGCAACCCATTTGCACGGAGTAAAGACCATGGCACGCAGCCATCCACTCAGTATGTACCGCAACATCGGCATCATGGCACACATTGACGCCGGTAAAACCACGACCACAGAGCGCATTCTGTTCTACACCGGTAAATCCTACAAGATCGGTGAAGTACATGACGGTGCGGCAACTATGGACTGGATGGAGCAAGAGCAAGAGCGCGGGATCACAATCACGTCGGCTGCGACCACATGTTTTTGGGGCGATCACCGGATCAACATTATCGATACGCCAGGACACGTTGACTTCACGATTGAAGTTGAGCGTTCGTTGCGCGTGCTTGACGGTGCGGTTGCATGTTTTGACGGTGTCGCCGGCGTTGAGCCGCAATCAGAAACCGTCTGGCGTCAGGCTGACAAGTACAAAGTACCGCGCATGTGCTTTATCAACAAGCTTGACCGTACCGGCGCGAACTTCAAATATTGTGTTCAGTCGATCATCGACCGTCTTGGCGCAAAGCCAGCTGTACTGTATATTCCAATCGGCCTTGAAGCCGATCTGAAGGGTCTGGTTGACCTCGTTGAAAACCGTGCGGTTATCTGGAAAGACGAAGCTTTGGGTGCAGAATTTTTCTACGAAGAAATTCCTGCTGATCTCGTCGCGGAAGCTGCGAAATACCGCAGCGAGTTGATCGAGCTTGCTGTTGAGCAAGACGATGACGCGATGGAAGCTTATCTAGAGGGCAATGAGCCCGACGTAGCAACGCTCAAGGCGTTAATCCGCAAGGGCACGCTAGCGCACAAGTTTGTGCCTGTCGTGTGCGGTTCGGCTTTCAAGAACAAGGGCGTTCAGCCTTTACTCGATGCGGTTGTCGATTATCTGCCTTCGCCGCTCGATATTGAAGACGTGCAGGGTGTGCATATGGATACGCTGGAGCCAGATTCGCGTCCGCCAACCGATGACGCACCGTTTAGCGCACTTGCGTTTAAGGTGATGAACGATCCGTTTGTAGGTACACTGACTTTTGCGCGTATCTATTCGGGCACGCTGACCAAGGGTACGTATTTGAACTCGGTCAAGGACAAGAAAGAAAAGGTTGGCCGTATCCTCGAAATGCATGCCAATGACCGTAAGGACATTGACGAAGCGTTTGCAGGCGACATCGTTGCGCTTGCGGGCATGAAGGAAACCACAACCGGTGATACACTGTGTGCATCAAACGCGCCGATCATCCTTGAGCGGATGGAATTCCCAGAGCCGGTTATCGAGCTTTCAGTAGAACCAAAGACCAAAGCTGACCAGGAAAAGATGGGCATTGCGCTTAATCGTCTGGCCGCCGAAGATCCTTCGTTCCGCGTGTCGACCGATCACGAATCGGGTCAGACGATCATCAAGGGCATGGGTGAACTTCACCTCGACATCCTGGTTGACCGTATGCGCCGCGAATTCAAGGTTGAAGCCAATGTTGGCGCGCCACAAGTGGCGTACCGTGAATATCTCGCCAAGAAAGTCGATGTCGATTACACCCATAAGAAACAGTCGGGTGGTTCGGGTCAGTTTGGCCGCGTGAAGTTCACGGTTGAACCAGGCGAGCGTGGCCAAGGCATCATCTTCAACGATGAAGTAAAGGGCGGCAACATTCCCAAGGAATATATTCCTTCCGTGGAAAAAGGTATGCGCGAAACCGCTGCTTCAGGTTCGCTCATCGGCTTCCCGATCATCGATTTCACGATCACGTTGTATGACGGCGCCTATCATGATGTCGATTCCTCGGCATTGGCGTTTGAAATCGCGGGTCGTGCATCAATGCGTGAAGCCGCGCAAAAGGCCGGGATCAAGCTGCTTGAGCCGATCATGAAGGTCGAAGTTGTTGCTCCTGATGAATATCTGGGTGATGTAATCGGTGACATGAACTCTCGTCGTGGCCAGATACAGGGTACGGACAGCCGCGGTAACGCGCAAGTTGTCGAGGTCATGGTGCCGCTTGCCAACATGTTTGGTTATGTGAACCAGCTGCGTTCTTTCACACAAGGCCGTGCCAATTATTCTATGTTCTTCTCGCATTATGATGAAGTTCCGGCGAATGTTGCGACGGAGATAAAAGAGAAGCTGGCTTAATCGCTAGCAACACGCTAATCGCCTTCCACACTCCCGATTCCTTCTTTAAAAAGGTATCTGGCGGGAGGCGATCAGTTGAAATGCTTGACATTAGGCATCAGTCTCGCCAATGCGCGCGGCGACTGTTCCTAGTACAGACACAAATTCGGAACCAATAAGGTAGGATAAAATGGCAAAAGCAAAGTTTGAGCGGACAAAACCGCATTGCAACATCGGCACCATCGGTCATGTCGACCACGGTAAAACCACACTGACCGCAGCGATCACCAAGATCATGGCGGAAGCGCACGGCGGCGTCGCGGTTGATTTTGCAAACATCGATAAGGCACCAGAAGAGCGCGAGCGCGGTATCACTATTTCAACAGCACACGTTGAATATGAAACGGGTAACCGTCACTATGCGCACGTTGATTGCCCAGGTCACGCTGACTATGTTAAAAACATGATCACCGGTGCTGCGCAGATGGATGGCGCGATCCTCGTTGTGAACGCAGCTGATGGTCCAATGCCACAGACTCGTGAGCACATCCTGCTCGCCCGTCAGGTTGGTGTGCCTGCGCTTGTTGTTTACATGAACAAGGTCGATCAAGTTGACGATGAAGAAATTCTCGAACTGGTTGAAATGGAAATCCGTGAGCTTCTTTCGAAGTATGATTTTCCGGGTGATGATATTCCTATCGTTCGTGGTTCAGCGCTTGCGGCACTAGAAGGCCGTGATGATAATATTGGTAAGGATTCGGTCCTTGCACTGATGGCGGCAGTTGACGAAGCAATTCCGCAGCCAGACCGTCCTATTGACAAACCATTCTTGATGCCAGTTGAAGACGTGTTCTCGATCTCGGGTCGTGGTACAGTTGTTACCGGCCGCGTTGAAACGGGTATCGTTAAGGTCGGCGAGGAAGTTGAAATCGTTGGTATCAAGGATACCAAGAAGACCACCGTTACTGGCGTTGAAATGTTCCGCAAGTTGCTTGACGAAGGTCGTGCAGGCGACAACATCGGTGCGCTTGTTCGCGGCGTTGGTCGTGAAGAAGTTGAGCGTGGCCAAGTTCTCTGCAAGCCCGGTTCGGTTACGCCGCACACCGAGTTTTCCGCAGAAATCTATGTGCTTTCGAAGGATGAAGGCGGTCGTCACACACCGTTTTTTGCGAACTACCGTCCGCAGTTTTATTTCCGCACAACCGATGTAACCGGTGAAGTTGTCCTTCCAGAAGGCACTGAAATGGTTATGCCAGGCGATAACGTAACGATTCAGGTTAAGCTGATCGCACCTATCGCCATGGACCCGGGTCTCCGCTTCGCTATCCGCGAAGGTGGACGTACTGTCGGTTCAGGGGTTGTCAGCGCGATCCAGAAGTAATAAAGGCCGCTCATCCCGAACGGATAATTGATTCGTTCGGGGCGGTTTTAGGAAATTTTAAGCAGCTGATCCGGCTTCGACATAGAAGTTGGAATGGCTGCTTTCGGCTCTTTGATATGATTAGAAATTAGGAATTGGTATAAACCATGGAAACGCAAACTATCCGCATCCGTCTTAAGGCATTTGACCACCGCGTGCTCGATCAAGCTACCGGGGACATTGCAGATACAGCGCGCCGCACGGGCGCTCTTATTCGTGGACCAATCCCGCTTCCTACTCATATTAATAAATTCACCGTAAACCGCGGACCGCACGTTGATAAGAAATCACGCGAGCAGTTCGAAGTTCGGACCTACAAGCGGATGCTCGACATTGTGCAGCCGACACCACAGACAGTAGATGCGCTGATGAAGCTTGATCTTGCTGCCGGGGTGAACGTAGAAATCAAATTGGCGTAAAGCCGATACTCTTCACTTCGGTGGAGTGAGACATAGGAATACCGCCAGATTTATCTGGGCTGCGTTCCCCGTCTTATCGGATAGCTTGCTGCGGCAAGCATCCGGTGCCTAGCCCAGACGGGGCATGCTTGAAATTTCAGGGCTAGAATTAGGCGTCACGCCCTCCTGGTAATACTGCCAGCCGGGCCTCTGACATATTTGGAGTATGGATCATGCGCACTGGCGTGATCGCGAAAAAGATGGGTATGATGCGCCTCTTCAACGAAGATGGCCGCCACGTACCCGTGACTGTATTGGCGCTGGAAGGCTGCCAAGTGGTCGGTGAACGCAACCAGGAACGCGATGGCTATTTTGCTGTTCGTCTAGGTGCGGGAGCCCGCAAAGCGAAAAATGTAAACAAACCGCAACGCGGCGAATTCGCTAAGGCAGAAGTAGAGCCCAAGGCTCGCGTCGCTGAATTCCGCGTTGATAATGCTGATGGCCTTTTGCCTGTTGGTGCCGCAATCTCGGCCGATCACTTCATTGATGGTCAGCTAGTAGATATCTCGGGTCATACACAAGGTAAGGGCTTTGCCGGTGCGATGAAGCGTTGGGGTTTCGGCGGTATGCGCGCAACCCACGGTGTTTCGATCTCTCACCGCGCGCACGGTTCAACTGGTCAGCGTCAGGATCCAGGTAAGGTTTTCAAGAACAAGAAGATGGCCGGTCATATGGGCGACCGTCAACGCACTCAGCAAAATCTGGAAATTGTCCGCACTGATGTTGCGCGCGGCCTGATCTTCGTAAAGGGTAGCGTACCCGGCGCGAAAAATGGCTGGTTGATGGTTCGCGATGCCGTCAAGCATCCAATGCCAACTGAAGCGCCATTCCCCGGCGCATTAAAAGGCGATAATGACGCTCCAGTGGTTGAGGAAGAAGTAATCGTCGCAACCGAAGTCGAAGCAACTGAGGCGTCAGCTATTGAAGCTGCACCGGTTGCAGCTGAAGCTGCTCCTGTCGAAACTGTAGCGCAAGAAGCGCCCGCTTCGGATGCTGCCGAAGAAACGAAAGAGGGCTAAGCCATGAAAATGAAGGTTCAAACCCTTGATGCGAAACCTAAGGGCGATATCGATCTGAATGATGACGTATTCGGCCTAGAGCCTCGTGCCGATATTCTGCACCGTGTTGTCACGTGGCAGCGCGAAAAGGCTCGTGGTACGGCTCGCGCAACCCGCGAACGTAGCGACGTTGCCCGCACTGGTAAGAAGTTCGGAAATCAAAAAGGTGGAGGTACCGCCCGTCACGGTAACCGCCGCGCACCGATCTTTATTGGTGGTGGTAAAGCGCACGGTGCCCGTCTTCGTGACTTTAATCCGTCGCTGAATAAGAAAGTTCGCGCACTCGGCCTGAAAATGGCTTTGTCGAGCAAGGCAAAATCCGGCTCACTTTTTGTACTAGAAGACCTGAACTTGGCAGATGCCAAAACACAGGTGCTTCAAGGTCAAATTGGCAAGCTTGGTTTTGGTCGCAAGATCCTTGTGATCGACAGCACGGACACCGCAGGTGGTGTCAACGATAATTTCCGTTTAGCTTCGGCCAATTTGGTCGGCATCAATGTACTTCCTGCTGTTGGTGCCAATGTCTATGACATTTTGAATGCCGATAGCTTGGTTTTGACACGCGCTGCGGTGGAAAAGCTCGAGGCTCGATTTGCTCTCGCGGGAGGCGCAAGCTAATGGCTAAAAAAGAAACGATCGACGTTCGTCATTATGACGTGATCGTCGCTCCGCACATCACGGAAAAAGCAACCATGCTCAGCGAGCATAACGCGGTTGTCTTCAAGGTATCGAACGATGCAACGAAACCGCAGATTAAAGCTGCGGTTGAGGCTTTGTTTGATGTGAAGGTAACGAACGTCAACACGCTGGTCCAAAAAGGCAAAGTAAAGCGTTGGAAGGGCAAACCCTACACCCGCAGCGATGTCAAAAAAGCCGTTGTGACTCTGGCCGAAGGCCAGAGCATCGACGTAACAACCGGAATTTAAGGCTAAGACGATGGCATTAAAAAGCTACAAACCTACTAGCCCGGCCCGTCGCGGCCTTGTGCTGGTTGACCGTTCAAGCCTTTTCAAAGGGAAGCCGCTCAAGGCGCTGACCGAAGGAAAGAGCAAGACCGGCGGCCGTAACAATAAGGGGCATGTCACTTCGCGCGGTATCGGCGGCGGTCACAAACAAAAATATCGTATCATCGATTTTAAGCGTCGTAAATGGGATATGCCTGCAACCGTTGAGCGTCTAGAATATGATCCGAATCGCAGCGCTTTCATTGCGCTTGTAAAATATGAAGACGGTGAACAGACCTATATCATTGCACCACAACGTTTGGCTGTTGGTGATAGCATCATTGCTGGCGAAAAAACCGATGTGAAGCCGGGTAACGCAATGCCGCTTTCGCAGATGCCCGTTGGTACAATCTGCCACAACATCGAAATGAAGCCTGGTAAGGGTGGTCAAATCGCACGTTCAGCAGGCACCTATGTTCAGCTGGTCGGACGTGATGGTGGCCGCGTTATCGTTCGCCTCAATTCGGGTGAGCAACGTTATATTCCTGGTACGTGCATGGGTACGGTTGGCGCGGTTTCGAACCCCGACAACTCGAACACCACACTTGCCAAGGCTGGCCGTAATCGCTGGCGTGGCATTCGCCCGCTGACCCGCGGCGTTGCCAAGAACCCTGTCGATCACCCGCATGGCGGTGGTGAAGGCCGGACGTCTGGTGGTCGTCATCCAGTGACGCCATGGGGCAAGCCGACCAAGGGCGCACGTACACGTAGCAACAAGTCGACTGACCGGATGATTATCCGCTCACGGCATGCGAAAAAGAAGAGGTAAGCAATGTCTCGTTCCGTCTGGAAAGGTCCGTTTGTTGACCTTCACCTGCTCAAGAAAGCAGAAACCGCACAGGATGCAAATTCGCGCGCGCCGATCAAAACATGGTCGCGTCGTTCGACGATCCTGCCGCAATTCGTTGGCCTTGTGTTCAACGTTTACAATGGCCGTAAATTCGTTCCCGTTTCGGTGAACGAAGATATGGTTGGCATGAAGCTCGGTGAATTTGCGCCTACGCGTTATTTCCCTGGTCACGCCGCTGATAAGAAGGGCAAGCGCTGATGTCTAAATCTGCATCCCCTCGTCGGGTTGGCGATAAGGAAGCTCTTGCAGTTGCAACCACGATCCGTGGTTCGGCGCAAAAGCTTAACCTTGTAGCCG
>JAYUPC010000175.1:0-21685 GCA_043760355.1 Sphingomonadales bacterium
CCTGCCCGCCAGACAGGGTCGACGGTTTGCGCTGTGCAAAATCAGCCACACCCAGTGCCGCTGACGTGCTTTCAATGTGCGCTTTTGCGGCTGCGTTGATTGGCAAACCTGCTGCAAAATAGGCCAATTGCAAGTTCTCAGCCACCGTCAAAGCTTCGCTGAGATGCAGTTTTTGCGGCAAAAAACCCAAATTATTCGCGCGCCACGCATCGCGCGCGGTGTTGGACAAACCGTTCAACCGCTGCCCTGCCACGGTTAATTCGCCATGTTGCGGCGTCAACAAGCCCGCCAACAGCGCCAACCAGGTTGATTTACCCGAGCCAGAATTGCCGCGCAGCACCAGTGTGTCACCCTGCAGTAATTCAACATCGGGAAAGCTCAGGGCCGCGTGTCCGGGGTAGGTGTGGCTGAGGTGTTGGGTCTGGATCATGCTTGGACCAGTCTATCCGCTCTTTCACGGCTTTGCAGCACGATGTCTGCGTTCAAATGGCAGCATTTTATTTGTACCATTATTCATGCCATTATTCATACCTAAGCGCCTGAATCGGCAACAACTTTGACGCTTTCCTGGCCGGATAAAAGCCAAAGAATATCCCCACAAACGCCGAAAACCCGGTCGCCAAGAAAATCGATGCCAGCGTCATGCTGACTTGCCAGCCGGCGAACTGGCCGACCGCCCAGGTGGCGATGGCGCCTATCAACACGCCAATCGCACCACCAATCAAACTGAGCGTTACCGCTTCTATCAAAAATTGGGTCAAAATATCTTTACCGCGAGCGCCAACTGCCATGCGCAAACCGATTTCACGGGTGCGCTCGGTCACGCTGACCAGCATGATGTTCATGATGCCGATGCCGCCAACGAGCAGAGAGATCGAGGCAATGGCGACCAGTAAAGCCTGAAAGATTTGCGTGGCTTGCCCTGTGGTTTCGGCGATCTCGGTGGTGGTGCGGACGGTGAAGGGGTTTATCTTTCCCTTTTGCACACGGTATCGATCCCGCAGAAGCTTCTTGATCTCTTTCTGTCCGGCGAGCAGCATATCCTCGTCTTCGAAACCAACGAACAGCACGGTTACATCGTCTGGCCCCTGATTGGCTGTGGTCGACAGCCGTTGGCGCAGGGTGGAGATGGGCACAATGATGACATCGTCATTGTCATTGCCCAAATTGCTGCCTTTGCTTTCCAATATGCCGATCACAGTAAACGGAACACGATTGATGCGGACCGATTGACCCACCGGGCCGGTATCAACAAATAGCTTATCGGCAACGGTTTGCCCGATGACCGCAACGCGCGAAGCCGAACTCACATCGCTTTGCGTGATAAACCGGCCTTCGGATGCCGAGATATTGGACACTATACCGTATTCAGGGGTGGCCCCCGTGGCCTGTGTCGTGGCGCTGCGTCCAGGTGTTACCAGCTGGACCGAGCTGCGCAGTTGCGGGGAGACGGCACTGACGCCGGGAACCTGTCGGGCAATGGCTTGACCATCACGTTCAGTCAGGCGTCCACGGTCCGTGGGGCGGCGTGGACCCTGGCTATCGGGTTCAGGGATGACAATGGCCATATTGGATCCCAGAGTTGCAATCTGCTGGGTGACCGAAACCTGTGCGCCCGATCCGATAGCGACTGCCAAGATGACAGAGAAAACCCCGATCATTACGCCAAGTGTCGTCAGGATCGACCGCATCAAATTGGTGCGCAGCGCAGTCAGGGCAATCGCAACGTTGACGCCCCAGCTGGAGATGGATGAAAGCAGGTTCCCCTTCATGCCTTTACCCGCCGCCGCTTTGTTACCGGTGCATCCTCGATTACTTTTCCGTCGCGGAACACAATCCGCCGTGCGGCATATTCGGCAATATCGGGTTCGTGGGTGACAAGAATAACAGTGATCCCGTCATCATTCAGCTTTTGGAATATGCCCATAATATCTTCGGATGTCTGCGTATCGAGCGCGCCGGTCGGTTCATCGGCAAGCAGCATCAGTGGATTTGTGACCAGAGCCCGCGCAATCGCCACGCGCTGTTGTTGGCCACCCGAAAGCTTGGCCGGGCTGTTCAGCAACCGGTCGCCAAGCCCCATTGCCTCCAGTGTCATTTTCGCGCGCTCCAATCGTTCGGCGCGACCGACCCCGGCATAGATCAGCGGCACGGCCACATTGTCGAGCGCGCTCGTTCGGGCGAGCAAGTTGAACTGTTGAAACACAAAGCCGATTTTGCTGTTGCGGATTTCGGCGAGTTCATCTGATGTCAGCGTCTTGGTATCAATCCCGTCGAGCATCAATGTTCCCGAACTAGGAACATCCAAACATCCGATCAAGTTCATAAAGGTGGACTTGCCCGAGCCACTTGCCCCCATGATCGCAACAAATTCGCCGCGTGTAATTGACAGCGATACGCCGTTGACCGCATGGACAGTCTCCCCGCCCAGCACATAATCCTTGATGAGATCACGTGTTTCAAGAAGCGGCGCTGTCATCTTCGTCCGCGTTGGTATCGTCCTTAGGTGCTTTGGGTTTTAGAGATTTGCTGCGGATCAATATCTGCTCGCCTGGCTTTACGCCGCTCAAAATCTCGGTAAAATCGTCACCCTCAATGCCGATGGTTACCTTACGCGCCACCGGCTTATATTTATCTTCGCCAGCAATATAAAGTGTGGGAAACGGCTTTTTCTCTTTATCGGGTTTAGGGGCGTCTTTATCGCTGCGGTCGGTCACCTTTGGCTTGAAGCGCAGGGCAGCGGTTGGCACGCGCACGACATTTGGCTTTGATCCGGTGATGATATCGACGTTGGCAGTCATGCCGGGCAACAATTTGTTGTCAAGGTTATCAACATCGATAATGACGAGATAACTCACCACATTCTGCGTTTCGGTCGGCGATTTGCGCACTTGCCGGACTTTGGCTTTAAAGACGTCATCGGGGTAGCTGTCGACGGTGAAGCTGACGTCCTGACCCTCTTGCACCTGACCGATATCGGCTTCGTCGACCGATGCTTCGACCTGCATTTTCGTAATGTCGGCGGCGATTTCGAACAAATTGGGCGTTTGGAAACTGGCGGCTACGGTGGTGCCGGGTTCGACCAGCTTGTTGATGATGACACCGCTGGCAGGCGCAATGATGACGGTGCGGTTCAGATCCAATCGTGCTGAGGACAGCTCGGCATTGCCTTGGGCGATTTGGGCGTTTCCGCTCTGGATCTGCGCTTGTGCCACACGCACGGCATTGCGTGCGCTGTTGAGCTTGCTCTGGGCGATATCAAGCCCCGCCTTAGACACAAAGCCTTTGTCCGCCAGAGCCTTTTGCCGGGCGAAATCGCGTTCCTGAATCTCAAGCTCGGATCCTGCGCGGGTAACATTGGCGGCGGTTTGCGACAGATTTGCGCGCGCCAGCGCCACCTGCGCCTCGGATTGTTGAACGCGCGCGCGGACGCGGGTAGGATCGATTTCGGCAAGGACTTGGCCAGCTTTAACCGGGGAGTTGAAATCGACATATACTTTGGTGACTTGCCCCGACACTTCGGTACCGACCTTGATTGTATTAAGCGCGCGCAACTTGCCGCTCGCCGATACCTTGCGCAACACATCGCCGCGTTCAACCTTTTCGGTCACATATTCATAATCCGGCGGCGACGGCAGCACGAACGGCTTGAGGATCAGCAATGTGATAATAAAGATAATTACGGACCAGATCGGGTGGCGCTTTATCCATGAACCAATTTTACCGAGCATATTGCTGCCTCTAACCCCGCTGATAATGCTACTTGTATATGGGGCGCATTGCTGGCTGGCTAGGGGAAGTTTGGTCGAAAAAGCCGTTGGTTGGCTTGGGTGCAGGGTTTGTCGAAAGGATGTTAAGGCAAGTGCTGTAACGCGCATCGCCCAAACAAAAACCCCGCCAGAATTGCTTCTGACGGGTTTCTTTTTTGTGGGTGAAGAGCTTATTCTTCCTCGCCTGCTGCATCCACAACATCATCGATCAAGACATCGTCAGTGGTGAAATCATCGGCGATTACCTTTGCCAAGACATCATCACCAATCGCTGCTTCAGGACCTTGTGCCAATTCCGCCGTATGTTCTTCTGCAGCTGTTGTCGGCGCTATTAGGCTTTCCTGCAGCTTTTTGTAAGAAGCCCGCAGAGCAACGTCACGACTGTTGGCGGCAACGCGCATCCGGTTCATCGCCGAACCCGTACCAGCCGGGATCAAGCGACCAACGATCACGTTTTCCTTCAGGCCGGTCAGAATGTCCTTCTTACCCTCAACCGCGGCCTGCGTCAGCACGCGGGTGGTTTCCTGGAACGATGCCGCCGAGATGAAGCTGCGTGTTTGCAGCGACGCCTTGGTAATACCCAAAAGAACCGGCTTGCCAACCGCATGTGCTTCGTTCTTTTTCAGCTTGGCATTGATCGCTTCCATTTCTTCACGGTCAACCTGTTCGCCAGCAAGCAATGTCGTGTCACCACCAAAGGTAATTTCAACCTTTTGCAGCATTTGACGCACGATGGTTTCAATATGCTTGTCGTTGATCTTCACGCCTTGCAGGCGGTAAACTTCCTGAATTTCAGCAACCAGATATTCGGCCAGTGCTTCAACGCCCATGACTTCAAGGATATCGTGAAGGTCAGGTGAACCGGTAATCAGATTATCGCCCTTACGCACGAAATCGCCTTCTTGCACGTCAAGCACCTTGGCTTTGGGAATGAGGTATTCAATCCGGTCACCTTCTTCGGGTACAATCGCAATCTTGCGTTTCGCTTTATAATCACGGACGAATTCCACACGACCCGAAATCTTGGCTATAACTGCGCAATCCTTTGGAATGCGGGCTTCGAAGAGTTCGGCGACGCGCGGCAGACCGCCGGTAATATCGCGGGTCTTGGCTGATTCGCGGGTTACTCGGGCAAGAATATCACCCACTTGTACCTCTTGGCCATCATCAACCGACAGCATCGTGCCGGGCCCAAGCAGATACCGCGCGGCTTCACCGCTATCGCCGTCAAGCAAAGTCAAACGAGGACGTAAGTCTTCCTTTTTGGCTTTGGTAACCGAACGATCTTCGCTGACGACGCGCTGTGCAATACCTGTTGCTTCATCAGTTTGTTCGATCAGGGTGCGGCCATCGACCAGATCCTGGAACTTAACGACACCGGCTTTTTCCGTGATAACCGGCATGGTAAATGGATCCCATTCGGCCAAGCGGTCACCAACGATAACTTCTGCACCTTCGGCATACATAAGTGTCGCGCCGTATGGCAGACGGTGGATTTCCATCTCGCGCCCGTCTTTATCGACGATCACCAGTTCACCGTTACGTGCCATCGCCAAACGCTTCTTACGCTTATCGATGATGCTTGGCAGATCGCGGTACATGACCTTACCCGCCGATGACGCATCAAGGTTCGATTGCTCGTTCAGCGTTGCCGCACCGCCAATGTGGAAGGTCCGCATGGTCAGCTGTGTACCGGGCTCACCGATCGATTGTGCAGCGATAACACCGACCGCTTCGCCGATATTGACTGGGGTACCACGGGCGAGATCGCGGCCATAGCAGGTTCCGCAGACGCCGACCTTTGATTCGCACACCAGCGGCGAGCGGATCTTGAGGGCTTGCAGGCCGGTTTCTTCAATTGCGGTGATGTGTGCTTCATCGAGCAAAGTGCCCGTTGGGATCATCATCTTGCCATCAAGGCCAGCGATATCCTCCGCCGTTGTGCGGCCAAGGATACGTTCCCCTAGCGAAGCGATAGTCGAGCCACCCTGAACAATCGAGCGCATTTCAAGCGCACGATCGGTTCCGCAGTTTTCCTCAACAATGGTGCAATCCTGGCTAACGTCAACTAGACGGCGTGTCAGGTATCCCGAGTTAGCCGTCTTAAGCGCGGTATCGGCAAGACCCTTACGTGCACCGTGGGTTGAGTTGAAATACTCAAGAACGGTCAAGCCTTCCTTAAAGTTCGAGATGATCGGTGTTTCGATGATCTCGCCCGAAGGTTTCGCCATCAGACCGCGCATACCCGCAAGCTGCTTCATCTGCGCTGGTGAACCACGCGCACCGGAATGCGACATCATATAGATCGAATTGACCTGTGCCTCACGACCAAATTCGTCGAGCGGCGAGGCCTTGATCTTGTCCATCATCGCAGCAGCCACACGGTCACCACAGCTTGACCAAGCGTCAATCACCTTGTTGTATTTTTCCTGCTGGGTGATCAGGCCGTCCTGATATTGCTGTTCAAAATCGGCAACAATCGCCTTGGTTTCGGCAACCATTCCGACTTTTTCTTCGGGAATAATCATGTCGTCCTTACCGAAGGAAATACCTGCCTTGAACGCATGTTTGAAGCCCAGTGACATGATCGCATCGGCAAAGAGCACCGTGTCTTTCTGGCCGGTGTGGCGGTAAACCTGATCGATAACGTCACCCAATTCCTTCTTGGTAAGAAGGCGGTTAACGGTTTCAAATGGCACCTTGTGGCTTTGCGGCAAACACTCGGCAAGCAGCATCCGGCCTGGTGTGGTGTTGAACCGCGCCATGTACTGATTGCCAGCTTCATCGGTTTGCGGAACGCGGGCGATGATCTTGGAATGGAGCGTCACCGCACCAACCTCAATCGCCTGATGCACTTCGGCCATGTCGGTCAACATCATGCCTTCGCCGGGTTCACCCTGACGATCCATTGACAGATAATAGAGACCAAGGACCATATCCTGTGACGGAACGATGATCGGTTTACCATTGGCTGGCGACAGGATGTTGTTCGTCGACATCATCAATACGCGCGCTTCAAGCTGTGCTTCAAGGCTCAGCGGGACGTGCACGGCCATCTGGTCACCATCAAAGTCAGCGTTAAAGGCCGAGCAGACAAGCGGGTGAAGCTGGATAGCTTTACCTTCGATCAGGACAGGTTCGAACGCCTGAATCCCCAAACGGTGAAGCGTTGGCGCACGGTTGAGCATCACTGGGTGTTCGCGGATCACCTCATCGAGGATATCCCAAACTTCCTTACGCTCCTTTTCAACCCACTTCTTCGCTTGCTTCAAGGTCATCGAAAGACCCTTGGCATCAAGACGCGAATAGATGAACGGTTTGAACAGTTCGAGTGCCATTTTCTTTGGCAAACCGCACTGATGCAGTTTGAGTTCAGGACCGGTTACAATAACCGATCGCCCAGAATAATCGACGCGCTTACCGAGAAGGTTCTGACGGAAACGGCCTTGCTTGCCCTTGAGCATGTCGGACAGTGATTTCAACGGACGTTTGTTAGCACCAGTAATCGTGCGGCCACGGCGACCATTATCGAACAGCGCATCAACGGCTTCTTGCAACATACGCTTTTCATTGCGGACGATGATGTCTGGTGCGCGCAGTTCAATCAGACGCTTCAAACGGTTGTTCCGGTTGATAACGCGGCGATAGAGATCGTTCAGATCGGATGTCGCAAACCTGCCGCCATCGAGCGGCACCAATGGGCGAAGTTCGGGCGGAATGACCGGGATCACGTCAAGGATCATCCATTCAGGACGGTTGCCTGAATCAATAAAGCTTTCGACAACCTTCAAACGCTTGATGATCTTCTTGGGCTTGAGTTCCGATTTGGTAACGCGGAGTTCCTCAAGCAGATCGGCACGCTCGGTTTCAAGGTCGAGGTCCATCAGCATCTGCTTGACAGCTTCGGCACCAATGCTCGCGGTGAAGGCATCTTCGCCGTATTCATCTTGTGCTGCCAGCAACTCGTCTTCGGTCATCAACTGGAATTTTTCCAGTGCGGTTAGGCCGGGTTCGGTGACGATATAATGTTCGAAATACAGCACGCGCTCCAGCTGCTTCAACTGCATATCGAGCAGAAGGCCGATGCGCGATGGCAACGATTTCAGGAACCAGATATGCGCAACAGGTGCCGCCAGTTCGATATGGCCCATACGTTCGCGGCGCACTTTGGTGACGGTAACTTCAACGCCGCATTTTTCGCAAACGACGCCCTTGTACTTCATGCGTTTGTACTTGCCGCACAGGCATTCATAATCTTTTACCGGGCCAAAGATACGCGCACAAAACAGGCCGTCACGCTCTGGCTTGAACGTGCGGTAGTTGATGGTTTCGGGCTTTTTAATTTCGCCAAAGGACCAGCTGCGGATTTTTTCAGGGGACGCAATACCGATCTGGATCTGGTCGAATGTTTCAACCTTGGCGACAGGATTGTTGAATTTGCTCAGTTCGTTCATTTTTATTTCCTCATTGGGCTGCTGCCCATGAAATCATAATTTGGTTAGCACAGGGTGGGCGACGTTTCCGCCGCCCACATCAGCCTATTCTGCTGCCTCGGCAAAACCGTCATCGCCATCAACAGGGTCATGCGCCTTGAGTTCGACGTTAAGACCCAGCGAACGCATTTCCTTGACCAGAACATTGAAGCTCTCCGGAATGCCTGCTTCAAATGAATCATCACCTTTGACGATAGCTTCGTAAACCTTGGTACGTCCGATAACGTCATCTGATTTGACAGTAAGCATTTCCTGAAGCGTGTAAGCTGCGCCATATGCCTGTAGCGCCCAGCATTCCATTTCTCCGAAACGCTGACCACCAAACTGTGCTTTACCGCCCAGTGGTTGCTGTGTGACGAGCGAATACGGTCCGATTGAACGGGCGTGGATCTTGTCATCAACCAAGTGATGCAGTTTGAGCATATAGATGTAGCCAACAGTCACCTTGCGGTCGAACTTGTCGCCTGTGCGGCCATCGAACAGATCGCTTTGCCCAGAAGTGTCTAGCCCGGCAAGTGCGAGCATTTCCGATACATCCTTTTCACGCGCACCGTCAAACACTGGCGTACCCATGGGCACACCACCGCGTACGTTCATCGCGAGATCAATGATTTCAGCGTCACTGCGCCCCTTGATTTCGGAAGCGTATTTCTCACCATATGCGTGGACCAATCGTTCACGCACAGCTTCTGGAGGATCAGCAACATCTGGATTGGGGTTGGCATATCGCCATTCGTCCAGAGCCTGACCAATCTGCTTACCCAAACCACGGGCAGCCCAACCGAGATGGGTTTCAAAAATCTGACCCACGTTCATACGTGAAGGCACGCCGAGTGGATTGAGCACGATGTCAACAGGCGTACCATCGGCTAAAAATGGCATGTCTTCAGCTGGCAGAATGCGTGAAATAACACCCTTGTTACCGTGACGACCGGCCATTTTGTCGCCGGGCTGCAGCTTACGCTTAACAGCAACAAAAACCTTGACCATTTTCAGGACGCCCGGTGCCATTTCGTCACCGCGCTCCAATTTCTCACGACGATCTTCAAACTTTTCAACAATCAGTTTGACGGCTTCGTCATACTGAACCTTCACAGCTTCAAGATCACCTTGGATCTTGTCATCCGTGACCGCAATTTTCCACCACTCATGACGCTCGGCCTCTGACAAAACGGCTTCGTCAATGACGGCACCTTTTTTGATCGTTTTTGGCCCAGCTGCAACAGTTTGACCCACCAGCATATCGCGCAGACGGTTATAAGTTGCACGGTTTAGAATGGAGCGTTCGTCTTCACGGTCCTTGGCCAGGCGTTCGATCTCTTCACGCTCAATCGCCATGGCGCGTTCATCTTTGTCAATACCGTGGCGATTGAATACGCGCACTTCAACAACTGTTCCCGCAACACCAGGTGACAGTTTAAGCGAAGTATCCCGAACATCTGAAGCTTTTTCGCCAAAAATAGCGCGGAGCAGTTTTTCTTCCGGCGTCATCGGGCTTTCACCCTTTGGCGTAATCTTTCCAACCAGAATATCGCCCGGATGCACTTCTGCACCAATATAAACAATGCCGGCTTCATCAAGGCTGCGAAGCGCTTCTTCACCGACATTAGGAATGTCGCGCGTGATATCTTCTGGACCAAGCTTTGTGTCCCGCGCCATCACTTCGAATTCTTCGATATGAACAGATGTAAACACATCATCCTTCACGATACGTTCTGATATCAGGATGGAATCTTCATAGTTATACCCGTTCCAAGGCATAAACGCGACAAGGGTATTGCGGCCAAGCGCCAATTCTCCAAATTCAGTAGATGGACCGTCCGCAATAATGTCACCAGCCTGTACTTCATCATTTACCATGACCAGCGGCTTTTGATTTATGCAGGTATTTTGGTTTGACCGTTGGAATTTTTGCAAGGTGTAGATATCAACGCCCGATGTCCCGGGTTCGACATCCCCCGTAACACGGATCACGATACGGGTTGCGTCAACCTGATCCACGATACCCGAACGACGTGCGCCAATCGCAGCCCCTGAATCGCGAGCTACGGTTTCTTCCATACCTGTGCCGACAAACGGTGCGTCGGCGACCAGCAAAGGCACAGCCTGACGTTGCATGTTCGATCCCATCAGCGCGCGGTTGGCGTCATCGTTTTCCAGAAACGGAATAAGCGATGCTGCAACCGAAACCAACTGTTTCGGGCTGACGTCCATCAACGTGATCGTATCGCGCGGTGCCATCAGGAACTCACCCGACTCGCGTGACGAGATTAGGTCTTCGGCAAAGCTACCATCGGCATTAAGTTCAGCATTTGCCTGCGCAATCGTGTTCTTCTGTTCCTCCATCGCGGACAGATAAACCACATCATCGGTAACCTTATGGTCGACAACTTTGCGATACGGCGTTTCGATAAAACCATATTTGTTGACACGGCTAAACGAAGCAAGGCTGTTTATAAGGCCGATGTTTGGGCCTTCTGGCGTTTCAATCGGGCAAATGCGGCCATAATGCGTTGGGTGAACGTCACGGACTTCAAAGCCGGCACGTTCGCGGGTCAAACCACCTGGTCCAAGTGCGGACACACGGCGTTTGTGGGTAACTTCGCTCAACGGATTGGTTTGATCCATGAACTGCGACAGCTGGCTTGAGCCGAAGAATTCACGCACAGCGGCAACCGCTGGCTTGGCATTGATAAGGTCGTTGGGCATTACTGTCGATACGTCAACTGAGCTCATCCGCTCCTTGACCGCACGCTCCATACGCAACAAACCAACGCGGTACTGGTTTTCGAGAAGTTCGCCAACCGAACGCACACGACGATTGCCAAGGTTATCAATATCGTCGATTTCGCCCTTACCGTCTTTCAGGTTCACAAGCTCCTTGACCACAGCAAGAATATCCTCGTTGCGCAGCGTGGTCTGATCATCAGGGGCATCAAGCTGCAACCGCATATTGAGTTTTACGCGGCCAACCGCCGACAGGTCATACCGGTCAGCATCAAAGAACAGCCCGGCAAAAAGTGCCTCGGCGGTTTCGCGGGTTGGTGGTTCACCCGGACGCATTACGCGGTAAATCGCATCGAGGCCCATGTCACGGTTCTCGGCCTTGTCAGCCTTAACTGTATTACGGATCCACGCGCCGGTGATCACATGGTCAATATCGAGCAGTTCGATCGAATCGATCCCCGCCTTATCGAGCATTTCCAGATTTTCAGCAGTAATTTCATCACCTGCTTCAACATAAATCCGGCCGGTTTTTTCATCAATGAGTTCAAACGCCGAATACCGGCCAAAGATTTCTTCGGTAGGGATCAGCAAATTGACCAGGCCGTCCTTGACCGCTTTTGCCGCTGCACGCGGTGTAATCTTTTGCGCTGCCGGGAAAACTACTTCGCCCGATGATGCATCTACCAGATCAAACAAAGGCTTCGACGCACGCCATTGATCGGAATTGAATGGAATTCTCCAACCACCCTTAGCACGTGCATAGGTTACACGGTCGTAGAAGTGGTTGAGGATTTCTTCGTCGCTCATGCCCAAGCCGTATAGTAAAGTCGAAACCGGCAATTTACGTTTACGGTCGATACGGACATTGACGATGTCCTTGGCATCAAATTCAAAATCGAGCCATGAACCACGATAAGGAATGACGCGCGCGGCAAACAGATATTTGCCCGATGAGTGCGTCTTGCCGCGGTCATGATCGAACAATACGCCTGGCGAACGGTGCATTTGGCTCACGATAACGCGCTCTGTGCCGTTGATGAAAAATGTGCCGTTATGCGTCATCAGCGGCATGTCGCCCATGTAGACGTCCTGCTCTTTGATATCGAGGACGGAGCGCGTTTCGGTGTCGGGATCAACCTCGAATACGATCAGGCGCAGGGTTACCTTCATTTGCGCGGCATAAGTAATTCCGCGTTGGCGGCATTCTTCGACGTCATATTTGGGGTCTTCGAGTTCGTAATGCACGAAATCGAGTTCAGAGGTGCCGGCAAAATCCTTGACCGGAAACACGCTGCGCAGCGTTTTTTCAAGGCCGGATACATAACCGATCGACGGGTCCGAACGCAGGAACTGTTCATAGCTCTCGCGCTGCACCTCGATCAGGTTGGGCATGTCGATGACTTCGTGAATGTCGCCGAAGATTTTACGGATGCGCTTTTTGCGCGACAAGTTGGCGGACGCCGCTTTGGTTACCATATAAATGTCTGAGCCTCGCTTAGGAACTAGAAATCGTCACACGCAGGACATACCGACAGAAAAAGGCCGCACGACGCAAGGCCCCGTTAAAGGGTCCGAGTCATACAGCCTACCGCGTCGGTAAATCACAACCCATCAATGCGTTAGCTCCACTGCGCGACGGCGGAGATATTCCCGTTGGGTTAGATAAAGTCTAATATAGGCATGTAACACGGAGAGGTCAAGCGCTCGCCATAAACGCGGTTCATAAGTTCGGTCTCTGGCGTGGCCCACAATGCGGGTATGACACGGTAAAGATAGTCTTGGTTGTAGGACGGCCCAGTTTTTGTAAAAGCGGGCTTAAGAAAGTAATATAATATTATGATCAGGACACTGACCCATTTGGAACGGCTTGAGGCCGAAAGCATTCATATCATGCGCGAGGTGATGGCGCAGGCTGAACGGCCCGTAATGCTGTATTCGGTGGGCAAGGATTCAGCCGTGATGCTGCATCTGGCACGCAAGGCATTCTATCCTTCGCCCCCGCCTTTTCCTTTATTGCATGTGGATACGACTTGGAAGTTCAAAGCGATGTACGCTCTGCGTGAAAAAGCGGCGCATGATGCGGGCATGGAATTGCTGGTCCATCAAAATCCCGAAGCGATAAAAAGGGAGATTAATCCGTTCGATCACGGCCCGATCCACACCGATATTTGGAAAACTGAGGGATTGAAACAGGCGCTTGACCTTCACGGTTTTGACGTCGCCTTTGGCGGAGCGCGCCGAGACGAGGAAAAAAGCCGTGCCAAGGAGCGCATTTTCTCCTTTCGCACCACCAGCCACAATTGGGACCCAAAGAACCAGCGCCCCGAGCTTTGGAACCTCTATAATGCTCGCAAGGCGAAAGCTGAAAGCATCCGCGTGTTTCCAATCTCCAATTGGACCGAGCTTGATATTTGGCAATATATCCACCTAAATAATATCGAGATTGTGCCGCTTTATTTTAGCGCGCTGCGCCCAACTTTCACATATCAAGGCCAGCTATTCATGGCGGATGATATCGAACGGCTGGAAAAGGTGATGGGCAAACGCCCGGAAATCGTCGAGCGTTCGATCCGGTTCCGGACGTTGGGCTGCTTCCCGCTGACGGGCGCTGTTGAAAGCGAAGCGACGACATTGTCAGAGGTTATTCAGGAAATGCTGTTGACGACAACATCGGAACGCCATGGCCGCGTGATCGACAAGGATGGCGGTGATGCTTCCATGGAGAAAAAGAAGCAGGAGGGATATTTTTGATGTCCTCCATATACAAAACCGATGACCTGATCGCCACCGACATCGACGCCTATCTTGAACAGCATCAGCATAAATCGCTGCTCCGTTTCATCACCTGCGGCAGCGTCGATGACGGCAAATCCACGCTCATCGGACGCATGTTATACGACAGCAAGATGATCTTTGAAGATCAACTCTCTGCTCTTGAAGCTGACTCCAAACGTCTAGGTACGCAAGGCGGCGAGATTGATTTTGCCTTGCTTGTCGATGGCCTCGCCGCCGAACGAGAACAGGGTATTACCATCGATGTAGCCTACCGCTTCTTTGCGACTGAGAAACGCAAATTCATTGTTGCCGACACGCCGGGGCATGAGCAATATACCCGCAATATGGTAACAGGCGCGTCAACCGCAGACCTTGCCATCATCCTGATTGATGCCCGTAAAGGCGTGCTCAAACAAACACGGCGGCATAGTTATCTGGCGCATTTGATCGGAATCAAAAATATTGTCTTGGCGATAAACAAGATGGATCTGATCGATTACGATTCCGCCGTTTATGAAGCGATACTTGACGATTACCGCGCTTTTGCGACCGAAATCGGGATCACAGATTTCACCGCGATGCCAATTTCTGGTTTCAAAGGCGACAATATAACCACCCTGTCGGACAATACGCCTTGGCATACTGGCCTGCCCCTGATCGCCCATCTGGAAAGCATTGAGGTCAATGCGACTGCGGATCAGGCCAAGCCTTTTCGTATGCCGGTGCAATGGGTCAACCGCCCCAATCTGGATTTCCGGGGTTTTAGTGGCCTTATTGCAACGGGCAGCATTGGCATCGGTGACGCGATCCGCATCCTGCCATCGGGCAAGACAACTACACTATCCAGAATCGTAACACTCGATTGCGATTTGGACCAAGCCGTCGCTGGCCAGTCGGTGACGCTGTGCTTTTCTGATGAGGTTGATTGCTCCCGCGGTGATGTCATCAGTATATCCGACACACCGCCAGAGGTTGCCAACCAGTTTGAAGCCAATATCGTCTGGATGGCCGATGAACCGATGATTGTCGGGCGGGCCTATTGGTTGAAACTGGGCACTCAGACGGTTTCGGCCACGGTTCAGGAACCCAAATATCAGGTCAACGTCAACACTATGGAGCATCTGGCGGCAAAAACGCTTGAGCTGAATGCCATAGGCGTCGCCGAAATCGCAACCGACAAACCTGTCGTGTTTGAAAGCTATGCCGACAATCATGCGCTTGGCGGCTTCATCCTGATCGACAAGATCACCAATGCAACGGTTGCAGCAGGAATGCTTAATTTCAGCCTGCGCCGGGCACAAAATGTGCATTGGCAGGCAACCGATATTGGACGTGATGCCCATGCCGCGCTCAAGAATCAGAAAGCTAAGCTGCTTTGGTTCACCGGTCTTTCGGGATCGGGCAAAAGCACGATCGCAAACGAGGTGGAAAAGCGCCTCAACCTGATGAACCGGCATACATTTTTGCTCGACGGTGATAATGTCCGTCACGGGCTTAACAAAGACCTGGGCTTTACCGAAGCTGATCGTATCGAAAATATCCGCCGCGTGGGTGAGGTGGCGAAGCTGATGACCGATGCGGGATTGATTGTACTCACTGCGTTTATCTCGCCATTCCGTGTTGAACGCGATATGGTTCGCGATATGCTTCCCGAGGGTGAATTTATCGAGATTTTCGTCGACACGCCGCTGGAGGTGGCCGAAGCTCGTGATGTGAAGGGGCTCTATAAAAAAGCACGTAGCGGACGCCTTAAGAATTTCACCGGCATTGATAGCCCTTATGAAGCACCTGAAAATCCCGAAATCCGCGTCAACACGGTCGAGATGACAGCAGCACAGGCCGCTGAACATATCATCCAGCAGATCATGCCGCTGAAATGAGTGCCGCTATGTCCGATTCCGATCTTGCGGCAACGCTTGCTAAAGAAGCAGGCCATATCTTGCTCGCGCTGCGTGACGGGGGAGAATTTGACGCCAAAGATTTGGGCAAGGCCGGAGATACTCAGGCCAATGACTATCTGGTCCGCGCCCTTTTAGATGCCCGTCCTGACGACGGCTTGCTCTCCGAAGAAAGAGCTTGTGATGGCACGCGGTTAGGCCAGTCACGTGTCTGGATTATCGATCCGGTCGACGGCACCCGCGAATATGGCGAGGGACGGAACGATTGGGCAGTACATGTTGCGCTTGCCATAAACGGCATTGCAAGTATCGGCGCCGTGGCCTTACCCGCTCTTAATCTTGTGCTGCGCAGCGACAAACCCGCCCCGATCCAGTCCTTACCCGCACGTCCCCGCATGGTCGTCAGCCGTACACGTCCGGCTTCCGAAGCGCTATTAGTCGCAGAGGCGCTTGATGCTGAATTGATCCCCATGGGCTCTGCGGGTGCGAAGGCAATGGCCGTGGTGCGCGGTGAGGCAGACATCTATCTTCACACCGGCGGCCAATATGAATGGGACAGCTGCGCACCCGTTGCCGTTGCTGCTGCCCACGGCCTGCATGTCAGCCGCGTCGACGGGTCACCGCTCGTTTATAATCAGGCCGATACCTATATGCCCGATTTATTGATCTGCCGAAGCGAGTTTTCAGAAGAGGTGCTGAAACTATTGCGGGGGATTTCAGGCTGAAAGCGTAGCGAGCGATATGGCTTTTTTTATAAAGCCCAAACTCTATGCCGCATCAATTTCCGATCGGGTCTTGAATGCACCCAGCTCGCCACTTTCCCGTGCTTTCTTGCCATAGAATATCTCGAACAACGGGCTCGCCATCATCGTTGTAACAATCGCCATTAACACCATCATCGAAAATAAGGTCGGCCCGATGATCCCCTTTTGCAGGCCGATGTTGATGATAATAAGTTCCATCAATCCGCGTGAATTCATCAGCGCACCGATACCCAGGGCAGTGCGATTATCTTCGCCTGCCAATCGTGCGGCTAGATAACATGCCCCGCCTTTCGCCACGATGGAGGCCGCAAGAATGCCGAGTGCGATCAATAACAGCTCAAATGAATTGACCATATCCATCCGCGTGTTCAGCCCCGAATAAGTGAAGAACATCGGGAGCAGCAGGATTACAGCAACAGGTTCAACTTTCCTTTTCAGTTCTTCAGCAAATAACCCGCGCGGCATAACTGCGCCTAAGATGAAGCCGCCAAAGATTGCATGGATGCCCACTGCGTCCATGAAGAATGCCGACAGGCAAAATAAGGCGATGGTAATTCCTAGCACGGTCAGGCTCATTTCCCCTTCGCGTTCTACTATCTGGCCCAGTGGCGCGAGCAATTTACGCCCGAAGAGCATCAGAAAAACTGCGTAACTTACGCCCCCGCCTATTGCGAGCACTGCTACGCCGGGTCCGCCACCAAATGTCGCAAGTACAACCGCAAGAACGCACCATGAAACCGCATCGTCAAAGGCCCCTGCCGTCAGCGACAATGTGCCAAGCGATGTATTGCTAAGCCCGCGTTCGTTAATGATCCGGGCCAGCATTGGAAATGCAGTCAGCGCAATACACGCCCCCATAAACAGGCTTGCGTTAAACTGCGATATGTTTGGTGCGAACAGCCCGTCAATCTTCAACAACATCGGCGTTATCAAAAAAGCTATAATAAAGGGCGCGATAATCCCGGCGAGCGAGACGCTAACCGCACTGCGCGCTTTGGATTTGAAATGGTCAAGCTGAAGCGTTGTACCGACCAAAAACATATATAATCCCACACCAAGCTGCGCACCGGTATATAAGATATTCTTGGTTTCTTTCGGGAAAATTGCTGTCTGCAAATCTGGAAAAAACAAACCGAACAAAGATGGCCCCAAAATGACACCGGCGATCATTTCACCAACGACTTGCGGTTGACCCAGGAATTTCTGCCCTAGCCAACCGACAATACGACAGGTTGCGATGATAATCGCCAGCTGCAAGAAAAAATGAACGCTATAGTCGGTTGGGGTAAAGGTTTTGGCGACAGCTTGCACAGCTGACCCGTGTGGTGACAACACATCCATCGCAGTTGCAAACGCACTGTCGATCCACCCAGCCAACATATATTTCCCTGATATTATTCTATTATGGATTTTGCGTCAGAACCTGAACTACCTTAATAATAAGTAGTTTGCGAAAAACTCTATTTCTGCGTTTTTAGATAATCGATTAATGCTTTACGTTCTGCTGGATCAGCAAGCCCGGCAAATGCCATTTTGGTTCCCGGTGCCCATTTTGCAGGAGAAGCGATATAAGCATCTAGGCTGGCATCATCCCAATTGCCGCCCTTGTTCTTCAGTGCGCTTGAATAAGAGTAACCTGCGACTGATGCGATGGCCCGGCCTGATAGACCATTAAGTTGTGGCCCAAGTCCGTTGGCTGCCCCTGCGCCAACTTTGTGACAGGCGGCGCAGCGTTTGAAGATTGCTTCACCCGAGAGCGCAACGGCTTCGATAGGTGCAGGGGAGTTAGTCGCCGTCGCTTGGTCGGAATCTTGTTCCCCTGATTTACCACATGCCGTTAGCGACAGCAAAGCCGCACCGATTAAAATCTTACGTAACATCATGTGGTAAATCCTTGTCTGTTATTTTTTGGCAGGCTCCGCAGCAGCGGGTGCCGCCCCGTCAGCTGGCTTTGCACCTTCGGCCGCAGGAGCAGCATCCGCCTTTGGCAGAGGCAAATTGGATCCTTGCGCGTTGAGATACACAATTACATTGGCGCGTTCTTCTGGATTACCAAGACCGGCAAAAGTCATCTTTGTGCCCGGTGCAAATTTCTTCGGGTTGGCCAGCCATTCATCCATATTGGCAAACTCCCAATTGCCACCTTTACCGGTCAGTACGGAGGAAAAAGCATATCCAGCTTTGCCTTGGCCGATACCTTCACCCATCGTGCTGTATAAGTTAGGACCAATGCCATTGGCCCCGCCCGATGCGATGGTATGACACGCCATACATTTTTTGAAGACTGCTTCACCCTTGGTCGCATCAGCAGCAGCGAGCAAAACGGGGAGCGGGGTTGCAGCTGCACCGCCTTCACCAGCTTCAACGCCCTGAATAGCATAGCCTTGCTTACCCTCTTCGGGGGTTTCGCTATGAAATGCCATACCCGAAAAGATCGAGAAGCCCAAGGCGGCGATGCCCCCTGCTAAAACCCAACCTGCAATAGTATTGCTACGATCATCCATAAAAACGCCCCGATGCGATGGCGAACCGCGCTTATTCACGATTCATATCTGTATTCAGGTTTCTCTAATACCGCATGCGTGGGGGTGCAAGTGCGGAAATCCAGCTTGCCGCCTTGTGCACCCTCGCCTAACGCACGTGCATTATGAACAGCTATCCCGAACTTGCACTTGCCCGCGTCCGCAAAATGACGCTTGACGCCATATCTTATCCCGAACGTACCGTCAGTTTTCAGGGCGCGCCGGGGGCCAATTCACATTTGGCAGCACTTGAATATGATGCAAATTGCCTGCCTTTGCCTTGCTTTTCCTTTGAGGACGCCATTGATGCGGTGAAAGAAGGACGTGCGGAGCGCGCTATTATTCCCATTGAAAATTCACTTCATGGCCGCGTGGCCGACATTCATTTCCTGCTGCCTGAAAGTGGGCTTTCGATCATCGCCGAATATTTCATGCCGATCCGCCACTGTTTGATGGCAAAAAATGCAAGTGCGACATTAACAACAGCAATGAGCCATCCGCAAGCGCTTGGCCAATGCCGGGGGTATTTGCGCGAACACGGGATCATCCCGGTCGCTTATGCCGATACAGCAGCGGCCGCCGCCTATGTTGCCGGGATTGACGATGAAGGGGCCGCGGCGATTGCGCCAAAGATTGCGGCCGAGCTCTACGGACTGCAAATGGTGGTTGAAGGCGTGCAGGACGCCGATCATAATATGACACGGTTCGTTGTGCTATCACGCGAACCCGTTGATCCCGTCACACTTGACGGAACGCTGATGACGACCTTTATTTTCGAGGTTAAAAATATTCCGGCGGCTTTGTATAAGGCAATGGGCGGATTTGCGACCAATGGCGTTAATATGACCAAGCTGGAAAGCTACCAAAATGGCGGCAGTTTTGCAGCGACCGAATTCTTTGCCGATATCGAAGGTGCACCCGGCGATGCGGGTGTTGACCGCGCCTTGGAGGAATTGGCGTTTCATTGCAATTCTGTGCGGCTGCTCGGTACATATCAACAGGCGCGCAAACGGGGATAATCCCTATCGACACATAAATGACGCCGCGTTATCCAGTGGCATGACCAAAAAACGCCTGTTGCTATCCGTAGCCATCGTCCTCCCGTTTTTCGCGCAACCCGCATTTGCCAGTGGCGATTATGGCTGCACTACCAGCTGGCAATTGGAACAACAAGATTATAGCCGGTGTGATAATGTCGCGTTCTTAAATCCCGGCAATGATACTATTATCAACATGCAGTTGTTGGTCATCGACAGCAATAAGGCGGAGTTTTTCGACCCCGTTTATACAACACCACCAGAAGAAAATACGCAGCCCGAAAAACCCTATCCCAATATGCCGTTTTTCGAGGTTCGCGAATTCACGGCACGGTATAAGGGCGATGCGCCCGGCCCGGATCAGGCAGAGTATAATGACGGACTTGCTTACGGCGAAGGCAGCCGACTTGTCAGTGTACAAAGCGGTGCAAGCGATTTCATAGGTGCGCTGGGTAAAAGCAGCGATATGTCAGCTAATGAACGCCAACTTCTTACCAAGGCGCGCACGGCCCTTAACGGCGAAAACGGCATTGCGGATTACAAAACGGTGACGGGATTAAATTCAAAAACCGCCACACAATTCGCATCCTATCTTGGCGGCGCATACGCCTTTTATAACGGATCATTTGACGACGCCCGCACCACGTTTGCCGCTCTAACCCAAAGCAAGCATTCCTGGCTCAAGGAAGCATCCTATTATATGCTTGGCCGCGTTGCGCTAAATGCTGCGCAGGTGAACGGTTTTGGTGAATATGGCAATTTGGACCGTGATCAGCTGGATAAAGCCGCACTCGAAACCGCCGATAGTGCCTTCAAATCCTATTTGGGTATTTATAAAGACGGGCAATATGCGGGATCAGCACGCGGCCTCTTGCGCCGGGTATATTGGTTGCAAGGGAAAAACGATAAGTTGGGCGCGGAAATGGCTTGGCAATTCGCAAGCGCCGATTCCAAAGCGCGCAGCAATAGCTTGATCGCGCTTGCTTATGAAGCCGACCAGAAATTGCTGCCCGAACTTGATCGGGATAAAGTACGTGACCCGTTGCTGCTCGCTACCCTGGACTTTCAGGCTATGCGCACCGCCGAGTTACCAGAAGAACCCGAAGCCCGCGCTGCCAAACAAGCTACGCTGTTGACCTTTGCAAAGCTGCAAGCGCAAAAGGATATCTTCAAAGGGCGAAATGACCTGTTTGAATATCTGCTCGCCACGCATCTCTTTTATGTTGGTAAAGATCCAAAGGCAGCACTTAGTCATTTGCCAAATACGCTATCTGCAAACCAGACAGGGACATTGGAATTTAGCCGACAGGTATTGCGTGGCATGGCACTGGGGGCAACCGGGGAGGGTATACAAGCACGCGCTTTATGGAAGCAGCTGATCCCGTGGGCGAAGCAGCCCTTGCAGTCATCGGCGGCACAACTCGGGCTCGCTATGAATTACGAAAAGGCCAAGCAACTATCAGGTATATTCGAGGGCGGTTCCCCGATAACAAACAGCAATATACGCCAGATTATCCTGCGCAATGTTGCCAGCCCCGCCCTGCTCGCGGCGCAAGCCAAGGCCAAAAATGCGCGTGAAGAGGAACGCCGCGAGGCGCAGTACACCCTTTTATATAAGGACTTGACCTATGGCCGCTACGGCGCATTTGCTGGAGATATGGCGAGTGTGGGAAAGTTGCCACCGCCTGATCCCAATAAC
>JAYUPC010000176.1:0-7137 GCA_043760355.1 Sphingomonadales bacterium
CAACATTGGCGCTCTCCTCTCGGGAGGCCAAAACTATCATGGAGATATTCAAATGCCAGCAGAAAAAGGAAGCGCCTTCCTGTTGAAGGTCGGCGACGGAGCGACAACGCCTGTTTACGCCACAATCGCCGGACTGCGTACGACGCAGATGTCGATCAATGGC
The DNA here is from genome assembly GCA_043760355.1 of Sphingomonadales bacterium. Lineage (GTDB taxonomy): Bacteria > Pseudomonadota > Alphaproteobacteria > Sphingomonadales > Sphingomonadaceae > Sphingorhabdus_B. Next base: position 164 of record JAYUPC010000176.1, read on the forward strand.
GACGCGGTAGTGATAACCAACAAGGGCTCTGGCGGGTGGCGCGATTTGCTGTCGCCCCAGCCGTGTTCCGCCATACAGCGCATCAACGGCTGCAATAAAATCTGGCGCGAGATTGTCGGTATTATCCATCGTCCGCCCTGTCGTTTTTGCAACACCCTTTTCCGCCACCAGCCGCTTGATTAGCGGAACCGGACGCGGGGTTGTTGTCGCCATGACCTTTGGCCCATCACCAAGCCGAAGGCCGAGCATCAGATTATCCCATGCCGCCACTCCGCATCCCCATTTGGCAATTTCGTCAGCCCAGGCAAAGTGATGTTGTGGCCCGCGTAAACTCTCTGGCTCGGCGGCAGAATACAGCGTCGCAACGCACCCGTTCGGCCATATCACCCGCCGCAATGACGGCTCCCAATTGAGTAGTGCGCCACCCGATAGTGACAGCAAACCGCTCTCCCCCTCCACCATCACCTGCCTAGCCTCAACCAACGTCGCACCGATCAGGGCAATGCGTGCGCCGGGATTGGCCCATGCCATTTCGTTCACCCATTCAGCTCCCATCCGCGTCTTGCCAAAACCTCGCCCAGCCATGACCAGCCAAACGCGCCAGTCGGTCTTAGGCGGTTTTTGTCCATCACGGCGCCAGAAATGCCAATCGACATCATGCAAGCCAACCTTGTTTTTGTTCCATTTTTTTAAGACAGTGTGCATATCATCAAGCGACATAGCCAGTAATTCCTGTGCAGTGATTTCAACCATGATCGCCCTCACGCACAGGATCGGTGGACGCCGATTTACGGTGATCGGCGGATCGCATTCTGAAAAGCTTGGAAATCAAATTTGCCTTGGTGATAGGCGGTTCCTGAGCGGCTGGCAGGAGAACGCTGCCTCCCGCCACCTTCACCGATGCGCGGTGCATGGATAGCAACGCAAGCCGCAAACGATCCTTTTGCGCCCGTGCCTTTAACGTTGCATCGGTGGTGTTGCCGCTGGCCGCTGTCAGTGCATCTGATAGCAAATCGGCCTCCAACCGCGCATAACCTTCTGCAAGTGCGGCGGTCCATGCGGCCCGGAAGTCGGATAAGCGGCGACGCTCGGCATAGATTGACGACGTGCCCACATCGACTTTACGAGCCGAGGCCGAAACATTTGCGGTTTCCGACAAATGGATCAAAAATGCTTTGCGGGTCGCGGCATTCAAGCGCGGCACTGATGCTGCTTTTGGATCGGCCATGATGGTACTCCCTGCTCATTTGATTTTGGATGCGAAAACAAAAAAGGGCTGGCAAGCATCTCTGCCTCCAGCCCTTAAACACGATATAGGCAACAACTCTCTGGGAGAGCCTTGCTGGCGAATCACTATTTTCGACTATGCCTAACTCTAACCAAAGAGCGTGACAATGTCAAGCATAAATATCCTATATGGTTATCTTATCCTAATCCCAATATCTTCCGCTCCCGCGCTATTCCACTCGCAAAGCTTGGCCTTGCAAGCATCGCCGCCAGATACGCGGTCAGTTTAGGATAGGTTGCGGCGTCAGGTTCTATGCTGCAATGCGCCAGATTCACAAACGGCGCTGCGACTGCAATATCGGCAAGGGTCAATTGATCGCCGACCAGAAAGCCGGACGCAGGGATGATACCCTCCAGATAATCATAGATCGGGGGTAATTCGGTATGACCTGCTTCGATCGCGCTGGCATCGCCTTCGCGCCCTAAGAATTTGGGGGCGACGACGGTGTTGAAGAAAATCTTGCCCCCGGCTGCTGAAACAATCGTGTCGGCAAATTCATCAAACCAGATTGCTCGGGCGCGACCTTCGGGATCAGCCGGAATCATTTGCGGGTCAGGAAACTTCGCCTCCAGATACGTCACAATCGCGGTCGAATCCGAAATCCCGAAATCGCCATCGGATAGGGCCGGCATTTTCTTGAACGGGCTGACGCGAGCAAAATCCGGATTGGGATCGCCGATGCCAACACCCACGAGATCAAGCGTTATGCCCTTTTCAGCAGCAAAGGCCGAAACCTTCCTAACAAAGGGCGAAATGGGGGAACCGTAGAGGATCATAGAAGTGCCTTTCTTAAAAGATCAGGCTTTACTTCTGGCAGACCAGTATTCTTTTGCAACGGATTTTATTCAAGCATCAGCTTGGTTTGCGCTTGTCCTGAATATCGGCGCGATCAATAGGGTCACCAGCATCATCTTCATCGGGTGGTACAGCATACCTTCCAGCAAGCCGATGAAGATCAACAGGCTAAATCCAGAAACTGCGGCAAAAACCACTATCGCTGCCTTGTCGCGCCGCACGAAAATCGCGCGCCCCAAAAATGCCAGCAATATCAATCCCGCGCTTCCACCAAACAATCCCCAGTCGTATATATATTGGAACAGGAAGTTATGCGGATTATCCAGATCATAATTGTAAATCTCACCCATGTTGTTTGCAAAGCGCCCGGCGCCGTGGCCGATCAGTGGCTGTTTCATGATTTCGGTAAGTGTATCGATCCACAATTGGATCCGGCCGCTCGACACTTCGGCGTCTGGCTGGATCGAGGACCAAAACCGCAATATGCCAAAAGTAGGTGTCGGGTTTGGCAGAACCACAGATGCCGCTGTGCCGAGAAAGAGGCTGAGGCCAAGTAATTTGAAACGGTTGGCGTTAATGCTGGCACGGACGAAGATACAACCGGTGATGACCGCGACCAGCAACCCCAGCCAGGCTGCGCGTGATCCTGTCCACGCTATAGCCATCGTCAAAACACCCAGGCACAGAGCATATGGCCAGATCCTTGGTTTTTTCGACGCCAGCAACAATGTGGCAGGAGCAAGCGCCAGGATCGCAACATAATTGCCGATATGCCGGATACTTGTTGCCGACGGCATGGCGTTTTCCCAGTGGAATGTTCTTGCGTCAGGGACTGTAAGCGCGAAGACGCTGAGAAGTGTGCAGTAAGCGAAGCCGCCCACGCACAATATAGAAAACCATTTCTGATCTTTGTATGTGTCTGATGCGGAGACCAGATGGATTAGGACCGCGAACGACAGGCCCTGCAAAATATAACGGAGCAATACAAAGCCCGAAATCAAAGGATAATCCGGCTTAATCACATAAGCAAGCATCGCGCACAGTAACCAGACGCCCAAAACGGTTCGGACAGTCCTTGGCAATGATTTTAGCGCTTTTGCATAAGAAAATCCGGAGCGCTCGGCCAGCACCAACAGGATGATTTCAGCACATACTGTGACGAGCGAAAATATCCGGATCAAGACCTGTTGTCCGGTAAGTTGGCCGGTATATGTCCATGTTATCAAGCTTTGAATGGCCGGCACAAAAGCCAGCAGGGCGACCGCGAACAACCAATATTGCGGCGCAGCTTTCGTTGTTGCATTTTCGTCAAGAGCCGGATTGAGCATCGATGATTGCAAGTTAGATTCCCAACATTTTGCAGTAAGTATTGATACTTCGTCATAATCCAAACATGGCTAACAAAACGTTAAAGATTTTCCAAGCCATGTGCGAGGCACATGTTTTTCTTAGACAAGATTCATATGCAGCATTAAGTGCTTACGCATGATAAAACGTCTTTATGAATGGATGATCGAAAAATCCGCGCATCCCAAGGCCGAATACTGGCTATTCGTGTTTTCTTTCATGGAAAGTTCGTTCTTCCCGATCCCTCCACATCCCCTCCTCGGCCTGATGTGCCTCTCCAAACCCGAAAAGGCCCTGCGCTTCGGGATCATCTGCACCGTTGCGTCGGTACTTGGCGGGTTGCTCGGCTACGCGATCGGATTTTTTGCCTATGAAAGCTTTGGAATCCCTCTGCTCAAAACGCTCGGCTTATGGGATAGTTTTCCAGCAGCTGCATGTTATCTGCGCGAATATGGCGCTGAGATTATCTTGGTAAAGGGCGCGACGCCAATCCCGTTCAAACTGCTGACGCTGACAGCAGGCTTTATTCACATGCCTCTGTTTACATTCATCTGGTCAAGCATTCTGAGCCGGTCTTTCCAGTTTATGCTAGTGGGATTTCTGTTCTGGAAATTCGGTGCGCCAATCAAAGTTTTTCTTGAAAAATATCTGACCGCCATCAGCATCGCCTTTGTCGTTCTGGTCGTTGGCGGTTTTGTTGCCTTTGGCATGATGGGCGGCAAAGGTGCAGCGAGCAGTGAAAAATGCGCGGATGTTAAAACTATTGGACTGCAATAGATCAAGGTAAAGCCCTAATCCTTAGCGAAGAGCATCGCGTCATCAGCAAAGGCCTTGAACTCAAGAGCATTGCCTGCGGGATCGTGGAAGAACATCGTCGCTTGTTCACCCGCCTCTCCCTTGAAACGGATATAGGGCTCAATGGCGAATTTCGTTCCCGCAGCACACAGCCTGTCGGCAAGCGCACTCCACACTCCCATAGTCAGCACCACGCCAAAATGCGGCACGGGTACGTTATGGCCATCGACCAGATTATGCGCACGAGCGCCAACTGAGGCCGGGTCAAGATGCGCAACGATCTGGTGGCCAAAAAAGTCGAAATCTATCCAGTGGTTCGATGATCGTCCCTCTGCACAACCCATGACCCCGCCATAAAAAGCGCGAGCCTTGGCAAGATCATCAACCGGAAATGCAAGATGGAAGGGGCGGAGTTCCATTATTTGGAAGACTTGCCATGCGGTTTTGGCAACGGTGCATTTTGCGCGTCCGCAGCTGCAAGGTCGCCGCGCATCCGGGGCAGACATTCGCCCTGTATGTCCTTAATCATCGGAAGAGGATACTGGAGCTGAAAAATGCGTTGTGCGTTTGGAACAGCCTCATTGATCGCAAAGCCGACAACTTCCTTTGGCAAGCCCGTATCGCGCATCACCCGATCGCCAACTATCCCCGCCCAGCGCGGGCCATCGGTGCGTACATCGACGAGATTATAGCCGGTGGTGCCCTGACGTAAGATAGATGCAGACACGCCGAAAAAGGCAACACAGCGTAAATCGCGCAGATGCTGATCGGTCATACTGGATGTTTTTGGTGGGGGAGAAACAGAAACGCTCGCCTGCATGAAGGCAAAGGGGAGAAGGAATATCATGGAACGCGGTTAGCACTGCCAAACTGAACGGGAAACTAATATCGTTTATTAGACCCAGCCCATGATTGCATTTGATCGAAACGCACGGCATTGCGGTGGCATGAGAAAATTTCTGGATAATATCGAAATGCATAGCCGCTGGGCGGCATTGCTAGCAGGCGGCATTTCGGCAACGGGATTTGCGCCGCTTGGGATGTGGCCGCTGACGTTAACTGCCTTTGCGCTGTTGATCCATTTGGTAGCCAAGGCACCAACAAGGAAACGGGCGTTCCAGATCGGGTACACTTTCGGTATTGGCCATTTTTGTGTCGGCATGAACTGGATAGCGGGTGCGTTCCGGTATCAGGAAGCGATGCCGGTCTGGCTTGGCTGGATCGCGGTGGCAATGCTGTCGCTTTACATCGCAGTATATCCGGCGCTTGCAGCATTGGGGGCGTGGACGTTAGGCGATAAGGTTCGCAGTAGTTCTGGCAAATCGACGGTTCCCTTTGTCACCGCTTTTGCTGGCGCTTGGATCATAACCGAATGGCTTAGAAGCTGGGTATTTACAGGCTTTGCATGGAATCCACTGTCGGCAGTGCAGATGGGTGGGATCGGCGGGTGGGCATTGCCTGCAATTGGCACCTACGGCGTTTCCGGACTGGTCATTTTGCTATCGGCAATATTGTGGGGATTGCTGGCGGCCTTGCTGGCAACTACCGGCAAAGCCATCTTGGCGCGCTTCATCGATCTGACGCTGCTGTTGTTTGCATGTTGGATCTTACTACAAATTGGCAGCGGTATATCCGGCAATGCGGGTAAAGCCTTAGCAGTCACTATTGTGCAACCCAATATCGGTCAGCAGGACAAATACGAACCCGGATATGACGCACTGAACTTTGCCAAGCTAGCGAGCCTGAGCCGACCACTTAAGGGACAAGGCCCTCGCCTCCTTCTCTGGCCAGAGGCGGCGATTCCCGACTATCTGGAGGATGGCTATCCCTACCGCTACTACCAGTTTCAATCTGGTGAGAGTGCCACAGGTGCGAGGACGCAGCTGACGACATTAATGGGACCGGGCGACGTCCTGCTCACTGGATCAAACCGGCTGGTGATCGACAAAGGCGGCCAGCTGGTGGCGGCGCGGAATTCAATGTCGGCCATGAACGCGAACGGCAAGCTACTCGGCCATTATGACAAATCGCATCTTGTTCCGTACGGCGAATATCTGGCGCTGCGCTGGTTGCTCGAACCGCTGGGTGCGACACGGTTGGTGCCGGGCGATCTGGATTTCATCCCGGGGCCGGGACCGCAAACACTTACCCTGCCCGGCTTTGGCAAGGTCGGTATCCAGATTTGTTATGAGATCATTTTTTCAGGCCAAGTGATCGACCGTAACAACCGCCCTGCGTTTCTGTTCAATCCATCAAACGATGCCTGGTTCGGAAGCTGGGGTCCGCCACAGCATTTGGCGCAAGCAAGACTTCGTGCGATTGAAGAAGGACTGCCTGTGATCCGTTCAACCCCGACAGGGATCAGCGCGATCATCGATGCCGATGGCCGGATCATCGATTCTATTCCACAAGGCAAGGCTGGGCGAATTGACGCAAAACTGCCGGTGGCCAAATCGCAGACGCTGTTTGCACAATACGGTAATATCCTGCCGCTCAGCTTTGCCGCATTGTTGCTAGCGTTTTCGCTCTTCCCTGTTGTCATAGCGCGCCGTTCGCGCTAGGGCTCGCGTGAATCACATAAAGCAATCTTTATATCAATTAGGACTTTTCATGCGCACCAGCTACCTTTTCACGTCTGAATCTGTTTCTGAAGGTCATCCAGACAAGGTTTCTGATCAGATTTCGGATGCTATTGTCGATCTGTTCCTGTCAAAAGATCCTGAGGCGCGTATTGCGTGCGAAACGCTGA
>JAYUPC010000177.1:0-7099 GCA_043760355.1 Sphingomonadales bacterium
CGATTATCCTCATGGAAAAACTAACGACGGGTGCGCATTGCATACCCATTCAGGTTTTTGCAGAATTCATGAATGCTTGCCGCAAAAAGAAGCTTTTAAATATGGAGCAGTCCGCGCGAAAGATTCGCCTTTATGGTAATGTTTTTGAAACACCGTACACTCTTCAAGATGATTTAGTCGCAGCCGCAGAGTTGCTAACACCTTTCAAGTTACAGTATTTCGACGCCCTGATTATTACTGTTGCTGCGCGCGCCGGGGCCACGATGTTGCTGAGTGAGGATATGCAGGACGGGCTTGAGATCGAGGGGCTCAAAATCGTGAACCCTTTTGCCGTCGCAAACGAAACTTTGCTCGCCGATTATTTTGCGAACACTCTTTAAGTCGCTGCGCTTCTTCGCCTTTCAGTGGTGAAGTATGCAACCAACTTAGGTTGGAGGTTTGATAGTCAGGCACTTAGTGTTCTCCGTTAAAATGAGAACACTCCTATTAGTCAGCTTTAGAGTTGGTTGAACCAAAATCGCATGCTTTAGTTTCTAATCCCCCACCAACAACCCCTCATCCTTAATCCGCCGCTTCCACAACGCAGGCGCGCTCACGTGCACGTTCTCTCCACTTGAATCCACCGCCACGGTCACCGGGAAATCCTGCACTTCAAATTCATAAATCGCTTCCATGCCGAGGTCGGCGAAGCCAACGACCTTACTTCCCTTGATCGCGCGCGCGACCAGATATGCTGCGCCGCCCACAGCCATTAGGTATGCGCTCTTATATTTGGCAATTGCCTGTGTGGCCGCAGCGCCGCGTTCGGCTTTACCAACGCAGCCAAGCAAGCCCTGTTCCAGCATCATGTCCATAAACTTGTCCATTCGCGTCGCTGTGGTCGGGCCAGCGGGGCCGACGATTTCTTCGCCGACAGGATCGACGGGGCCGACATAATAGATCATCCGGCCTTTGAAACTGACGGGGAGTTCTTCGCCAGCTGCCAACATATCGGCGATGCGTTTGTGTGCTGCGTCACGGCCCGTGAGCATCTTTCCATTCAGCAGCAGCCGGTCACCCGCTTTCCATCCCGCCACTACTTGCGGCGTCAGCGTGTCGAGATCAACGTGCTTTGCTGCCTTATCCGGTGTCCAGTTGACATCGGGCCATTCGCTCAACTTGGGCGCTTCCAGAAACGCTGGCCCGGATCCATCCAGCGTAAAATGCGCATGGCGGGTGGCGGCGCAATTGGGGATCATCGCTACGGGCTTACCCGCTGCATGGCACGGCGCGTCCAGTATCTTTACATCAAGAATCGTCGAAAGCCCGCCCAAGCCCTGTGCGCCGATGCCCAGCGCGTTGACCCGGTCGAAAATCTCGATCCGCAACGCCTCAAGATCACTGCGCGCGCCGCGCGACTTTAACGGCCCCATATCAATGGGTTCCATCAGCGCCTGTTTCGCCAGCAAGACGCAGTGTTCCGCCGTACCGCCAATACCTATGCCGAGCATCCCGGGCGGACACCAGCCTGCGCCCATTTGTGGTAGCATTTCGAGTACCCAATCGACGATATTGTCGCTCGGGTTCATCATCTTGAATTTGCTCTTATTCTCGCTGCCCCCGCCCTTTGCCGCAACATCGATAGAGACCATGGAACCAGGCACCATTTCGACATGCAATATACACGGCGTATTGTCCTTGGTATTGCGGCGGGTAAAGGCAGGGTCAGCCAACACAGAAGCACGCAGCTTATTTTCCGGGTGCAGATAGGCGCGGCGTACGCCTTCATCGATAATCTCTTGCAGCGATTTCGTCGTCACATCCATCCGGCAATCCATGCCCCATTTGATGAAGACATTGACTATGCCGGTGTCCTGACAAATCGGCCGGTGGCCCTCTGCACACATCCGGCTGTTGGTCAGGATTTGGGCAATGGCATCTTTGGCAGCGGGTGATTGTTCGGCTTCATAGGCAACACCAAGCGCACGTATATAGTCCACGGGGTGATAGTAAGAAATAAACTGGAGCGCATCAGCGACCGATTCAATCAGGTCGGATTCGGTGATTATGACAGTCATTGCAGCTGTGCTCCTGGATCGATGGTGTGTGCATTGCGCTTTACCCCAAGAACACAACGATTCAAGTCAAAGCACATCGCGACAAATCCGCAACAGCTAGGTAAAATCATGTCGCGATCAAAAATATTTGCTCTGCTCTATTTTCCATCTTGCGCCCGAAAGAACGCTTAGCAACTCCACGCGTCGCTGCATTGCACCACCATATAGGGTGCGGTGAATGGAATCGCATTAGCGACGAATGGAAAGGTGAATTTACCATTTACCCTCTTGCGTTCTAAAATGGTTGAGGCACTATAGATAGCGGTTGGCCGTTGGGGGCATTACCACAAATTGTGTTTTATTGCTGCGGATGCGATTCTGTAGTGAGGATGAAATCTCCCGTCGATAAGTCGGGGATAACATAAATTTGTGCGCTGCATTGGTCCAAAAAATGTTATGGAGGGCGCTTGCGCTCCGAGTCGAACAAGACGCGAACAAATCGCGTGGGGGCAAATACACGTTGGTTTCCCTTAAAAGGCAACGAAACCGGTACACCGGACCAACGTATAGAAAGAACATAGGGGCAAAGATGGATTACAGAGATACAGAACAAGAGGTAGGCAGCGTGACAGAAGCTTTGGATGTAGACACAAGCTTGGATGTAGGCAAAGATGCAAAAGTGCAATTGAAAGCGGACGGACTTGATGAAACCGCAGCCAAAAAAGCTGCACCAAAAAAAGCGCCTATCGACAAACCGAATTCGGACAGCAAGTCGGTCGATGTGCGCCGGTTCGATATCGTCACCGATACATCGCGCGATGCCCTGCTCACCGAGTTTGGTAAGGAAACTTTGCAGGACCGGTATTTGTTGCCCGGCGAAAACTATCAAGATCTGTTCGCACGTGTTGCGTCGGCCTATGCCGATGATCAGGATCATGCTCAGCGGCTGTATGATTATATCTCGAAGCTATGGTTCATGCCAGCGACACCCGTGCTGTCGAATGGCGGCACCGGACGCGGCCTTCCTATCAGCTGCTACCTCAACTCGGTCGATGATAGCCTTGAAGGCATCGTCAACACCTGGAACGAGAATGTCTGGCTCGCATCGCGCGGCGGCGGCATCGGGACTTATTGGGGCAGCGTGCGCGGCATTGGCGAGCCGGTTGGCCTGAACGGCAAGACCAGCGGCATTATCCCATTCGTCCGCGTGATGGACAGCCTGACACTGGCAATTTCGCAAGGCAGCCTGCGCCGGGGTAGCGCGGCGGTCTACCTGGACGTCAACCATCCCGAGATCGAAGAATTTCTCGAAATCCGCAAGGCATCGGGCGATTTTAACCGCAAGGCGCTCAACCTGCACCACGGCGTTCTCCTGTCTGACAAGTTCATGGAAGCCGTGCGTGACGGCGCTGAGTTTGACCTCACCTCGCCCAAAACAGGCGAAGTGCGCGGCACGGTCGATGCACGCTCGCTCTTCCAAAAGCTTGTCGAAACCCGTCTGGCCACCGGCGAGCCGTACATCATTTTCAGCGACACCGTGAACAACGCGATGCCAAAGCATCACCGCGATCTAGGGCTGAAGGTATCGACATCCAATCTCTGTTCCGAAATCACTTTGCCCACGGGTCGTGACCATCTGGGGCAAGACCGCACGGCAGTATGTTGCCTGAGCTCTCTGAACCTTGAAACATGGGATCAGTGGAGCGTCGATAAGCCCTTTATCGAGGACGTCATGCGTATGCTTGATAACGTCCTTCAGGACTTTATCGACCGTGCGCCAGATGAAATGGCGCGTGCCAAATATTCGGCAGCACGCGAACGGTCGGTCGGCCTTGGCGTGATGGGCTTCCACAGCTTTCTGCAGGCACGCGGGCTGGGCTTTGAAACTGCGCTCGCCAAATCGTGGAACATGAAATTCTTTAAACATGTCCGCGCACAGGTTGATACCGCGTCGATGATGCTAGCAAACGAACGCGGCGCATGTCCCGATGCCGAGGATATGGGCGTGATGGAGCGCTTCAGCTGCAAGATGGCGATTGCACCCACCGCGTCAATCTCGATCATCTGCGGCGGCACATCGGCCTGTATCGAACCGATCCCGGCCAATATCTACACGCACAAGACGCTATCGGGCAGCTTCATTGTCAAGAACCCGTTCCTGCTCAAGCTGCTGCAGGAAAAGAGCAAGGACAGTAACAATGTCTGGAACTCGATCCTTGAAAAAGGCGGCAGCGTGCAACATCTCGACTTCCTCAGCCATGAAGAAAAAGACACGTTCAAGACGAGCTTCGAAATCGATCAACGCTGGCTGGTGGAACTTGCGGCGGACCGCACGCCCTATATCGATCAGGCAACGTCGCTCAACCTGTTCATTCCGGCAGATGTCGAGAAATGGGATCTGTTGATGCTCCATTTCCGCGCATGGGAATTGGGCGTGAAGTCGCTTTATTATCTGCGCAGCAAATCAGTGCAACGCGCTGGCTTTGCAGGCAGCGAAAACGTGAACGGCGGCGGCGTTGAAGCCGACAATACGCTCGATCCCAAAGTCGTCGAACTCGCGGTCAGCGCGGGGATTACGGATTATGACGAATGCCTGGCGTGCCAATAGTTTCGATCAAAGTGGTACTTTGATCGAGTTTTTAAGAATTTGAAGTAAGGAAATAATAATGTCACTTCTCGAAGGCCGTAAGGCATATAAGCCGTTTGAATATCCATGGGCCTATGATTTCTGGAAACGTCAGCAGCAGATCCACTGGATGGCCGAAGAAGTGCCGCTGGGGGAAGATTGCCGCGATTGGGCGCAGAAGATTACCGAGCATGAGCGTAATCTGCTGACGCAAATCTTCCGTTTCTTCACGCAAGCCGATATCGAGGTGCAAAACTGCTATCACGACAAATATGGCCGTATTTTCCAGCCGACCGAAGTGAAGATGATGCTGACCGCGTTTTCCAATATGGAAACCGTCCACATCTCGGCCTATTCGCATCTGCTCGACACGATTGGTATGCCCGAATCTGAATATAGCGCGTTTCTTGAATATGAGGAAATGGCGTCGAAGGTCGATTATCTGAACGAATTCGGCGTCGACAGCGACGAAGACATTGCCCGCACGCTGGCGATGTTCGGCGGCTTTACCGAAGGTGTCCAACTGTTCGCGTCGTTCGCGATGCTGATGAACTTCCCGCGCTTTAACAAAATGAAGGGCATGGGGCAGATTGTGTCGTGGTCGGTCCGCGACGAAAGCTTGCACTGCGAAGGGATTACCAAGCTGTTCCACGCCTTTGTCGCCGAACGCGGCTGCCTGACCAAGGCGGTGAAGGAAGACATCATCGATTGTTGCCAGAAAGTCGTACGTCTGGAGGATCGCTTCATCGACCTCGCGTTCGAAATGGGGCCGGTATCGGGGATGACGGCGAAGGAAATCAAACGCTACATCCGCTACATCGCCGATTGGCGCTTGCAGCAATTGGGCCTGCCTGCGGTCTACATGGTTGAGGATCACCCGCTACCGTGGCTTGCGCCTTTGTTGAACGGCGTAGAACACGCCAACTTCTTCGAAACCCGTAGCACCGAGTACAGCAAGGCCGCAACACGCGGCAATTGGAACGAAGTCTGGAGCAGCTTTGACGGCCGCAAGAAAAAGAGCGCTAACGACAGCGGGCTGACCGATGCGTTCGGCGGTGAGGCGGATATGTTCGGCGAAGTGGGAGTTGCGGCGGAGTAGCATGCGAGCGATATGCCTAAGGTATTCGAATATAACGGCTATCGCTTTCATTTCTTTGCCAACGAAGGCAATCCACGCGAACCTGTGCACATCCATATTTCAAGTGCAGGGGCCAAGGCCAAGTTCTGGCTGTATCCGCAAGTCGAAATGGCATATAATCGTGGCTATGATGCGCGCACGATCAAACATCTGGAAGAAATTGTTACGGAGCGACGCAGTGAGATAGAGGATATGTGGAATGACTTTTTCGCCTAGGCCGATGGCCGTTCGTTTCGATGAATACAGTTTTTGGGTTGACCTCGAAGACGGTCGGACACTCGGTGTTCCCCTCGTATGGTTTCCCCGCTTGCTGCACGGCGAACCCGAGTTACGCGAAAAATTCTTCCTCAGCCCCGACGGCATCCACTGGGACGAACTGGATGAGGATATTTCGATAGCCGGCTTGCTTGCCGGACAAGGGGATCAAACGGTGGCGCGGAAGGCGGCGGCATGAGTTCTGATTGGGATAGCGAGGATTTGGCGCGTTTAATCGCGCTAGAGTCAGCATTTGGAACACTTGCTCTCATGTGGGCAGGCATATTCGCTCACCATGCCAACTCAAAACCCAGTGCGGCTGTAAAACAGCTTCGATCGGCAATGTTGGGATCTTTTTCTGATACCAAAGAATATTCCGACGATATTGAACAGCGCGTAAAAGCCCACCAAACAAGATTGCTAGATCATGTCGAGCGAATGGCCCTGCACGCCGATGAAGGCTATCAATAAGTGCTTTAGCCATTTGGGTACCGTCCTAAACAGCGCTAACCAACAAACACCACCAAATATGTGGAAAACCCACCTCGTCGCTTGACCGGAACATCGATAGAACATATCAAGTTACTACTTAGGACACTTGTTATGAACTCAATCGAATTTTGCGCTGGCGCCGGTGGCCAAGCCCTTGGCCTTGAACAGGCCGGATTTCAGCATTCAGCGCTGGTCGAGGTTGAGCCGGATTATGCCGCCACTTTGCGCCTCAACCGCCCCCATTGGGATGTGCACTGTGCCGATATGAACGCCTTCGACGGACGACCTTTTGCCGGAATTGATATGTTCGCCGGTGGCTTGCCCTGCCCGCCGTTTTCGTTGGCTGGCAAGCAATTGGGGGAGCGCGATGAGCGCAACCTGTTCCCCGCTGCCATCCGCCTGATTGATGAAATGCGGCCCAAGGCAATCATGATCGAGAATGTCCGTGGCTTTCTGTCGGCGGTGTTTGAGGATTACCGCAATGGCCTGAAAAGCCAGTTAGAAAAGCTTGGCTACAAAACCGATTGGCGCTTGCTCAACGCATCGGATTTC
>JAYUPC010000178.1:0-7085 GCA_043760355.1 Sphingomonadales bacterium
CTTCCTTGAACTTCGCATCCAGCGTTTCAACGGCATCAATGGCAGATTGAATTTCGGCGGTGACGAGCGTGACCGGTGTGGAATGCGAATAGGGATTCAAGATTACCGTGCGCGATGCTCTCGCGGCAATCAGAAGGGGATCGAGAATAGCTTTTGGCACCACCCGTTTTGGATCACCCAGCCAGCTATAAATCGCATTCATAAGGTTTTCAGTGGTCAAATCCTTGGGATTTGATTTGAATGCCACCGGCACGCCTTTGCGCTCGCAGAACTTTTTTAGGGATTGTTCAAATGCCATCCGGGTGTGGACGGCGGCGGCATTATCATAATGATCGGTAAGGAATTTCTTCGCCAAAGTCAGATTGTCGGCAATCACGTCCATATTTTTGGGCCGCTGGACCGGACGGGTGATGCCCCCGGGTTCAGTGCCTTCAAACAGTTCGAGCGAGGTCCATTCCTGATCGCCGCTATCCGGCAAATGCGTTCGCGCCATTTCGAACCAGACGCGATCATGGGTCAGGAGAATGATTTGCCAGTTGGCAAATTCGTTGGTGAGCAGGCGCAACACGGGCAGACGGTTGGATTGATCAAGGCCGATCAACACATCATCTAGCACCATCAGGCGCGGCGTATCCTGGAATGTCGATTGCGCGCAGATTTTCCGACCAGCTAGGTATAGTGCGATGGCAAGGCCAGAAAGGCGCGCTTCATTCAGGAAATGGTGTGGGGCTTCGATTTCTGAATCACGGAATTTGAGGTCGATAAAGACGGCCTGTCCGCTTAGCTTGCGCTTGGAACGAACTCCTTCGTGCCAGTTAATAGTTAGGCGCGGAAAGCGAAAACTTTCAATCTTCACATCAGCCCATCCAAGCCCTGCCAATAATTCATTGGCCTTGGGCAATATGGCGTCGAGCGCGGATTGTAACCCGACATTGAAGGAGTCGAGAGCTTCGCTAAGAAACTGCCTTGTTCCTTGATTATGACGATCAGAGTTCCAGAACATTTGAACCGTGCCCCATAGGGCAGCCAAGCGTCTTTCCGACCCCACATGCGAAATTGGCCAATCCCGCAAGATTGTTTGGACCATCGCTTCGAACAGATTTACGTCACCATTTGCGTGACGATAATTGGTTTCGAGCAATGACCGGTAATCGAGCATTGCCTTGCGATAGGCTGCGTTGACGATAAGCGGTTCCACCCCGTCAATATCGGCAGGGTGCGAATTTGTGGTCCATTTTGATGGGTATGAATCGTCGAACTCCACGGAGACCGAGACATCATTTTCGTCAAGGTCACTGAATTGATTTTGCTGCGCAGCGAGGATCTTGCCACGGCGATAGGAACGATCTTTCAGGGAGAACAGACCATCCAGTGCATGAAAGATGCTCGACTTGCCCGCGCCATTTTCGCCGTAGATGAGCAGGTTTTTACCGTCGAGCTGGATTACTGCGTCTGCGGGGCCAGGAAAGGCACGGAAATTGTGAAGCGTCAGGCTGGAAAGGCGTGGCGGTTTGCCTTCTTCCGCTTTGTGCGTGAAGACCTTACCGACCGCCGCTAAAACCTTGCTCACGACTTCCCCTCAATAATCCGCACGACATCGAGTGTTTGCAGGTCAGAGAGCATCACGCGGAGGGGTTGGCCGGGGGCGAGGTTCTGTTTGGTAAAGGTTGCGGCGGCTTGGGTCAGGGCGTCACCCTCCAATCCGGCGAGGGTGGCGAGGCCAGCGGCCTCAGCGGCGGCGAAGAGGTGGAGGCCGCGCGCGTGGAGATCGCGTTCGAAATAGAGTTCGTAGACGAGGGCGTTGAGGAGTTGTTCGAGGGCGGGGTTTCTAAAAAGCCCAATAGCGTTCGCAAGCATATCCAAGAGAGTTGCTTTGTCATCAATCCCAGTTGGCACAGGAATTTGGCTAACATACTGAGCAATAAATCGAAAATAGCCATTTTGTATCATGGGGCTAATCTGCCGATAATACCACTCGCAGACTGTGCTGTTTAAGATTGGAAGCAACCGCCGATCAACAACAGGGATAATGTAGCCAGTGTTCGCAATAAAGTGGCCGTCAACATCGAACCCCATCTCCGGCCGAAGGGCAATGTCAGGGAATACGATCTTAGGCCCATCAAATGCCAAGAAGTATGCGATATTGTCCTGAATCTCGAACCATTTGTAAGGACCTGCCTTTCGCCCAGCCCAAAAATCACCTTCAAATTCAGTTTCCCAATCAGCAGGTTTTGGCTCCAGTGCAGCGCGGAAGCATTCGAGGTGCGCCTTGATGGCAGGATAGGCATCAATATCTGTCCCACGTCGTGTGAAGATCAGCCACAAATCCTGCGGCTCCACCCGCCAGCGTTTCACATCGCGGCCTCGCAGGAACGGTTTGATAATCTCGGCGGATTTGGGATCGGCGGCGATCAGTTCGGCGCGCGTTGCACCGTCGATCACGAACGCATCATTGTAACCGGTCTTGATTCCGTAATAGAAACGCCCCTCGACATAATCGCCCAGCGGCACACCCGCCGCGCGGATGCGGGCGAGCAGGTCTCGCTTGACCGTCGGTTCAATCTGCCAACCGCCTTTTTGCAGCGCGGATTGCGGCATATCGAAGCCTGATTGCGCGACAAGCGATGGGAAGCTCTCTTTATCAACATCGTCACCCAAATCCTGCCAGTTAAGCGCGCGGAACCGTTCGCCCGGATAGGGGCCACGCACTTCGCGGCGTTCCGCCACGATGATGGTCGGATAGGCGATGGCATCAAACACATCGGCATCGCCAAAATCTATGACAGTTTGCAGGATACTGTTTTCATTCATCCAGATACGCAGGTTTTCGCCATATTTGGCGCGATACCATTTGTTCGACGTGATATAGCTGAACGCCCCGCCGGGTTTGAGCAGGCGGACTCCGCGCTCAATGAAATAAACGAACAAATCTGCCGTGCCGGCATAGCTGCCTATCGGCTCCCCACGCTGGCTTTTCTGGCCGTAATGTTTGAGCAGATCAGGCTTTATGTCCTTGATCTTTTCCTGCCACACATAGGGCGGGTTGCCGATGACAATATCAAACCCGTCGTGAAGCTGGAACATCCACAGCGGATCGAAGAAGCGTGCGTAGTCATTCTGATCGAACGGATTCCACGCGGCGGCTTTCCGCGCGTCGCCCGCTTTCAACGCATGTTCGGTTTGCAGGATGCCCGACAGTTCCTCACGCAGTCCGGCAATGATGTCCCGATATTTGCGTTTGGTCTTCATCGTGCGCGCGGCGAAATGGCTTTGCGTCGCCCGTTCCAGTTCGCGCTCAATCGCGCCGATGCGCGGGTTGGCGAACAGATCATCCATCTTGGGCCGTTCAAGCGGAATCAGGCTGTTGGCCGCAACCATCTTGGTTTCAAGGTTAGGAAGCGGCTTGATGCCCAGATTGGGCCGGTCGGCGTGTGGCTTTTGCTCCACCGCCAGACTGATGAAAAAGCGCAGCTTGGCGATCAGGATCGCAATCGGCTGAATATCCGAACCATACAGGCATTTTTCGATCAGGTGCAGTTTACGGACATAGTTGGCGAGATCATTGTCGGCGAACTCGGCATCAAACTCGGCAAGCGCGGCGCTCGCCTCCTCTTCCTCTGCATCGCGGCGGGTGACATCATAATTCCGCGCGTTGGCGAGCCGTTATTCGAGCGGACGCCGATTGCGCGCGCGCCATTTGCTATTGTCAGGATCAAGCCGTTCCAGCACCGCCATCAATGCCTGGAGCATTCCCATCGGGAACGCGCCCGAACCGCAAGCGGGATCAAGGATTTTCAATTCCTCAATCGCCGCAACCAACGTGTTGGCCTCAGCATCACTGAACACGGGTGGCGCGGCAACGGGATCAAGCAGCGCGTGGACGCGGGCGGTGAACGGGTTTTCCGCATCATTGCCACCGGAGGTTTTGGCCGTACGTTCCATCGCCAACTCGCCCGGAGCAGGGCCAAGGTCAAATGACTCCGCCTTTGGCCGGATGCCGCCCACGTCCGCCGGACGCGCTTTCATCAACGCCCTGACGAATTGGTGCGCCAGCGTTTCGCGCACCATATAATCGACGACATAGCGGGGCGTATAAAATGCCCCGGATTTCTTGCGCGCTGTGGTGGAGGTTTCATCATTGTAACTGGCGAGCAGGTTTTCAAAAACCTTGCCCAGCAGTTCAGGATCAAGCGCCACGGCCTCTTCGGTCGAGGTGTTTTCCTCCACCGTGAAGACATAATCGTCAAACAGCGTGAACAACCCCTTGGCGGTGTAGCTCTTACCCTTGGTGTCGTAGATACTGTTCAGATCGACATTTTCCGGTCCGCCAAAGAAAATGCGGTTCGGCACTTTCAACGGGTTTTTGGGGTGATCCGAAAATCCATCAACGCGCACTCGCTTGCCGTCCGGCGTCCGCGCCGCAAGATCAGCGTCTAATTCCAGTTCGCGTGTCGTGACATCGCGATCAAGGCATTCAAACAACCCGCCGTTCAGGAACGGCACCTGCCGGAAAAGATCGAGCGCACCTTCTGCATCGGCGAACATATCCTGATAGCGATAGACGCTGTGGATCATATGATGGCCATCTTGGCCACCGCCGCTGTTCTTGCTGCGCCATTTCCGCCCATCACCCATTTCGGTGTTGAGCGTGGCGAAGAACAGGTTTTGCAGAACGGCCTTGTAATAATCGCTGTCGTCGCCGTGGCTCGCCGGATCGCGTTTGAGAAGGCCTCGCAAATCATCGGGGCGGAACAGGGCTTCGGGAATCAAATGTTTTTCGCGGATGAACCAGCAGAAAATCAGCCGAGTTAGCAGCCGGATCAACGGCACTTCTTTTTTGCTGCCAGCGCCTTCCGGGAATTCCACCAGCTCGCGCGCCCAGAAGAACCAGTTGGCCAGTTCCTTGTAAAAGCGTTCGTTGAGCGTCTTGGTGGAGAGCGCGGAGAGCCAGCCTTGATAGAGTTCCTCAAAATTGGAGGGTCTGTTTCTGAGGTTGGTCGGGCGCAGGCTATCCAATATACGGCGATGGCCTGCGTGGGGCCGTGTGGTGGAAATGTTGAGGACGATGGAAATGCGCCCGGTTTGCACGTCACGCGCCGCATCGCGCTTGTTCTGCCGCCGCTCGCTGACCGCCAGCGAGACTTTATCGTCGTGTCTGAAAAGGATGATGACCGGCATTGCGAAGAGGCCGTTTACCGTGCGGGTAATTCCCGCGAGTGCCGCGCGTGTCCAGTCTTCTCCATTCAGCGCGATGGCGAGGAACACAAAGCTATCGACGATAGACTTACCGTAATTTTCGACGCGGTCTGCCGATGCGCGTTCGCGGCCAAGCATCGGAATTTCATCATTGGTCAATTGGAACAGGAAACGGACTTCGTTCCAATGATCGAACAACGCAGCCTTGGCCTTGAGTTTGCCTTCATGGTCAATTTGAGCGGCGAAATCGGCAGGAGCACCGGTAAATGCAATTGTCTTTGCGCTTCGATAGCCGAGGGTTTCAAGCAACCCGAGGCCAGCCTTCTCAAGCGCGATGTTGGCGAACGCCCGGATGGCATCATCAATGTTGGATAGGGCGCTACTCACGCAGAAACGCTTTCGGGTCTGATTATCAGCCAAGTGATGAGTTCGAAATCATCTTCCGACCGGGGCTGTTGCGTCGCATCAGGCAGTTTGCCACCGCGCGTTGCGGCCAGCGCCCCAAGCGCACGCGCCGCATATGTTCCGCGAATTGACGCGACCGCCGCTAACGCGATGATATCATAGCTATCCATTTTTGCGCCCTTTTCGGTTTCCACGTCGAAGGCCTTGCACAACGTCTCAAATGGCTCGTTCCGTCCAAGGCACAGCGCGCGCATCGCATCAAGAATGGTTTTGGGCGAAGCAAAGCCGTGGCGAATGCTACCATCATCGCGGGCATAAACGAGGAAGAAAGGATCTAGTCCGCCGACGGCTTGCTCGCTGCCCTTTGCCACATCGCCTTTGCGGCGCAGGCAGAAAATTGCGCCGGGATCGAGCGTGCCGCCGCTGACTTCGGCGGGGGCAATGGCATTGATGCCCAATGGCGCGGTGCGCAATTCCTCTTCATTGACGCGGGCAAATTGCAGGAGATCGGCGCGGAAATCTTCCAGTGAGAATTCCGCAAGGGTGATGCCCTCCTGCCCATCCTCCAGATCGAACACTTCATCCTTGAGGCGCAGCAATTGCTTGTCGCGCCATTTCAGATCAGCCTCAGCCGCTTCCTGCGCATCGGCGAGAATATTGTCATCGCCGGTTGCCGAAAGATCGACCAGTGCCATTCGCGCCTCCACCCGATCTTTGAGCTTCAGATAATGATTGAGGTCTTGTGTCGGCCAGAAATTGACCATTTTTATGCTGTCGTTGAGGCTGCCAATCCGGTCTATCCGCCCGAACCGCTGGATCAACCGCACCGGATTCCAGTGAATGTCATAATTGATGAGCAGGTCAGCATCCTGAAGGTTTTGCCCTTCCGATATGCAATCGGTGGCAATCAGCAGGTCAATTTCGCCGTCTTGAGGCATTGCTTTCATCGCTTTGCGGCCCTTGGCGCGCGGCGCAAAGTTGGTGAGAATATCCTGATAGCGGGCTTTCCCGAGCATCGCTTTCGTTTCGCCGCCGCCCGTTACTAGCGCCGCGTTGATGCCCAATTCCTTGGCGAGCGGGACAAGTTGTTTGTAGAGATATTCGGCGGTATCCGAAAAAGCAGTGAAGACGATAGCTTTGCGGTTGGCTTCGCCCGTGCGGTTGGTTGTTGGGTTGGTCGCTTTGTCGGTGAGGAGTTTGCGAAGATCGGCAAGTTTGGAATCGCGGGCCGGGGTGACGGCCATTGCGGAAACACGCAGTGCATCCAGTCGATCACGATCCGCTTGTAACGCCGTCGCCCATTCTTGCCGCTTCATATGGGCGAGGTTGAATTTCAGCGCGCCACCTACTTCAAAGGCCTCTTCCAGTTCCTCATCGCCTTCACTTTCTTCGGGCAATTCGCTTTCGGTCAGAGCCGTGGTTTTACCCGCTTCATATGCTGCAATATCGCGCAGTCGTGCATCAATCTTGTCGCAAAGCCGTGC